>JAQUST010000014.1:40445-44513 GCA_028710495.1 Clostridia bacterium
TCCCTATCTGTTCCCTATCTGTTCCCTATCTGTTCCCTATCTGTTCCCTATCTGTTCCCTATCTGTTCCCTATCTGCTCCCTATCAGTTTTGTATTTGTTTTGTATTTGTTCTGCATTTATTCTGCATTTATTCTGTATTTGTTTCTATCAGTTATGAATTGTTAGTATTTGTTCTGTATCAATAATTTTAATACTTACATTCTATTTGAGACTGCATCGAAAAATTCAACAGTATTGAGAGCCTTGACTTTCACGCCGTCACGATAGAAAATGCCTATCAAATCCTTAGTCATTTCGCCATTCTCGATAGTGTCCATAACTGCTTTTTCAAGCTTGTCGGCAAATGCAATTAGCTCTGGGAGGCTGTCAAGTTCTCCACGCTTGCGGAATGCACCCGTCCATGCAAAGATTGTCGCAACTGGATTTGTCGAAGTCTCTTCGCCCTTCAAATGCTTGTAGTAGTGACGAGTAACTGTTCCGTGAGCCGCTTCATATTCATAATTTCCTTGAGGTGAAACAAGCACGGAAGTCATCATTGCCAATGAGCCGAACACGGTTGCAACCATATCTGACAACACATCTCCGTCATAGTTTTTGAGTGCCCAAATCATTCCGCCTTTTGAACGCATTATGCGGGCGACTGCATCATCAATAAGCGTATAGAAATATTCAATGCCGATTTCTTCAAATTTAGCCTTGAATTCAATATCATATATTTCCTGAAAAATATCTTTGAAGCGATGGTCGTAAGTTTTTGAGATAGTATCCTTTGTTGAAAACCATAAATCTTTCTTTTGTGAAATTGCGAAATTGAAACAGCTCCTGGCAAAGTCTGAAATACTGTTGTCGGTGTTGTATTGCTCTAAGACTACACCGTCACTGTCTGCAAATTCAAACAAATTTATTTTTTGTCCGCCCTCTTCGCTTTCGATAAGCAAATAAGCCTTATCGCCCTTTTTTGCTCTTGCTTCTACATCACGGTAAATATCTCCGTAAGCGTGGCGGGCAACCACAATAGGCTGAGTCCAAGTCGGAACTAGAGGAGTAATACCCTTTGCCAAAACTGGCGCTCTGAAAACTGTTCCATCAAGTATGGCACGGATTGTGCCGTTTGGACTTTTCCACATCTTTGAAAGATTATATTCACTCACGCGTTGTGCGTTTGGGGTTATTGTTGCGCACTTCACTGCAACTCCGAGTCTTAGCGTCGCAATTGCACTGTCAACTGTCACTTGGTCTAATGTCTTTTCGCGATTTTCCAAGCCTAAATCATAATATTCTGTTTTTAGGTCGACATATGGCAAAATCAATTTATCTTTGACAAGTTGCCAAATAACTCTTGTCATCTCATCGCCGTCCATTTCTACAAGTGGTGTTTTCATTTGAATTTTGTGCATTGCGTACCTCTATTTGCTTTTTTCTTTATTTTATATTGTAACCACTGTTTTGGCAAGCAATTCACCCGCTCCGAAACAATCTATTTTATTTCTTTAATCCGCCGCCTGAATAATTTTTTAGAACAGATGATGAAAACGCAAACATATTTTTCTTCATCTTTTCCCTGTCTGCGAATGCTCCCTCAATTATTATATCAAGCAATTCCTTGTATGAAATTCCGAGCGGTTCAAAAAGATAAAATGCGAGCGAGCCGGGAATTGTGTTGATTTCATTCAAGAAAACCTTGTTTAATGATTTATCGTACATATAGTCAATACGCACCACTCCTTTTAGTCCTAGTTCTGTATATACTCTTTTTGCATTCTCTCTTACTTCATTGTTTATCTCCTCTGCGACAGGTGCGGGAATTTTGCGAGTCGCCTCACTCATTTTTCCTCCGCTCATATATTTGTCCTCATAGGTAAGAAATGAATTCCAACTGACGGGGCATTCTGTTTGGCTCACTATCACTTTTTCGCCATCTGACACCACCGCGCAATTTATCTCCAAAAAATCAACAAGCGCACGCTCTACAACGATTTGGTTGTCAAAGCATATAGCTACCATAAGCGCGTGTTCAAGCTCATCTCTATTCTTCGCGACTTCAATTCCTATGCTTGAGCCAAGCGACGACGGTTTCACAATCACGGGGTATTCGAGTACGCTTTCTATGCTCTCTATAGTGTTTTCTTTATCTAAGTTGAACTTGTCACGGTACACAACCATCTGTTTCACTACATTAAGCACCATATTTTCAAAAACTTGTTTTGAGAGTGCTTTATTCATACATACTGCCGAACCCAATATATTTGCCGAAGTATATGGAATATCTGCCATTTCGAGCAGTCCTTGCAAGCAACCGTTTTCGCCGTCTCCACCGTGCGTACATAGCAGTGCAACGTCTGGCTTGAACACTTTCTTTATCTTTTTACTGCATTCAAAGAAAGTATTCCCCAATAGATATACCTTTGTATGGTCAGTTTCCACAAATGGAGTAAATTCGGAAATTTTTTCCAGGTCTCCGCAATAAAAACCGTCACGAATATATACGGCACAAACTTCATATTTGCTGCGGTCGAGGTTGTTCATTGCCTGAAGCGCTGTTATTATTGATATATCGTGTTCGCAGGACTTGCCTCCGAAAAACACGGCAACTTTCTTTTTCACAATCTCCCTCCTTCAACTCGTTGTAGTTTTTTATTGAAAGTACATTAAGTTTGCAACTTTTGTATAATAATAATTATTTATTATGCCTCATATTTGTCTGGCATAATTATTTCATTATTCATCATAGTTGTCTGGCAAGTCATTCAGAATAAGAAGAGTATCACTCAGGTGTAATAGCTTTGGAAAATTTTCCTGAGCATCCGCAAGTGATTTGAAAGTCATAACATTTTTTCTCTCAAATTCCTCCGCAATCAATCCCGAAAGCAAAGGTTGGCTTCTTTTTTCACCTATAAGTATCACAAAATCAGCTACCTTTGCGATTGCTTTGCCAAGTTCGATATTTTCCTCTTCCTCTTTTTCTCCAAGTTCAATCAACCCGGGGGTCAAAACAATTTTTCTCCCACTAAACAATGATAATGTATCGAGCGCCGCACGCGAACCAACAATGCTCGAATTGAAACTGTCGTCAATAATTGTTATACCGTTCCCCTCAACAAGTTGCTGTCTGTGCGCGACGGGTTCAAGCGTTGCAACTGCCTTCACAATAGTAGCAAGCGAAACACCAAGCTGTGTAGCCATAGTTGCCGCCAAAACTATGTTCAGAATATTATGTTTCCCCAAGAGCGGTGTAGCACAAACTGCACTATCTCCTCCGACATGCAAATAGAACACACTTCCGTTTTTTGAGCAAATTACATTATCAGCATAACAATCACAATCTTCCGAGAAGCCTCCATACAGCACATTTTCCCGCTCTAACGATATATATTCACACTCTCCGTTTGCAACTGCTATACCGCTTTCATCAAGCATACTCACAACAAGCTCTTTTTCTTGAATTATATTTTCAATGCTCTTGAAGGTTTCTAGGTGTTGACTTGTTATGCCTGTCAATATGCTATGCGTGGGCTTAACAATTTCCATAAGCCTTTTGATGTCGCCCACCTTACGTGCGCCCATTTCTGCAATAAAAACTTCGTGCAGCGCTGTCAAATCTTTTACGGTTTTGGAAATTCCCATTGGTGTGTTGTAGCTCTCTTTGGTTGTCAGCACACAAAAGTTATCTTTGAGCATAGCGGTTAGATAGTTCTTGACTGAAGTTTTGCCATAGCTACCGGTTATTGCAATTTTAATGAGTTCAGGATGCGACTCAAGCGTTTTTATTGTTGCATTCTCATAACGCAAATGATTTAATTTTTCAAATGGCAAAATTGCTAAAGCAGAAAATAAAAACAAAATCGGAAATAAAAACGGATAGAAAAAAAATGCAAGATAGCGGAAGTAACTATCTCCAAAATAGCAATTCGAAAATGCAAGCAGTCCGAGGACAACACCGGATATTACAAGTGAATTCAAAATAATAAGTCTTACTGCGCGTTTTGTGTAGCGTAAAGGTTTTTTTGCAACTCGTTCAGTCGTAAAGTGAATGCCAAACTCGCAAACAAAAAAGAAAATTCCTAGAA
>JAQUST010000015.1 GCA_028710495.1 Clostridia bacterium
TGTGTCAACCTTTGAAATAAAATCACTCACAGATTCGGACCATCAAGAAATACAGTCTGCCGTTGAAAATCTATTTCCAAACACTGAAGTTCACATTGACTTGAATCGTACATATGCTGATGAAAAGCTTGTAAAAAGCAAAATTATTGAATTTTTTAATAATCAACAACAAATGTTTATTGCCATGCTAAAAGAAGATAGCATTGACATCGAAATTGATGAAAACTCAATATATGTCACACTAAAACTTGAGACTCCTGCTTTCAAAATATTCAAAGTATCTCAGCTTGATGATGTGATTTGCAAACATCTTGGAAAAGAATTTCATCAGGAAGTAGAAATAGTTTTGAAAGAAATCGTAGTTGAAATCGTGAATGAAACAGTTGAGGAGACTCGTCAAAAATACATAGCTGAAAATGTTGCCTACGTTGAAGATGCCCGACTTATAAGCGTGAAAATGGGAAATAGAATTTTCTCAAGCAGAATTAGAAGCAATCAAATCACTATGCTTCCCGCTTACATTTCAGATATAAAAAAACCTTGCGATAGCACTGTTCTTTGCGGAAAAGTTATCGATTTTGGTGAAAAACAATACAAGAATAAAAACTATGACGGAAGCGATGAATTAACTCCCGAATTCAAAACGCTATTTAAGTGGCGCATGTTTGATAAAACAGCAATGATTGATTGCGTTGCATTTCCAAATCCAAAAGACTGCGACCTTTTGCGCAAAATAAAAAATGATGATGAGATTGTTTGCCAAGGCAGAATAAGCGAAAGCAATTATGAAGGTAAAGCGTTAAGTTTTATGGTGTCAACTATTTATAAAGCAAACGAGATTGACTATAGCACCATAAAGGGTCACACATCAAAACCTGCTCCGTCACGATATGAATATATTTTTCCTAAAATGTACGAAAACAACATTCTTTCTCAAACAGATATTTTTAATATGCAAAACAAAGAAGAAAAAGTCCCGACTATGCTTAGGGACAAATCATTTGTGGTGTTTGACCTTGAAACCACTGGTCTTGACACTTCAACCGCCAAAATTATTGAAATTTCCGGTGTGAAAATTGAAAACGGCAAATTTACGGAAACCTTTAGTTCGCTTATAAATCCGAAGATTTCAATACCTGAGGAAATAACCCGAATTACAACAATAACAAACAATGATGTACTTGATGCTCCAAGCTCCGAACTTGTTATGCCCGATTTTTTCAAGTTTACAAGGGGATGTGCGCTTGTTGCGCACAATATCGGTTATGACTTTCCAATTTTATCTCACCATTCGGAACCTCTTGGATATATTTACGAAAATGACTTATTTGACACACTCGCGCTTGCAAAACAAGCTTTTCCGCATTTGAAAAAATACAGGCTCGAATTTTTGTCACAACACTTCAACATTATCCACGAAAATGCTCACAGAGCAATGTCAGACGCTCTTGCCACTGCAGAACTACTTGTATTGATAGCTAAAGAAATAGACAAAAAATGTTAAATTAAATCAATAAATCACTTGCACTATATTGTTATATATGTTAATATATTTATGCTATAGAGACATTCTAGGGTGAGCCTGACGGCTCACTCTTGTTATGTTCAGCTGAGTTAGGAGAAAATATGAAGAAAATTTCAATCGAAACCTATAATAAAATTTTGCCCGAGATAAGTGCAGTTGTCGAGCCTGTTGTTTCAGAATTCGGTGCTGAATTGGTCGAACTTTCTTTTTCGATGTCATATGGTAAATTAAACCTTAATCTTTATGTTTACAAAGTTGGCGGTGTAGACTTGGACACTTTGGAAACACTTCATAATTCTGTCAGCACAGCACTTGACACCATTGAAGAAAAATTTGAAGATGATTATATATTCAATGTTTCTTCTCCTGGTCTTGACCGTCCAATCACAACAGATGATGATTTTCGAAGAGCAATAGGCACTGAAGTCGAAGTTAAGTTTGAAAAGCCAGTGGATGGAAGAAGCAAGTCGCACGGGATTTTGATTTCGTTTACGCCTGATGAAATCGAATTTGAAATAACACAAAAGCAAAACAAAACAAGAATAAATTATGAAAGAAAGAATATTATAAAAGTTCAACCTTTTGTAAAATTCTAGGAGGACAAGATGGTAAATAAAGATTTCTTTTTAGCACTCGATTTGCTCGAGCGTGAAAAAAAGGTATCCAGAGAGCTTTTGCTCGAATCACTTGAAGCCGGACTTGCATCGGCATACAAGAAAGAGTGGGGCGAATCAAGAAATATTGTTGTCAAACTCAACGATGAAAAACAAACAATAAAAGTTTATTTTTATAGACAAATCGTCGAAATTGTTGAAGATGAAGACAAAGAAATTTCTTTGGAAGAAGCAAAGGAAATCAAATCAACCTATAAAATTGGAGATGTGGTTATTGAAGATATCACGCCAAAAGATTTTTCAAGAATTGCAGCTCAAACCGCAAAACAAGTTGTTATGCAAAGACTAAACGATGCAAAACGCGATATGGTTGTCAACGAAATGAACGAGCGTCAAGGCGAAATATTGAACGCAATCGTCAGAAGAGTTGAAGGCGGAAATGTTTATGTTGAGATGAGTGGAAGTCAAATGGAAGGTGTTATGATGATTGCCGACCAAATTCCAACAGAAAAATATCAAGTGAATTCAGTAATAAAAGTATTCTTGAAAAAAATTCGCACCACATCACGCGG
Organism: Clostridia bacterium; assembly: GCA_028710495.1. Lineage (GTDB taxonomy): Bacteria > Bacillota > Clostridia > Christensenellales > CAG-917 > STD2-102. Next base: position 2,712 of record JAQUST010000015.1, read on the forward strand.
TGCTCAAGTCATTGTTTCCAGAAGTTCGTCAGGATTTGTGAAAAGATTGTTTGAACTTGAAGTCCCAGAAATAAAAGCTGGACTTGTCACTGTAAAATCAATTGTTCGTGAAGCTGGATTCCGTACAAAAATTGCAGTTGCCTCAGAAGACACAAACGTGGATGCAACCGGTGCCTGCATCGGAAACAAGGGTGTTCGTGTGAACGCTGTTGTTGCTGAACTCGCTGGTGAAAAGGTTGATGTTATCGAATGGTGTGAAGACCCGTTTGAATATATTGCTCGCGCTCTTAGCCCGGCACAAGTGCTTATGGTTCGCTGTGTTGAGGACACTAAAACTGCAACAGTCATTGTTCCAGACGAAAAATTGAGCCTTGCTATTGGAAAGAGCGGACAGAATGCTAGACTTGCTGCAAAACTTACAGGCTGGAAAATAGATGTCAAACCACAATCTAGTTTGCAAGCCGTTATTGATAGCGAAGAAGCTCCTGCTACAGATGCAAAAGAAGACGATGCCGAATAATCATCAAACAAAAGAACGCATGTGTGTTGTGTGTCGCAAACGCTCCGATAAGGGTGATATGCTTCGCATTGTTCGCGCAACTGATGGTAAAATCGTTTTCGACCGCACAGGTAAAATGGAAGGCAGAGGGGCATATGTTTGCAACAATATCGATTGTATCAAACAATGTGCAAAGAAAAAACTTCTTAACCGCTCATTCAAATGCGCGCTGCCGGAAGAGATTTATCAATCAATAGTGGAAGAATATGAGAAACAAAATAATTAGCTATCTAGGATTTGCTCAAAAATCAGGCAATGCAGTTATTGGAATGGACAACATTCTAAAAAAACGCAGAGCATACAATCTGATTCTTATCTGCAACTCCGCATCAGATAGACTAAAAAAAGAGATGTCCAGGTTTGCTGAAGGAAAAATCACTTTAATAGCGGTTGATGACTTGGCTGAACTTACAAATAGAAACGGATGTAAAGCTATTGGCATAACTGAACCCAATCTAGCATCCGCAATTATAGAACAATTTAGAGGTAGTGTATGAACGAAAACGGTAACAAAGCAGAAAACAAGGTCGATATGCTCGAGGCATTGTCGTCTTACAAGACAACAAAACTGACGGCTCTACTTACCGTTGTATCTGAACAAAAAAGCAAGGCTAATTCTCTTCTTGATAACTTGAAAAACAAGAAGGAACTTCTTCGTGCGCAAAAAGACGGCGAACAGAAAAAAGTGGAAACAGAGACAATCGAAATTTCTGAACCAGTTGCTGAAGTTGAACAAACTGTAGCAGTAGAGAAAGAAGTTGAAAAAATAGTTGAAACTCCAGTCGCAGTTGAAATACAAGCAGAAAAGAAAACAGTTGAGGTCGAAGCGAAACAAATCGTTGAAGAACCTGCTATTATTGTTGAGCAAAAAGTCTCAGAAGAGCCTTTGGCCAAAGCAGTCGAACCTTTAGCTGAAAAACAAGAAGTCAAGCCTTTGCCTAAGCAAAAATTCAAGTCTGACGGAAATCAAGCGGAAAAACCTTTTGTTAAATCAGAAGCGAAGACGACTCTGAAACAAGAATCGAAACCCGTAGCTAAACAAGATGCGAAACCAACTTCGAAACAGGAAAATGCTGCTACCTCAAAACATCCTGAAGGAAAAATAATTCACCATGATGTGGACAATCACACAGCTGAAGTTACAGGTCCAAACGGTGAGGTTCGACGCATTTATATACCACCGGAAAAAACCAAACCTGAAAAGAAACCTGCTTCAATGGGCAGCGGAGTTCAAACGCGTGTTTTTGCAAATGGCTATCAACGAGATAGACAACAAAATCCACGCCCAAACAATGGACCAAATCCTAATGGACAAAATCAATATCAACCGCGCAACAACAATCGTCCTCCAAATGCTGCGGGTGCAGGTCCGTCTACAAATGGTCGCGTTAACTTTGCGAATATTCCGTTGCAAATGCCAAACAAAAACGGACCTAACAAAAATATAAACAAGAAAACCACAAATCAAAACGACGATAAAAAAGGTTCAATGAACAAGCGCCAGCTTATGAAGCGTGGCTATATTGTTGACAGCACACTTGAAGATTACGAGGACGACGGAAGATTCCGTATGAAAAAGCAAAAGAAAGGTGGCGGGTATGAAATGGTTGATGTCCAAATCGACACAGCTATAATAACAACCCCAACTATATCAATCAAAGCTTTGTCTGAAAAAATTGGTAAAACGGGCACTGAAATCATTCGTAAACTTTTTATTCTTGAAATTATTAAAACCATAAATGACATAGTTGACTTCGACACGGCAAAGCTTGTTGCAAGTGAATTAGGAATTAATTTGGAATATAAACCTGACAAGACATTTGAGGATACCTTGAATGAACAATCTTTGACGGATGAAGTAGAAGATATTGAAAACTTAAAGCCACGACCACCAGTTATCACAATTATGGGTCACGTCGATCACGGCAAGACATCTCTTCTAGATTATATTAGAAAAACCAATATTGCAGGCGGCGAAGCTGGCGGTATTACTCAACATATCGGTGCATATACGGTTAAATTGAAAGGGCAATCAATCACATTCTTAGACACACCGGGACATGAAGCTTTCACAGCAATGCGTGCCCGTGGCGCTCAAGTCACAGATATTGCCGTCATTGTTGTTGCAGCTGACGACGGTATTATGCCACAAACTATTGAAGCTATTGACCACGCCAAATCCGCAAATGTCAGCATAATTGTCGCAGTAAACAAAATGGACAAAAACGGCGCAGATCCTGACCGTGTTCTACAACAACTCTCACAACAAGGAGTTTTAGCAGAAGCTTGGGGCGGTGACGTTCCGGTTGTTAATGTTTCTGCAAAAACAGGATTGGGAGTTGAAAGCCTTCTCGAAAACATACTTTTACTCGCGGAAATCAAGGAGTTAAAAGCAAATCCGGATCGCAGTGCGTACGGAACAATTATTGAAGCTCGTCTTGACAAGGGTAAAGGTCCAATCGCTACAATTTTGGTTGCAAAAGGCACACTTAAAGTTGGTGATTCTATTATCGCAGGAACAAGTGTGGGCCGTATTCGCTCCATGACAGATGACAAAGGCAATGTTCTTATGTCTGCCGGTCCTTCAACTCCTGTTGCAGTAACTGGATTTGAAGATGTACCAAACGCAGGCGATATTATAATGGCGGTTGAAGACGACAAATTTGCAAAACAACTTGCTCAAGAACGTCGATTGAAAATTTTATCAGGTAGCGAAGTATACACATACGGAACTACTCTTGAAGATGCTTTCTCAAATATCAAATCCGGTCGTATAAAAGAACTTACTCTTATTGTCAAAGCCGATGTTCAAGGTTCACTTGAAGCTGTAAAACAATCGCTCACAAGACTTAGCAATGAAGAAGTAAAAATCAAAATAATACACGGTGGTGTAGGCGGAATCAAGGAAAGCGATGTTCAGCTCGCAAATACTACTTCATCAATCATTATCGGATTTAATGTTCGTCCTGACAACAACTCTAAAGCTCTTGCGGCTCAACACAACATTGATATTCGTTGTTACCGTATAATTTATGACGCAATTGACGATATTGAAAAAGCAATCAAAGGTATGCTCACTCCAGTGTTCAAAGAAAATGTTCTTGGAACTGCTGAAGTTAGAGAGATATTCAAAATTACAGGAGTTGGCACAATTGCTGGTTGCCACGTCACTGATGGCAAAATTGTCCGTACTGCAAAGGTTCGTATTGTCCGTGATGGAACAATCGTTCATGAAGGCACTATCTCATCGCTTAAACACGAAAAAGACGATGTCAAAGAAATGGCAAAGAACTATGATTGCGGCATTGGCATTGAAAACTTTAACGATTTGAAGAAAGACGATATTTTCGAAGCATACACAATGGAGCAAATCATTAAATGATAAAAATTCAACGAATAAATTCAGAGTTGCAAAAACAGATTGCACTCATAATAGACAATGAGATAAGAAATCCGCTTATTCACGAAGGAATGGTGACTGTGACAAGTGTCGCAGCAACACCCGACCTTAAGTATGCGAAAGTTTTTCTGAGCATTTATTGTTCAGATGCTGAGCAAAAACAAGAGGTTTTCAAAGCAATTGTTGGAGCAGGGATATTTATTCGCAACAAACTTAAAGGTGCAATGAACATTCGTCTTATTCCTGATTTAACTTTCATTATTGATAATTCAATTGACTACGGAATGAAAATTGATAAAATACTCAGAACACTAAAGTAAGACAATTTGTTCGGAAATCCTCATAAACTGCGGAATTCCGAACATTGTATTTCTAGGGGCAAAATGATAATAGCAAAAGACAAACTATACAAATTTAAGACCTCCGTGAACAGCGCAACAACAATAGCATTATTTTGCCATATAAATCCAGATGGAGACACCATTGGCACAGCTCTAGCATTGTTTTTTGCACTTAAAAAAATAGATAAAGAAGTCCGAATATTTTGTGATGATACCGTTCCCGAAAAACTTCACAATCTAGACGGCTCAGACAAATTTGAAAAGTGCGATGCATCAGGAAAGGAATTTGACCTCGCAATAGCTATTGATTGTTCAGATATTTCACGACTTGGAACGAGCGCAAGATGCTTTTTGAAAGTAGCGTCCACTATTGCTGTTGATCATCACAAAACTCATTCTAACTTTGCAAAACTGACTATTGTTGATAGTGAGGCATCTGCAACTGCAGAAATAATATATCAGATTCTAGATTATTGCGAACTTATGGACGATATAATCGCAAAACTTATTTTCGGCGCTATGGTTTCAGATAACGGCTGTTTCGGTTATTCATCTACAACAGCGCAAAGTCATGAGATAGCAAAAGCACTTTATTCATTCAAATTTAATCCTAGTGATGTAATTTACGATATATGGAAAAAGAAAAGTGTTGGAGTTTTCAATTTGAGTACAAGAGTGCTTTCTAAATGCCGATTTTTTTATGACAACAAAGTCGCTATAATCACTTTTTGCAAAGAAGACTTTGATGCAACAGGCACATCACAAACTGATACTGAAGGAATAATTTCGAACATTATTGACATTGATACAGTGGAAGTCGCATTTGCAATCAGCGAAGCGAATGAGTTCTATTATAAGGTGTCTATTCGTACAAAAAAGAAAGTTGACGCATCTGATTGTGCAGCAGCCTTTGGCGGTGGAGGTCACAGTTGTGCCGCAGGTTGCAGAATAAACGGCAGATATGAAGATGTTATAGAGCGTTTGGTCAAAACAGCAACTGACAGACTCGATTAAGGTCTTTTAATAAATGTGAAATACTGTTATAGACGGTAACAACGAATTTCAATGTTGTGTTGAGTCGCAAGAGCTTTCGAATTGTTGTTAAGACGAACATAAAATCGATTTCGATAATGATTGATGAAGTAGTATTTGCGAGCTGAACCTCGCGTTCCTTAATTTCAACTACACCATGGATTTATAAACAAAAAAATATAATTATCTTTTATACTATATTTTATTAAAAAAAAATATACGTAAAACATTTTTTTGAAAAACAGTTATATGCGGATAGTTGTATTAAACATCAAACAAAAGTGAAGCTATACATATAGATTTAATCATGTAAGTTTCACAAATACTCTAATCATACTGCTTAAAGACTACAATATATAGTTTCTAGAGAGTGACAAAATATTATGGAAATCAAAGGTTTTATAAACATAAATAAGCCCGCGAATATGACCTCGAGCGATGTAGTTGTCAAAGTGCGAGGTATTTTGCATCGCGTTACGGGTGAAAAAATAAAAGTTGGTCATTTAGGGACACTTGATCCACAGGCTACAGGTGTTTTGCCAATAGCAATAGGTACTGCTACAAAATTATTTGATTTTGCATTAAAAAAACAAAAAGAATATATTGCCTCTTTCACATTTGGTAAACAAACAGATACTTTGGATTGTGAAGGGAAGTTTTTAGTAGAGAACAAGAAAATACCTACAAAAGAAGAAATAATTGCAATTTTGCCTTGTTTTGTCGGTGATATAATGCAAGTTCCGCCTCAATACTCTGCAAAATCCATAAATGGAAAACGAGCTTATGACTTGGCAAGAGAAGGAAAAAATGTTGAGCTAGGAGCAAAGTCTGTGACTGTTTTTTCTATTGAATTGCTAGATGAAAAATATTTAGAAGAGAATAATGATATAGGTTATGAAAAAACTGATTCTTATATTTTCAAAATTTGCTGCGGTTCTGGAACATACATCCGTTCCTTGGCCCGTGATATTGGAGAAAAAACAGATACAGTAGCATATATGTCTTCACTTATTCGAAATAAAAGCGGAGAGTTTATATTAGATAACAGCGTCAAATTTGAAGAATTTGAACAAAATCCGCTAAACTTTATTCTTCCAATTGAAACAATACTTAACGGATTACCAAAATATAATTTTCCCGAACCATTGGCTGAGAAATTTCTAAACGGCATCAAAGTTACTCTCGAAATTCCTCAAGGTGAGTTCCGCGTTTATCACAATAATTCGCTTCTAGGAATCGGCAAAAATGAACAGGGCAATCTGAAACTAGTAAGATTATGAGAGAAATAAAATTAAAAAATTTTTATCAGAATTTCAATGAACAACCCATAGTTTTGGGCTTGGGTTTTTTTGATTGTGTACATCTTGGTCACAAGAAATTGCTTCAAAAAGTGATTGAACGCGCAAAAGCTACAAATGCACAATCTGCTGTTTTAACTTTTTCCACAAATCCACAAACGAATTGCTATACCAATGTGCAAGTCTACACTTTTTCCGAGCGTAAAATTTGCATGCAAAATCTAGGCATAGAAAACATAATATTTGCAGATTTCAATGATGATTTCAAAAATATGAGCGGCGAAGACTTTTTGAACATATTGACTTCAAATTTTAACATTTATGAGGTTGTTGCCGGAAACGATTTCACTTATGGCAAAGGTGCAAAAGGTGGAGTGAAAGAATTATCGAATTTTCTTAGCTCAAAAAAAATTAAAATATCGATAGTTGATTTCTTGGTCGTTGACGGCAAAAAACTTTCAACATCAACAATAAAAACTATCGTCGAAAATGGCGATATTGAACATGCCAATTCTTTATTATCAGAGCCATACTTTTTTCTATCCACAGTGCGTCAACAGAACGGCAGAGGTCATACTTTTGGAATTCCAACAGCAAATATGCAACTCAATTCCTGCAGAACTATGATTCCACAAGGTGTATATGCGACAACGATAGAATTGGATGGCAAATCACATAAATGCGTAACAAATGTTGGAATAAAACCGACTTTTGATGACAATGAATATGCGGTAGAGAGTCATATTCTAAATTTTGAAGGGGATTTGTACGGCAAACAGGTAAAACTTATTTTTTGGAAAAAACTGCGTGGTATAATTAAATTCGAAAACATATCCGAATTGAAAACACAAATTGCAAAGGATATTGCATCGCGACTTGAAATCTCAAAATAAGTATTTCAAACAATAACATCACACTTTAATTATTTTTTATATAAATTAAAAATAAGAATAATTTAAATTTATTTTGTTAACTTTATAGAAATTGATATTATAAGGCTATACAAAGCTTATTAGGAGAAAAATATGATAAAATTCGGACCATCCGGCAGTTCAAACTCATTTTTTGATGAAGGATACAAAACCACAGTGGAAATGCCAAAATGGTTAGCAGGTCGCGGATTAGACATCTTTGAGTACTCATTTGGTCAAGGTGTTCGTTTGTCTTCAGAAACAGCAACTCAAATGGGCGAAACATTTAAGGCGGAAAATATTGAAATAAGTGTTCACGCGCCGTATTTTATTAGTTTTGGCTCGGATAATGAAGAAATAGTCTTGAAATCAACCGAATATATTATTCAATCACTAAAAAAACTTCGTTGCTTTGGAGGTCAGCGTTGTGTTTTTCACCCTGGAAGCGAAGGTAAACAACCAAGAAAAGATGCTATGCTTAAAATAATGAACGCCATTGAACATACTGTTGAAATAAAAAATCAAATGGGATATCAAGATATGTTGATATGCGCTGAAACTATGGGAAAACATGCTCAGATTGGAACCGTCGATGAAATATTAGAAATTTGTAAAATAGATGAAAGCATATATCCTTGTATGGATTTTGGTCATATAAATTCACGAGAGGGCGGTTCTCTGAAAACTTCTGATGATTTCAAACGAATAATCGATAAGATGCTCGACTCGATAGGCGAAGAGAAAACTAAAAATATGCACGTGCATTTTTCGAAAATTCAATACGGCCCAAAAGGTGAGCTTAAGCATCTTACGTTTGCCGACACCGAATATGGTCCAGAATTTGAACCTCTTGCTCGTGTTCTATTTGATTATAAATTGACACCTCACATTTTGTCAGAAAGCAATGGAACGCAAGCTGAAGATGCAAAATTTATGAAAAATTACTATTGGAGTTTGAAATAAAACAAGACTTCAATTAAAGTTATTTAAAATTGTAAAATAATGTATCTTGCGCAAATTGTCTTTCTTCTCTGTGAAATTAATATTGTTAAATTCGAGGAGAGATACTTTATATATTTTTGCTGTCTTTACTACTATAATTTACTGATTTACTGATTAGTTTAACTAATCAGATTTTATTATCACAATATTATCTATCAATATAAAAGCATCATTATAAAACATACTTCATACTAAATAATTGTATGAAGTATGTTGGATAAAATAAATACATTTTTTGTCGGTAGAGTAGTTAAATATATCAATACATCTATTCGCAAAAGACAGCTTTTACGAATAGATAGGGGCATATTTCGTTATTATTAAACAAAAACAAGTAATTTGGTTCAATTTTCTGGTTTTCTAAACACTCATTTTTTTACTAATTTAATTATTGATTTTATGTTCTTCTTAAATAAATACAAATCTTCAAATAAATCATTAAAATTTTATTTTCTATAATATTAATTAATTTGCTATATTTCAACCTTCAATATAATCTTTCACAAATTTTACTTCTTCAACTTTAGTTCCGTGTTCAACTTTAGTTCCGTGTTTATTTAATATATATTTTTGCAAATTATCTTTTTCAGTTAGAAGTTATTTCATATTTCAATATTCAGATTTATTTTCCAATTATGCTTTCAAGTGCAAATTTAGCAGAAATTATGGCGTGCTCATAAGTCAAAGCACCTTGCAAATATGCAATATATGGGGCTTTTATTGGAGAATCAGCCGAAAGTTCAATTGACGCACCTTGAATAAAAGTGCCTGCAGCCATTATAACTTGATTTTGATACCCAGGCATATCCCATGGTTCAAGCGTCAAGTTGCTATCAATAGGCGATGCATATTGAATACTGCGACAAAAGGCAATAAGTTGTTCTTCTTTATCAAAATTTATACTAGTAACAATGTCGTATGGAATATGATTTGATTTTGGCATCGTAGAAAATCCCAGTAAACTAAAGCATTTTGCAAACAATACGGAACATTTTAGAGCGTTTTTTGTTGTTGTAGGCGCCATAAATAAGCCTTGGTAAAATGGCAAATAACCGTATGAATATGACCCAACTTCATTTCCTATTGATGATGCAGTCAATCTATATGAAATTTGCGTTATATATTTCTCATAACCTGCAATATACCCGCCAGTTGGAGCAAAACCACCCCCAGCATTTTTAATCAAAGAACCGGCAATAACATCTGCGCCTATTTCGATAGGTTCTGTTTTCTCAACAAACTCGCCATAGCAATTATCTACTAAAATAACCGTTTTGGGGCTTACTTGCTTTATCATTTTGCAAACGAGAGAAATTTTTGCGCAAGACAGAGCTTGTCTCCAGTTATAACCACGGCTGCGCTGAATAAAAACAGCCTTAGCACCTTTTGTTGTAATATAATCCTTGATTTTGTCCAAATCAAATTTTGGTGTGTCATCTGTGTCGGTCAATAAATCAATTTTGTCAAAATTTACGCCAAAATCCTTGAGCGAACCCACATCGTCACCAATCAAAACATCATTTAATGTATCGTAAGGTTGTCCTGATATGGCAAGAAGATTATCATTTGGCCGAAGAATTCCAAACAACATTATTGTCAATGCGTGAGTTCCTGAGACAATATTCGGAGAAACGAGAGCCTTTTCTGACTTAAAAATATCAGCATAAACATTACACAAAGTATCGCGGCCTATATCATCATAACCATATCCCGTTGTTCCAGCGAAATGGCGTTGTGCTACTTTGAATTTTTGAAATGCTTTCAAAACCTTATCTTGGTTGAAAAGTGCAGTTTCATCTAATTTTTTGTATAATTCAGATAATTCAAATTCTGCGTTTTTTATGACTTCATCTGCTCTCATTTGCTTATATGCTCCCATATGTATTCTATATAACGCATTATTTTAGAATAGTTCAATAGTTTAATAATATTATTGATAAAATAATGCTCGATTTAGTTTGATCCAATATCTTATAAATTGCAAAGTAACATGTGCTGCTCACTTTGTTAAAATATAGTTCGATTTGTTTGTCTTATTTTCGTATACTGTTATTTATTGTTGTTAATCTATTACTTTTATTGTTTTGATTTTATATTTAATTCTATATTCAATTAAATTGACATTATATTTTTTGTATTTGGTTTTTTATATATTCTATCGCAAGTGTTATTTCTTCAAAGCAATCAAACCACTTCAGATTCTCATATCTTCTGAACCAAGTCAGCTGTCTTTTTGCATAGTTTCGAGAATCCTTTTTTATCTTTTCCTTGATTTGTTCCATTTCTGATAAATCACAGTTTTCTATTGATACTGATTTGTTTGGGCAAATTTTGCTTTGAGAAATTATATTTTCTTTATCATCATTTTCAATAAATTTATTGAAATTATAATATTCCGCAAATTCTTTGTATCCAATAGCTTGCATTGACTGCCACGAAAATCTGTCATCATATTTTTCAAGTGATTTTATTTCGTCAAGCAAACCAGCTCCGAACATTTCATCAACTCTTTTATCAATTTTTTGATAAAGCCTTGCTCTGTCACATTCAAGTCCTACAAATACTATATCATATGCGCATTGTTTGATTTGATCTTTCGATTGAGTTTTAGTTTTTCCTGTCAAATAAAATATTTCTAAAGCTCTAATAATTCGTTTTGTATCATTTGGATGAAGTTTCGCAGCGGATTCAGAATCAATCGATTTCAATTTGCTATACAATTCATCACTTCCGTTTAGCTCACATTCTTCAGTCAACATTTTGCGAATAGTTTCATCTTTAACCGCATTCCCAAATGAAAACGGATAAAGCAGAGCTTCAATATAAAGTCCCGTTCCGCCAACAACAATAGGTAATTTACCCATTCCTTCTATTTTTTCTATTGCCAAAGATGCCATATCCTTGAACTGAGAAACCGAAAATTCTTGATTTCTATCAACAACATCAATCATAAAATGCGGAATTTCTTCACGCACTTTGCCAGTTTCTTTCGCTGTTCCGACATCAAGACCTCGATATATTTGCATACTGTCCGCAGAAACAATTGCACCATTTAGCTGTCTTGCTACTTCAATAGCAAGAGCGGATTTTCCAGATGCAGTTGGACCTACAATAACAACAACTTTGCTCATTATTTTCCTAGTCAATATGTTTTCAAATTATTACATTTATTTTCTAAAAATTCAATTTGCTCAAATCGAATTATCAATCTTTTCTTTGTTTGATTCAAATTATAAAACTTTTCTATGTTCAATTTGAATTGTTAATCACGAATTTATATATATGAACACTTAATTATTGCCTGCATCATTTTGCAAGAAACAAAATAAATATTGAGCAACGGTTTTACGCACTATTTTGTTTGCTGATAATGAGTTTAATATTATATTGCCCATATTACGTCACAATATTGTGATGTTGGTGATGGAGTGCTCGCATTCAATCAATTTTTTACAACTTTCTTTTGAACATTTTTTCTATTTCAAATTTTGACATCTTGACAACTGCTGGTCTACCGTGGGGACATTGAGTAGGCAAATTCCCGTTTTCACCAAAAAACACATCTAAAATGTATTCGATTTGTTCATTAGATAAAGTATTTCCGCCCTTTATTGCAGATTTGCAGGCAATTTGAGCAAGTTTGTCTATCAAAATATCATCAAGCTTAAGTTCTTTTTGCTGACTTAAATCCATGAAAAGATATTTTATAAAATCATCTATTTCCAAATCAAGTAGCACTAACGGAATTGCTGTAATTTCAAATTTACAATCTTCACAAATTTGAATTTCAAAACCTAATCTTTCAAGTGCGGGAACAATGATTTTGAAATATTCGAATTCTTCACCGTTTACTTTTACTTCATATGGAAACAACATCGGCTGTGAGTATGAATTATCTATATTTGAAACTAATTTGTCAAATAAAATGCGCTCATGTGCCGCATGTTGGTCAACAATATATGCGTCATTTCCATTTTGCAAAATTATATATGTGTCGAAAAGCTGTCCAATAATCGTATAATTTTTCATCCAATCTGCTTGATGCTGGCTTACAATAATATTTGAAGTCCTATCAACTTTTTCGGCACTTGCGGTATTTTCATTATTTCCAATATTTTCAGTATTTTCCTTATTATCAATGTTTACATCTTTTTCAAATTTCGTAGCATATGGATTAAATGAATTTTGTTTATCATTGAAGCCAAAAGTTTTCGTCTTTCTCTGTGATAGTCCATAAAATGAGGAAATATCTGCGATTTTGTGATTAAAACTATTCGCAAAATCATCCGAACAATTTGTGTCCCTGTAATAACAACTTTTTGAATTCAACTCAATATTTTCTTCTTCATCAACTTTTTCATTGACTTTTCCGCATTCATTTTTGCTTATTTCATTCAAATGTTTGCTATCAATATCCGCACCTGCACTTAATATTTTTGTTGTTTCATTGCAAGTTTCCGCATTATTTTGATTTGAATTTTGCACAAAACTAACTGAAGAAAAGTTCGGCTGTTCAATATCCTTAGCAACATAATTTTCACTCAAAGTTTTGAATTTTCCACTCATACTATCAAGCATATCGCGCATTGCAGAAAACACGAAACCGAATATTGCATTATTGTCAGAAAACCTGACTTCAGATTTTGCCGGATGAACATTCACATCTACCATATCAAAAGGTAAAACCAAGTCAATAATAAACATTGGGTAAGAGCGTTTCATAAGATATGATGCATACGCACGTTCAACCGCTGTCGAAATTGTAGCACAATTTACAACACGACCATTGATAATTATCGTTTGATATGTACGATTGGCTTTTGAATAAGTTGGTTTTGAAAAATAGCCTTCCAACATAAATGCGCCACGGTTTGTAGAAAACGGCATAAGTTCACGCATTGTTGCACGATCATAAATTGAATGCAACGCGGATTCCAATGAATTTCCGTCAGTTGAAAACAAAAGTTTGCCTTCAACTGTGAGACTGAAAGAAATTTCGGAATTTGCCAAAATAAGTTCCTGTATCTTTGATACAACCATACGCTCTTCGCTTTTTGGTTTTTTCAAAAATTTCATACGCGCCGGAGTATTGTAAAACAAATTTCGTACTTCAATAACCGTGCCCTTTTTGCCGGCAACTTTTTTGATTTCGCCGTATAATCCGCCTTTTACTGTCAAAGACGATGCAAGCTCAGTGTTCTCAGTTTTTGATATCAAGGAGACTTCACTGACTGCAGAAATGCTCGCTAACGCTTCGCCGCGAAATCCCAATGTTGCTATAGTATTCAGGTCTTCAGCTTGTTCAAGTTTTGACGTTGCGTGCGGGAGGAACACTGCTTTTATATCGTCGGCGTCTATTCCAAGACCATTGTCAGAAATACGGATAAGTGAAATTCCTCCGTTTTCAATTGCTATATCGATTTGAGACGCTCCGGCATCAATGGAGTTTTCAACAAGTTCCTTGATGACGGAAGCAGGTCTTTCAACAACTTCTCCTGCTGAAATCAAATTATAGACATTTTGTGTTAAAATATTAATTTTTCCCATTTATTCCTCTGCAAATTTAAGAATACTGTTTGTTTTCATAGTGTCATTATTTTCGGCATATACCAATGATTAGTCTTAAAAATATAGTTAATGTTTTCAAGTTTAAGGATTAAAATTTAAATCAATATATGTTTTAAAATATTGTAGTTTTATATGTTTTTCGCGCATGTTTTAGTTTTTTTAATTCGCAAAGTTTTGAAAGCGAATTCAGTTCCTCTTTTTGTCATTTGCATATTTGCAGGGTTCTGATGAATTTCGCGCCTCTTCTAGTCTTTTGCAAGTTTGCAGAGTTCTGTAAGCAAATTTAGCGCTTGTATCGGAGTGCAGTTGTTTATGTCAACACACTCGAGTTTTTCTTTGATTTCATCAGCGCGTGATTGTTTCTTTTCATCAAATAAACTTATTTGCTCTGTTATGTATTTCGAGTTTGCAGTTGCGAGTAAAAGTGTGCTTCCGTCTTTGTTCTCTGAAAGCTTCTCCAGCTCAAGCATAATTTGTTTTGAACGATTTACAACATTTTTTGGCACTCCAGCAAGTGATGCGACTTCGATACCGAAACTTTTATTTGCGCCTCCCCTAACGATTTTGTGCAAGAAAATAACGCTTCCATCAATTTCTTTGACCAATATTCGATAGTTCTTAATTCCATTCAAATCTTCGAGTTCTGCAAGTTCGTGGAAATGAGTGGCAAATAGTGTCAATGCACCGATATTTTTATTGATTTCTTCCATAACAGCCCAAGCAATGCTAAGTCCATCAATTGTTGAAGTTCCGCGCCCTATTTCATCGAGTATAAGAAGGCTATTTTTAGTAGCGTTGTTGAGTATTGTTGCGACCTCAACCATTTCGACCATGAATGTGCTTTGACCAGCACCTAAATCATCACTAGCGCCTATACGAGTGAATATGCGGTCAACCAACATTATTTCAGCACTCTTTGCAGGAACGAAACAGCCGATATGCGCCATTAGTGTGATAAGCGCAACCTGTCGCATATAAGTGCTTTTGCCTGCCATATTCGGTCCAGTAATTATCATTGTTCTAGTTTCATCGCGGTCAAGTATTGTATCGTTGGAAACATACTCTCCACTTGACATAATAGACTCAACAACAGGATGTCTGCCATCTTCAATTTTAATTGTCTTAATTTTATTAGACACTAACGGTCGGCAATAACGATTACGCTTTGCGACTGCTGCAAAAGACAACAGAGTGTCCAAGACCGCAAGTGCGCTTGATGTCGATTGAAATTGCGGAATAAATTCGCGCAATGTGTCTTTTATTTCATAGAAAAGCCTTTCTTCGAGTTTCAATGCATTGTCGCTGGCAGACAATACTTTCTCCTCAACTTCGCGCAATTGGTCAGTTGTGAAGCGTTCTGAATTCGCTAAAGTTTGTTTACGCTGATAGCGATACGGCACACTTTCGGCATTGGATTTTGAAACTTCTATGTAGTAGCCGAAAACACGGTTGAAACTAATTTTCAAACTGCGAATTCCAGTTTCCTCACGCTCATTTTGTTCAATGTTGCTTATCCACTCACGGCTAACTTTTTTCATATTTCGAAATTCGTTTAGCTCTTTATTGAAATCATCTTTCAGATAGCCACCGTCTTTTGTGTTGACAGGTGCTTCCTCACAAATTGCAGAGGTCAATAGCTTTTGAATATTGCTAAGTACATTTATAGATGCATTGACTTCTTTAAGCATCGAACTTTTTGCGAGCTTCAAATTGGATTTCAAAGTCGGTAAAATCGAAAGAGTTGAAGCTATTGCCAAACAATCTCTAGGCGACACCGAACCAAATGCGACTCGTCCTGCAAGCCTTTCCAAATCCGCTACTTGTTTTAGACCGTCGATGAGTTCTTCCCGAAGTTCGACGTTTTCAATCATCTCCTCAACTGCATCCTGTCTTCTTGCAATCTTTGAACAGTCTTGGAGTGGACAATCCAACCATTTATGCAAGTTTCTTGAGCCCATTGATGTTGTGCATTTATCAAGCACCGAAAGCAAAGAGCCCGTCTTCTTTCCGTCACGAATTCTTGAAGATATTTCTAAATTTCGACGAGTGTTGCCATCGAGCAACATATAAGTTTTATCGCCAATGTAATTTAGTTTTACGAACTGAGCAAGATTGCGCTTTTGAGTTTCTTTTAAATATTCCAATAGACCGCCCGAGGCTGATATCGCAAATTTTTTGTCATCGCACTCAAACGCTTCGAGTGAAACTACTTGCAACTGTTTGAGAAGCTTTTTTCTTGCGTCCTCAAGTTTGTAGGCATATTCATATACTGCGCGCGGTTTTGTTTCGTTCGATTGAAAATAGAAAAGCTTTTTGTAGACAGTTAAAAAATCTATGTTGCAAATTATTTCTTTAGGCAAGTAAGTAGATAGCATATTATCAAGCTTTGAAAGGTAATCTTCACCGCAATATTCCGTCAGTGAAAATTCTCCTGTTGATATGTCAGTCCAAGCCATACCGAATGCAGATTTATCAACATAAACCGATGCCAGATAGTTTGAAACTGTTTCATCTAGCATACTTTCTTCCATGATTGTGCCAGGAGTGATGACTCGGACAACATCTCGCTCAACCATACCTTTTGAAGTCGCGGGGTCTGTCAGCTGCTCACAAATCGCCACACGGCAATCCTTTGCGATAAGTTTTCGAATGTAGCCATCAACAGCGTGATACGGAACACCACACATAGGTGCGCGCTCTCCAAGACCACAATCACGACCCGTCAAAGTGATATCCAAAAGTTTTGATGCTTTAATTGCATCATCAAAAAACATTTCATAAAAATCGCCTAAACGGAAAAGAACTATACAATCCGCATAGTTTTCTTTAATCTCAAAATATCTTCTCATCATTGGAGAAAGTTTTTCAATATTAGGTATCATCCGCTCTCCTGCTCGTAATATGTTCGCAATTTTGAAAATTCAATTTGAAAGTTCAAATTTTTTTATAATTATTATAGAACTGTTGATTATTTAAGGTTTCTAAGATTTCGTTTCTTTATGATTTGCTTATGTTTGGGACTAACTTCGATTTTGTCATTTTCATTTTTATTGTTATTTCAAAATCTCAAAGCACAATGTTTACTCAACTATATTGCCAAAAAGCGAAGCGGAATGCGCTTCATTTATTTTTACATTGACAAATTCACCAATCAAATTTTCATCACCTTTGAAAGTCACAAGTCTGCCGCAATCAGTTCTTCCGCACATATAGCCATCAAGTTTGTTAGCTTTATCTTCAACCAAAACTTCATATTCTTTTCCAATATAATTCTTTGAAATCTGTCTGGTAACAGAATTTTGAAGTGCAACAAGTTTCATAATTCTAGATTTTTTCACAGCTGGAGAAATTTGCTCCATTTTTGCGGCTATTGTGCCTTGTCTAGGTGAATACACAAAAGTAAACGCTGATGAGTATTGCGCCTTTTTGATAAGTGTCAATGTATCTTCAAAATCTTGTTCTGTTTCAGTTGGAAATCCTATCATAATATCAGAGGTAATGCCGCAATCAGGCATTTTCTCGCGTATCATATCAATCAAAGAAAGATAATGCTCAACTGTGTAACGGCGGTTCATAGCTTCCAAAACACTATTGCTTCCGGATTGTGCAGGTAAGTGAATATTCTTGCAAATCTTTTTTGAGTTTGCAATAATATCAACAATCTCTTCATTCAAATCTTTTGGGTGTGAAGTCATAAAACGAACTCTGAATTTACCTTCAATTTTATCAATTTCAGCTAAAAGTTTGGCAAATGAAGCACCATCACTGCGGTCATTTCCATAAGAGTTGACATTTTGACCGAGCAAAGTTATTTCTTTGTACCCTTCATCAACACAGCTTTTGACTTCTTTCACAACGCTGTCTATATCACGGCTTATTTCACGGCCACGAACATATGGAACAATACAATATGTGCAGAAATTATTACATCCGTAAATAATATTTACCCACGCATTTGGAAAGCTTGTTCTTGTGACTGGAGTTTTTTCATCTGTTTCAAGATAATCATCAGGTTGAAGGTTGGAACGAAATTTTGATTTTGAGTTTTTGCTTTCCAAAATCATTTTTGGAAGCATCGCAATGTTTCTTGAGCCCAAAACAATGTCAACATAAGGATATTTTTGCTTAAAAATATCGAGATAGCCCTCCTGCTGGCTCATACATCCGACTACAACGACAATGAGATTGGGGTTTTTCTTTTTTTGATGTTTCACAACGCCAATATTTCCAAACGCTCTCATTTCTGCCGTATCACGAATACAACAAGTGTTGAAAACAACAATATCTGCTTCATTTATATCATCAGTTGCGGAATATTCAAGCTTTTCAAGAAGTCCCGCAACCTTTTCAGATTCGTGAACATTCATTTGACAGCCGTATGTTGTGATTTTGTACTTATTCAAAGCATTTACCTCTTTTGTATTACAAATATTTATTATACATAATATAGCACAATTAGACAAACAATAATTCCATAATCCACAATAAATTTCGCAAAAAATATACAATACGAAAGGATATTTGAAACAGAATTATGAAAAAATTGCTTAAAACTACATTGATTTTGGTAATATGCGCAGCAATCTTGTTCAGCGTTGGGTTTGGTGTATTAGCTGCTTTCTCTTCAACTGTTGCACTTGACACAAGCTTACTTCCCGTTGCGGTTGCTGAGCCTGTTTTCTATTCTTCGAATGGTGAAAAAATGAATTATGAAGGCAGTTCTGCACTTGAGCCCGAGGAAATTCCAAACAATTTGAAAAACGCATTTATTGCACTTGAAGATAAAAGATTTTATTCGCATCACGGTTATGACCTAACTCGTATCGCTGGAGCCATAATAAAAAATTTGCAGGCTGGCAAAACTAAAGAAGGCGCTTCGACTATCACACAACAGCTTATCAAAAACACTCACCTTACAAGCGAAAAAACAATGCGTCGAAAAATAAATGAAGTATTTTTGGCGACAAAACTTGAAAAACAATACACAAAAGATGAAATTCTCGCAATGTATCTTTCCGTCATTTATTTCGGAGGAGGAATTTACGGAGTTCGTGATGCGGCAAATTATTATTTTAGCAAAGAGCTTTCAGAATTGACCGTCGCAGAATGCGCAACACTTGCTGGCATTGTAAAGAACCCTTCAGCTTATTCCCCAAAAAATAATTTGGAAAACTCAACAAATCGCCGTAATTTAGTGCTTAAGCTAATGAATGAACAAGGAATGATTGACAGTGATACTCTCGAAACTTCTTTAGATGAAAAAACTAAAGTAACAACAAATGAAGAAATAATCACTGGTGAAAAATCCTATATAAAACAATGTATACGTGAAATCTTAGAAAAGCTCAATATAACCCGCTTTCAGCTTGAAAATTCAGGACTTGTAATCCACACCCACTACAATGAAAATGCACAAAATTTGTTGGTTAGAGAACTCCTAAACAAGTCAAATTATTCTGAAGAAAATCTTGAGGGCGCAGGAGCACTGATTGATAATGAAACCCGAGGCGTTTTGGCATATTATTCAACAATACCATATGCGTTCCGAAGACAGGCAGGTTCAGTCATAAAACCATTGGTTGCGTATGCACCTGCACTTGAAAAAGGTTTAATAACAATAGCTTCTCCAATCAATGATGAACTTACCGATTTTGGCGGGTATACACCGTCCAATTATAACGGCGCCTATTATGGCTGGACGACACCTCGTGAGGCAATAAAAAAATCTATGAACACTGTTGCAGTCAAGGCTCTGTCATATGTAGGCTCAGATGTGGGTATGGAATACGGTCGCAAATTTGGTCTGCCACTTGACAACAGTGACAACTCTCTTGCGCTTGCGCTTGGCGGACTCACAAATGGTGTCACAGTTTTGGAAATGGCAGGTGCATACACAACGCTTGCAAACGAAGGAATATATTCAGCTCCGACTTTCATCCGCTATATAGAGAAAAACAATGGTGATATAATTTCATCAGGTAAAAATATTGAGATACAAACTATTTCAAAAGAAAACAGCGCAATATTAACCAATGTTTTGATTGACACTGCCCAAAGCGGAACAGCAAGGACTTTGTCAACGCTTCCATTTCAAGTCGCTTCAAAAACAGGAACAGTAGGCTTCTCTTCAAGCACAAACGCCGACAAACCAAATACCGACGCTTGGAATTTGTCATACACCACCGCTCACACATTAGCAATATGGCACGGCGGAATTCCGACTTCTGAAACCGGCGGCGGAAATACAACAATGAGCGCGAGAAAAATTTGGAATTCTTTGTACACTGAAAAAAATGCAAACATAAATTATTCATCAGGAATAATTGCAAACCGCATGACAAGTAGTAAAAATTTTGAATATCCTGCCGATTTCAGGTTGCCCGAAACTGTTATGGAAATAGAAATTGATGACTATGCGCTAAAAAACGAACAAAGAGTTCTATTGGCAAGCGAAATAACGCCGCAAGAATATAGAAAAAAAGAATTATTTGCAGTAAGTAATATGCCGATGGAAATTTCAGATATATTTACTAAAGTAGAAGTAGAAAATTTGAATGTTGAAATCATTTCCGAAACAGAAAATAATACCCCGGACAGCACTAACAACAACGCTTCTGATAATAATGATAATAAAAACATTTCAAACGGCCACAAAAATTCTGATGACAAAGATAAGAATCCAAAAAACAATAATAAACACGATAAAGAGCGTGGCGACAATAAAAATGAGAAAGAAAAACATGATGATAAAAATCAAGACTTTGACAATGAAAGTAATATAGACAATGATGAATCTGAAGAAGATGATGATGAAGAAAGTTTTTACAGACTTAACAATAAAGAAAGTTTTTACACTTTTTATAATAAAAGTTTTAGTTCACTAAAAAAAAATCTGCCTAAAAAAGACAACTCCTCATCAATAAAAATTAACTTAATTGCAAGCAAAAATATAGACTATGAACCCGAAAATGACTTTGGTTACACTTTGAAGAATGTCAAAATCAGCTTTGATGCAAAAGAAATTTTTTGTTACAGAATTGAACGGGAAATCAACGGAAACAGCATAGTTATATCTGAAATTAAAAATCAAAAAGGAAACATTGTCATTGTTGACACTCCTTTTATCTTTGAAGGCTTTGTAACTTACAAAGTAACGCCAATTCTCTATTGCGATGATGAAATAATCGAAGGCGCTTCAAGCAGTCAAACAGTTTGGGTTACTAATAAGTTGATCCTATCACAATTCAACGAAAGTCAACATTTCTATAACCCAAAATTGATTGCTTGATTTGTCTTATATCGAGTGCTATATCAAAAACATCATTTTTCGAATATTTTATAAAATATAATTGTCCGAATTTTGTCTAATTTTTGTCCGATACTTGTCTGATATTTCTGTTATTCGTCTGTTATTCGTCCGAATTTTTATCGAATCAGCAAATTTCTATTCCTTCAATAGCACGCACAATGAGTTCATCAATTTCAAGAACGCTTTCAGCTCTCTCCACCGCTCTAAGCTGTGGCTTTATTGCGGGGCTTTTTGGTAGAAAAATTGTACAACAATCCTCATAAGGCAAAATTGAAGTTTCGTATGTGCCAATTTTGTTTGCAATATTCATTATTTCCTGTTTATCAAATCCAATGAGCGGTCTAAAAACTGGAATTGTTGCAACTGCATTTGTGCAATTTATGCTTTGCATAGTTTGGCTTGCAACTTGACCCAAGCTTTCACCTGTGATGATAGCTCCGCAATTGTCTTTTATGGCAAGCTTTTCTGCAATCCTCATCATAAAACGACGCATAATTGTTATCATGTATTCCGCCGGACATTGCTTATGAATTTCAAGTTGGATTTCTGTAAATGGAACAACCATAAGCTTTATCTCAGTGCAATATTTTTCGCAAATCGTACGCAACGAACGAACTTTTTCTTTTGCCATATCGCTAGTGTACGGCGGACTCGAAAAATGCACCGCAAAAATCTTTGTTCCTCGTTTTGACATCATATAAGCTGCGACTGGCGAATCAATACCTCCTGAAAGCATAAGCATTGCGTTTCCCGAACATCCGACAGGAAGTCCGCCAACGGCAAGCAAAACATCAGAATAAACGAATGCAAATCCGTTTTCGCGTATATCAACAGAAATCTCAATCTCAAAACTGAATAAATCAACTTTTAGATTTGATTTTGAAAGGATGTATCCGCCTATGTCTGATGCAATTTGAGTAGAATTCATTGACAATCTTTTGTCAGCGCGTTTGACCGTCACTCTGAAACTTGCGCCATCTAGAAATTTTTCGTTGTCAGAAATAAGCTCAAAAGCGAGTTCTTTTATAGCCAAAAAATTGTCTTCTTCACAAACTACGGCTTTGAAAGCAACACTAATAGAATAAACTCCAAAAACTGCAAGAAGTTTTTCAACAATTTCATTTTCAAAATTTTCTGCAAAGTTCTCTACAAAATATCTGCCGTGCGCTCTAACAAATTTGCAATCTATGTCTTTAAGAGCAAATTTTATGTTTTTTATAAGAAGTGACTCAAAAAAATCACGATTTTTGCCTTTCAAAAAAATCTCTCCATATCTTATGATAATAACTTTTTCCATTTTTCCTCGCAATTTCTATTTCTATTTCTATTTCTATTTCTACAATGTGTTCATTGTTTGACCACTTGTTCAATCAACATATCAGACTCTAACAAAATTGCCAAACTCATTTAGCGCTGAAACTATTTTCTCTACAACTATGTCAACTTCCTCAATTGTATTGAACTGCGAAAAGCTAAACCGCACAATTCCATCACGATGTCGGTCATCAAGTGCAAGAAGCTTTTTGAAACGACTTTCTTTATGTGAGGAACACGCAGAGCCAATGCCCACCAAAATATTATCCTTTTCAAGAATGTGTAGCAAAACCTCACCACGAATATTCTCAAAAGCTACTGTCAAAATGTTAGGAGCACAATTTTCGAGCGGAGTTATAATCTGAGCTGAAGGTATATTTTCTCTTAGTTTAGCAACTAAGTATTCTACTATTTCTCGTTTTGTAGAGTAGTTTGTGGCAAATTTTGATTGCCCCATTGCATTTGCCACACCAAAAGCACATATTCCAGCCACATTTTCGGTTGAAGAACGGTAGCCTTTTTCCTGTCCCCCACCAAAAATGAGCGGCCTGACAAAAACACCTTTCTTTATAAACAAAGCTCCAACTCCCTTAGGCGCGTGGATTTTGTGTCCACTTATTGTATACAAATCCACACCTAAAGCTCGCAAATTTATATCTATTTTCCCAAAGGCCTGTACGCCGTCACTGTGAATAATTGCTTTGGGAGAATTTGCTCGTATAAGTTTTGATATTTTTTGCAAATCGTTTATTGCACCGGTTTCGTTGGAAATGTGCATTATTGACACTAACGCTACATTTTCATTAAGCAAAGACTTCAAAGATTCAATATCAACAGCTCCAGACTTTGTTATTGAAACAAACTGAACATCATATCCCTGCTGTTTGAGTTCAAGCGCACTATTGTAGATTGCATCATGTTCACCCTCAGAAACTATTATTCGGGCATTTTTCCATTTTTTCGTGCCAAACATAACCATATTGTCCGCTTCTGTCCCACTTCCCGTAAATATCAATTCTCCTTGTGGCGCATGCAAAGTGTTCAAAAGTTCTTCTCTGACACGATTGATTTCATTTGTAACTTTTGTTGAGTTCGCATAAAGTGCGGACGGATTGAAATATTCTTCCGTACAAAAATGACGGAGCACCTCTTCGCACTCCGCATACATTTTTGTTGTTGCCGCATTATCAAAATATATCATTTTCGCCTTTAGTAATTACTATTTATGTTAAACAATTATATAGATTTCAAATTTTGTAAATTCCAAAATAGCTTTTTTTATTTTATATTATTACAATTTTTCTTAATTTTCTTCTAGCATTTTAACTTGAATATATTATTAATTATTTCAATAAACAATTTTAATATCTCGATGTTAGTTTGTCTTTTCATATTTTCAAATAACATAACTTTTTTATATCTAGAATTTCAAAATATTCAAATATTTATTGATTTTCTATTTGCTTTGTGCGATTGTTTTATTTTTTCTTATTTTCGATAAGTCGGTCTTCAATCAATGCAACCATATATTCATCTGGCGCAAACAACACATAACCTATTTCTCTGCCATTTTGATATGATATTTCTTTCGCGTCAGCTCGTCCAACATCATCAAGAACGACTATCTCACCACTTTTCACTATGTCAGAAAATGTTTTCATTGACTGAATTTCGGAAAAATTGATAGTTAAAATTGTCTTTGCGTGCAAACGGATATCTTTTTTCACAAAAATCAACTGGTTTTCTGTCAGTGCATATTCATATTCGCGAGCAGTCATATAGTATAGTTGATAAACTAAAATTCCAACCCCATACATAAGCAGAAAACCGATATAATAATAAAAATTTATCATAATTCCGATAACAATAAAACCTAATGACAGCACCTGCAAAGCAATGCTTGCAATTTGCAGTGCTCTTTGCCTTTTGCCAATCTTTAGCGTTAATATTTGTTTATAATTAGCAGCTATCATATCGCCTCACTTTTTTATGCTTGTCATTATTTTAATTTTATGGAAAATAGCACAGAAACAAAATAATGTTTAGCACATACTTTTATTATAATTACATTATACATTATAAACAAAACATTTCAATAGTAACTTAATATCATCTCATTTTACTAAATTTCACAAAATTATATATTTGGCTCTGTTTGCTCATTTGTTGCTGTTGGTATATTTTGATATTTATTTTGTGGATTTATTTCCGTTTTATGTCTTACCTTTGATTTTCAACATAACTAATGTCTATGTTTCTTACTTTTGGCTGTGGCCTTTACTTTTTTACCTTATAATAATCATCTTTTTTTACTTTTACAACAATTTTGCCAAGTCTTACTTCTGCTTCACCACGCGAGGATATTGAATGCAAAATTCCAATATTACCAAGACTCGTGACAAAAACTTTATCCCCAATTTTCGCGCTTTCATTTGCCTTCGCAAACTCAACAATGCTTTCTTCATCATAATGAGCAGACATATTTTCTAATTTTTTTCTCAGCTTTTGAGCTTTGAAAACATCTGCTTCCTCAATAACGGGTTGAGCTAAAATATCTTTTATCTCTTCTATAGTCTCATTTGCTTCTTCAATAGAATTCTCAATCAATCGCTTTGTTTCTTTCCTTATTGTTTCGTCAAGTTTTTCGCGTTTTTGAGAAATTATAGTTTTTTCTTTTTCCGCTTCACGGAGCAACATTGAAGCTTTTTGACGATCACCCTCGGCATCCAAAACAATCCTTTCGGCACGGCGTCTTGTTTCTTCGGCGGAAGTTAAAACATTGTCAAAATCTCGTTTTTCTTTTGAAATGCGGCTTTCTGCATCTTCAATTATATCAGCACGAAGGCCAAGTCTAATCGCAATTTTCAAAGCGTTTGAAGCACCGACTGCGCCCATAATAAGACGGTAAGTTGGCGCAAAAGTTTTTATATCAAAATCCATTGAAGCCGTTGCAACCAAATCTGTTGAAAGTGCAAATTCTTTCAAATCGTTAAAGTGTGATGTGACCACAGATTTTGCTCCATAGTCTAAAACATATTTTGATATGCTGACAGCAAGAGCTGCGCCCTCAGACGGGTCAGTTCCAGCTCCGAGTTCGTCCATTAGCAACAATGACTCAGGAGTCATTTTGTCAATAATATTGATAATGTTTTTAATATGAGCCGAAAATGTTGACAAGCTCTGTTCAATACTTTGTTCATCTCCGATATCACAATATACGCTATCAAAAACTGCTAAATTCGCCATAGTTGCAGGAACAAACAGTCCCGCCAAACCCATAGCCGTGAACAACCCGACAAGTTTTAGCGTAACTGTTTTTCCGCCTGTATTTGGCCCGGTAATAAGCAGCATTTGAACATCTTTTTCAACTTTTATGCTTATTGGCACAACTGTTTTAAAATCAATAAGCGGATGCCTGCCATTCTTTATATCTATGATACCTTTTTCGTTTAGTTCAGGGCATGTTGCTTTTTGAGCCTTAGCCAACTGCGCTCGAGCAAAAATGACATCCATATCTACCAGTCTTTCGTAAGAAATAGTAATGGGATCCGCAATAGCATTGATACGCATCGAGAAATCACGCAAAATTCTTTCAATTTCCGCTTTTTCCTCAGAAAGCAAGGATTTCAACTCATTGTTCATATTGACAATTGCCATCGGCTCAATATATAAGGTTGAACCTGAAGCAGACTGATCGTGAACCAAGCCAGCAATAGCCCCCTTAAACTCACTCTTGACGGGTATAACATAACGGTCACTTCGTATTGTGACAATGTTATCTTGCAAGTATTTTGAATACGATGCAGATGATGTATAACCAATTAAAGTTGATTTGATAGAAGCATTTTGCTTGCGGATTTTCATACGAATTTGTCGCAAAGCATTTGAAGCGTTATCTGATAAATCGTTATCTGATATAAATGCAGAAGATATTGCATCTTCAAGCGGTTTATCGGAAAAAAGCATCGCGGTCATACCAATAAGTATCGGAATATTATTGACTTTTTCAAGTGCGGTTATGACACGCCTTGAAGTTGCCAAACATCTTCCAACTTTCAAAATATCAGGAATAGAAAGCGTTGCAAATTTTTTAACAAGCGAAAGCGTTGAAGTCAAATCATCAACCGCAAATGATGGTGAAACTGCGAAATCAAACAAAACTCTATCCGCTTCCAGCGTTTCTTTGAGCAACTGTTCCGCTTCTGATTTGACAGTCTTAGGACGCAATGACAAAACCTTTTCCTTTGCGCTACCTGACTGCACAAATGAAGAAAGCTGCAACAAAATTTTATCAAACTCTAGAGTTGTTAATGCTCTGTCATCAATCATTTTTCACCTTATCAATCTTTTTTCAAATTGTTTATCATACTATATATTATGTAAATTTTCAAACTTCAAAATTTCTATACATATATTTTTATTTTACTATTCTTAGTTTGTATATTTATAAATTGCTTTTCGCAATCTTCAAACTAAAAAGGGTAAAATGCAATAGTAATAATTTTCAGATTTACTTTCTTTAGGCAATAATTATTAAAAAAAAGCTATGTTTTTTGCATATATTCTATAGTTATCTTATTTTAGCTTTGAACTTTCTTTGCAACAACGAGAGTATTTTTTTCATTGCTTCATTTATTTCCTCATCTGTCATAGTTTTGTCATAAGAAACAAATTCAAACGAAAGAGCGACACTCTTTTTGCCCTCACCTATTGCCTCACTTTCAAAAACGTCAAACACTTGACACTTTGAAAGGCACTTTATTTTTGAATTGGATATCAAGTCAATCAAATCTCCTGCCACAATATTGCTATCAAGCACTACTGCTAAATCTCTTTGCACCGCAGGATAACGACTTATTGGCGCACATAGAATTTCGGTTTTTTCGAGCGAAAACAATTTTTCTAATGAAAGTTCTGCAACATAAAGCCTTTGGGAAACATCATAGTTTTCCATTACATCGGGGTGTAATTCACCCATAATACCAACTTCAACGCCATTTGCAAATATTTTTGCACTACGTCCATCGTGTAGATAACATATTTGTTCTTTTTCAAGCTTTATATCAATTCTGAGCACATTAAACAATGACTCAATTATAGATTTCAAACTGAAGAAATCCTCATCTCCGTATATTCCAAGGCACAATGTTTCTTCTTCTTTGGGCAAATCTTCAAGTGGAAGTTTTTCAGGTAAATATACCTTTCCAACTTCAAACAATTTACCTGTCTTATTAAACTTTGATATATTGAAGGATATTGTTTCAATCATACTATGCACCATTGTAGTACGCATAATTGATACCGCCTCACCAAGTGGATTCAACAAAGAAATAGCTTCCCTCACTTTGCTATCTTGTGGAAATTTCAACAAATCATAGCATTTTGGTGTTGTAAAAGAATAATTCACTATTTGTGAAAGCCCAAGCGATGCCAGAGTATTTTCAACTTTATCGATAAATTCAATTTTTGCACCCCTACCGCCCTTTGTCATTTCTGAATGTGCGAAAAGCGTTGGCGGTATGTGACCAAAACCATAAACACGAATAAATTCTTCTGCGATGTCATTGACTCCACACATATCTTCACGGTCGCCCGGGATAATCGCTACAAGTTCTTTTCCGTTGTCTTTCACTTCAATTCCAAGCCTTCTTAGAATTGGAACTAAACTTTGTTTTCTAACAGTGAAGCCCAAAATTTGTGATATTTTTTTCATTGTGAAAAAAATTTCTCTAAATTTTTCGAATTCTACTGAAACATCGATAACACCTTCAACAACATCCCCTGCATCCAATTCGCAAATGAGATGAAGTGCACGGTTTAACGCATACTCTTGAAGCGCAAAATCAACACCTTTTTCAAATCGAGCTGAGCTGTCAGAACGCAAATTTAATGCTTTTGAGGTGCGTCTAATGCTGTCACGAGCAAAACGCGCGCTTTCGAAAATTACTTCTTTGGTGTCTTCCTTTATTCCTGAATTTTCTCCGCCCATAATGCCTGCAATTGCGACAGGTTTTACTGCATCACATATAACAAGCATATCTTCTTTCAAATTGTTCAATTTGCCGTCGAGTGAAACGATGGTTTCGTTTTCTTTTGCATTGCGTACAACGATTGCTTCTCCCGCAAGTTCCCTCTTGTCAAAAGCGTGCATTGGCTGTCCAAGTTCAATCAAAATATAGTTTGTGATGTCAACAATATTGTTTATCGGACGAATGCCAACGGCACGCAATCTCTTTTTGATAATAAGTGGAGATTGTGCAATGCGAATATTCTTGACTCCTGCTGCCATATATCGTGGGCAAAGTGATTGATTTTTGACCTCAACTTTGACTAAATCATAAACGCTTGAGCCTTTTGTACTATATTCAAAACTTGGAGCATTCCAATTCTTTTTCAAAGCAACCGCAACTTCCTTTGCAAGCTTGAAGATACTATTGCAGTCAGGACGATTTGCAGTGATTGAAACATCTAAGATTACATCATTAAAACCTATTTCATCAAAAACATTTGCTCCGAGTTTGTACTCACCATTGAGCCTTAAAACATCATTATTTGAAGCTCCGACATATTCGTCGTTTGTCAAACCCAATTCCTCTCCGCCACAGAACATACCGTCGGAATGCACTCCGCGAAGTTCACCAGCGTTTATTTTCTGACCTGTCACAAGCACAGCGCCATCAAGTGCAACCGGCACAAGCTCTCCAACAGTCATTTTAGCGTTTGTCACAATTTGCAATATCTTCGAGCCAATATCAATTTTGCAAACCGACAATCTATCCGCATTTGGATGTTTATCTATCTCGTTTATTTTGCACACGACAACTTTTGTTGCCGTTTTATTCTGATATTCAATACCTTCGACTTCGAACCCGATTCCAACGAGTTTTTTTGCCAAAGTTTCTGCAGTCACATCTATTTCAACATATTCATTTAACCAACTTATCGGTGCTTTCATATTCACTCCTTTCTTATTGTGCAACTTGCACATTTTCATACCCGATTTGAATTTCAATATAATAGCGATTTTACAAAATATTTTTTAAAAATTTCATTTTATCCAAAATAATTCATCACTTTTCTTGAATTTGCTCAAATTTCATTTACTAAATTCATAATATAAATGAACATTTTCAAATATTTTTTCTATTTGAATTGCTTCAAGAAACGAAGGTCATTTTCATAAAACATTTTAATATTTGGAACGCCATATTTGAGCATAGCAATACGCTCAACGCCAATACCGAAGGCAAAACCAGAATACACCTTACTATCAATTCCGCACATATCAAGCACAACAGGATTGACAACACCTGCACCCAAAACCTCAAGCCAGCCTGTTCCTTTGCAGACTCTACAACCTTTTCCGTGGCAAATTGTGCAGCTTACATCCATTTCAACACTTGGTTCTGTAAATGGAAAATACGAAGGTCTGAAGCGGGTTTTTACATCTTCAGCAAACAACTTTTCTGCGAATGCAGTCAATACTCCCTGCAAATCACCAAGTGTTATGTCCTTTCCAACAGCTAAACCTTCAACTTGATGAAAAATCGGGCTGTGTGAAGCATCGTCATCAGAACGATAAACTTTGCCCGGAACAACAACTCTTATAGGCGGTTGTTGTGAAGTCATTATGCGAGCTTGCATCGGTGATGTATGTGTGCGCAAAACAATATTATCGTTGACATAAAATGTGTCTTGCATATCACGAGCCGGATGGTCTTTTGGGACATTCAAAAGTTGAAAGTTGAACATATCTGTTTCAATTTCAGGTCCTTCTGCCACATTAAATCCGAATCCAAGGAATATATCAATAATTTCATTTTTTACTATCGTGAGTGGATGCACCGTTCCCAAATGCTCTGATTTTGGCGATGGAAGAGTGACATCTATATCTTCTGCAAGCAAACGTGCCTTTTTTTCTGCTTCGGCAAGCGTTTTCTCCTTGCTTTCAAGCATTTGTTCGATTGCAACACGAACCTCATTAAGCATTTTACCCATTGCAGGCTTTTCTTCTTTTGGCACAGAGCCGAGGTTTTTCATAATAGCAGTAATTTCACCATTCTTGCCAAGAAAACGAACTCGCACTTCCGTGAGTTCTCTTGTGTTGGATGACGCATTGATTGCAATTTCCGCTTCGCTTTGAATTTTATCAATTGCTTGTTTCATATTGTTCTCCTTAAAAAAATAAAAAGCCGACCACATAGGGCGACTTTGTTCGCTGTACCACCTAATTTTGCAGAGATATTCTGCCTCATAATCGCTGTCACGGGCTACCCGTTGCAACCTACGCACGAATTTTACTAAAACTTTTTAGTTCGAAAAATCATGTTTCAATCACAAAGCTCTTGAGTGAACTTCATCTTTGCTCCTGCGGACGCTTCCAGCCTTGTCGTCCTCTCTGTAGCATTTCACAAAAACTACTCTCTCTGTCATCGCCTATATTATATTTATAATATAACAAACGCCACGAGCTAAGTCAAGAAAAGCTATGTATTTTTTCGTTATGGAATATGTTAAAATCATAAATTTTTGCAGAAAAGATTAATTATTGTCAAAATTGATTAAATATTAGAAATAAATTTCTTTTTTTTGAAAAGTATATTTTGTACTTAGCAAATATTAAACAATTATCAAAAATAAAAAAAATCAAATTTCTACATATTGAATTGCATCATGGAACTAAATCATAAATACTGCTTCCACCGTTTAATGTCAAATATGTATCAGGAACTTTGCCCACAATAAGATTTTCACAAACCAAAATTTCAACCTTCACTGTCACAGTTGGCTCATCAATCGGTGTGATAATAGCAATATCAGCATAAACATCGATATATATTTTGTGTACAGTTTGATTTATACCGGCAGACACAAACTCTGATACAAAATCGCAATTTGCAGAGCCAATAGGTACGATTTTGATTGTAATTTCAGGTCCAAACCCAGTCAACAGCGCAACGCCAGTGAATGTACCAAACGCAATGCCTATTTCTTGTATACCGAGAGAATCTAAATAGCCTTGAGCAAGATTTGCGACTTCTCTTGCTATTTTATTTATACTTGGTGAATTTGCTTGAATCATAGTAACTTGACCGTTTGAATCTGTGACGACTTTAAATAAATCATCATAATCAACACCATCAGTTAATACGCTTGTTGCTGCAGAATTTAGAGCGTTGGTTCCAATTGCCCTTACACGATTTGTGCTGCTTTCCATGACAACAGGAACAACATTATTATGGAAATAAGTTGAGCATAATATAAAAAGTATAACGAGTATTAGTAATGAAACCGTTATTCTTATGAATCTAGACTTAGCCAATCTACTTTTCATACAATAGAATATGCGCGACCATTGCTTATTGTGTAGTAAACTGCTCAATTTGAGTAATAAAGTAAAGAAAACATTTTGTATAAATTTATTCAAAGTTATAAGTCATTATTGAAAATATATAACCACAGTAATATGATATTCATTTTTTTATTCAAAACTTAATTGTAATTATAAATAAATCTTTATATTTCTCGACATAATTAATAACTCAATAATGTTAACATAATTCAAATTTCAAAATATAGAAAATTCGAAATATAAACCAACTTGATAATATTTTTGATGCACAAAAACTTTGCAATGAATGCAAGAAACAATCAATTATATTTTCTTAGTTTTCGATTTGAAAATGATAGCGAACATAAAGCCAAAGAAAATCGCACTCGTAAGACCGCCGGAAACCGCTTTCATACCTCCAGTGATAGCGCCAAGCAATCCTTCTTCTTGAACGCCTGCCAACGCTCCTCTTGCAAGCGATGCTCCAAAACCCATAATCGGTATCGTCACGCCGGCTTTTGCAAATTCTTCCATATATTTGAAAGCGCCAGTGATTTCCAGAACCAAACCGAGCAATAAAAAGGTAACCAAAATTCTAGCAGAAGTCATTTCAGTTCTATTGATTAGTATTTGTCCGAGCATGCATATCGCACCGCCCACAGCAAACACTTTTAGATAAGTCAAAAATATCTCCATTATCACTCCATGTTCTAAATGTATTACACTTTTAGCGTTTATATATAGTACTTTTACCAAATTGTAGCTTAAGTTCCTAATATTTACCACTATTCAACTTACTTTATCTCAAATGATTCAAACGCGACAGCATGAGCTATTGAAGGAATTGTCTCTTTTTGCAATGGTGTATCTTTGTTTAACAATGCTCCTGTTGGGACAAGCAAAACTTTTTTTAATTCACCCCTCATTAGTTTGTTTAGAAAATGCGAGCAAAACGCTGTTGAAGAACATCCCGCTCCCGAACCACCCTGAACGCATTTTTGTTCTTCTTTGAAATAGACAGCGCCACAATCTTCATAATAATCAGGAAGTGTCACTCCTTCATCTTTAAGGATAAACGCTAACAATTCTTTTCCATACAATCCTAAATCTCCTGTTAATATTGCATCATAATACGAAGGTGCTCTTCCTGTCTCCTTGAAATGTGTTATCAACGTATCAGCCGCAGCTGGCGCCATAGCAGCGCCCATATTGCTCTCATCCTCAATGCCCATATCAATAACTCTACCAATAGTCGCTGACGTAACCCTGACTTCAAAGCTATTTATAGCATCAACTTTTTCTGTTTTCACTGCTAGAACATTGCTTTTTACAGTTTCCCGAGATTTTCTTGACAAAACCGCACACCCCGCACCAGTAACCGTCCATTGTGCCGTTGGTGTTCTTTGATTTCCAAGTTCAAGCGGAAAACGATACTGCCTCTCAGCAGAAGAAAAATGACTGCTGGTTGAACAAGATATCGTTTCAAAGTTTCCACTGTTAAGAAAAATTGAAGCTATAATCATGGCTTCACCAAATGTTGAGCAGGCATTGTACAACCCCAAAAATGAGCAATTAAATTCTCTGGCGGCAAAATTTGAAGCAGATATTTCATTAAGCAAATCGCCGGCCAAAATTAAATCAACATTTTCCGTTTCAATTCCCGCCTTCTTTATTGCGCCTTTTATTGCTTCCCTATGCATTTTGCATTCACATTTTTCGTAGCTTTTCTCTTCCCACAGGTCATCAGTCAACGCAATATCAAACTCTTTACCAAAGTTTCCTTCAGCTTCTTTTGGTCCGACAATACTATAACCTGATAAAATATTGATTGAATTTTCAAATTCAAAACTTCTTTTTCCTAGTCGCATCTTTTACCCTATCTATTTTCAAAGTATTATTATTTGCTGAAATTATATTTCCTTGCTACCTTGTTGCTTTCTTGCCTTGTTGCTTTCTTGCCTTTTTTTTGTTGCTTTTGTTACCTTATTTCTTTTGTTTCTTGATTATTGAATTTTAGTTATTTAATGTATTTTGCTTAAGCAGAATAAACTTCAAATGTTTTTACTTAGGTTTAATATTTGTTATAGTTTTGTTTTTACGCATTAAACTCAATTACAATTTTGTTTTTCCATGAAACTTGGTCGGTAACAGTCCTGCTTCACCAAAGATGGAAACTCGATTATAATTTTGTTTTTCCATAAAACTCACTCATAGTTTTGTTTTCACGAATTAAACTCATATAGTGTTTAATCCCAAATCAAAATTTTTTGAATATTTATAATCAATAAATCCTAACTTTTTTGAATTACAAAAATAATCCCACAACTCCCACTAAGACTGAAGATACTATTCCAAACACAATAATCGGACCGGCAATAGTAAACATCTTCGCGCATATTCCGAACACCACACCTTCGCGATTGTATTCCATTGCAGGTGAAACTATTGAATTTGCAAAACCTGTAATCGGTATAATAGAGCCGCCTCCTGCATAATGACCAAGTTTATCATAAAGACCGAGTCCGGTAAAAAATGAACCCAGAAAAATCATTATTATTGAAGTTACAGATCCAAGTGAAAGTTTATCAATATCGGGAATAATCAATTTGGTTACATCAGAAACAACCTGTCCTACACAGCAAATCAATCCGCCTACAATAAATGCAGGCAACAATGTTTTCCATAGAGATGATTTTGGAATTGTTTGTTTCACAAGTTCAAGATATTTCTCTTTTTCCATAGTCTACCAGTCCTCATCATCCATAAATTCGTCATAATCAGTGAAAAGGATTTCCTTGTCATCAATATTTGTAAGAAAATTTGTATCCATACATCTATTATGATAATTTGTTTATGGATATATACTTATTTGAAGCTCTTATAGATTTTAAAATATATAAAATGTTCTCTAACAGCACATGTCATCATTCCTTAGTATTATGCTGTAAATGCCTTAATTTTCAAAATTCAAAATCTATTACGCTAGTCGTTTTACAATTAGACATATCGTACATATCAGCTTTGAATAATGTTAGAATTTATAAAAAATTGCTTTTAGATTTCGGAATAAAAAGTTATTAAAAAAAATAATAAAAAAATGCGTAAGCTAAAGCCTACGCAATTCCGTCTTTAAGTTTTTGAAGAATTTTACCCTCAAGCCTTGAAACTTGAACTTGTGAAACTCCCATTTCTCTTGCAACTTCACTCTGCGTTTTGTCTCGAAAATAACGCAAAATAATGATTTTTTTCTCTCGTTCAGGTAGCGTATTTATGATTTCTTTCATCAATATTTTGTTTAATGTTTCATCGCTTTCGTGACTATCAGTGATCAGCCTATCAATAAGCGTTCCACCATTTTCTTCGCTTTCAGCGTAAATTGAAATCACCATTTTCGAAGCATCAAGCGCAAATACAACATCGTGAACATCCACAGTTAGTGCGGCAGCTATTTCTTCTAAACTAGGTTCTCTAAGCTTAGAGTTTTTGAAATCTTCGACATATCTCGAAATTTTGAAAGATAAAGTTTTCAACGCCCGCGAAACTTTTACAGTGCCGTCATCGCGAATAAATCTTTTTATCTCACCCATAATCATTGGAACTGCATAAGTTGAAAAGCGGACCTCAAATGTGGGGTCGAAATTATTTATTGCCTTGACAAAACCCATTGCGCCCAGTTGCATTAGGTCATCAAATTCAAGACGACCATAAAAGCGTTTGGCAATGGATTTCACGAGCGGCATATTGGTTTCTATAAGTTTCGCTTTTGCATCATCATCCCCGTTCTGCGCAAGTTTTATGAGCGCAAGGGT
This sequence comes from Clostridia bacterium, assembly GCA_028710495.1. Lineage (GTDB taxonomy): Bacteria > Bacillota > Clostridia > Christensenellales > CAG-917 > STD2-102. Next base: position 38,586 of record JAQUST010000015.1, read on the forward strand.
GTCTTCGTGGCTTAGCATTTGACCTCTTCAAATCGTTTATGTAAGCTTACCGCTGTGCCAACTCCGACTTCAGATTTCACTTTCACATCATCGACAAAGGCCTGCATCACCGTAAAGCCCATTCCACTTCTTTCGTCATCGGCACGAGTTGTGAAAAATGGTTGCATTGCTTCATCAATATTTGCTATTCCCTTTCCGAAATCGCGTATTACAATATCAACACAATCGCACAGTAATATTGCTTCTATCTCAATATTTCCCTTTTCGGAACCATATGCGTGGACTATTGAATTTGTCACAGCCTCACTCACGGCTGTTTTTATATCATTTATTTCTTCAAGAGTCGGCGATGATGATACACAAAAAGCGGCAACTGTGCTCCGCACAAAACTTTCATTAAGTGACAGCGCAGGTACTGTCAGTTTCATTTTATTCTCCATACACACCCCTAAATTTCTGTTTCTAAGATTTCCAACAATCCGCAGGACTTGAACACTTTTAGAACTTGACTGTTTGGACGTTTTAACAAAAGAGACTTTCCGCTTTTCTTCAATTTTTTGAATCGACCTAGAACCATACCAACTCCTGTACTGTCCATAAAATCAACATCTTTGAAGTCCAAAACAAGACAACGAAAATGCTTCACTTCAATTAGATTATCCAATGAAGCGCGAACACTGCTTGCCGTATGTTCATCCAATTCGCCCGACAAACGGGCATACAAGACATCTCCTAATTGTTCGTAGTCGACCGTCATAAGCACCTCTAAATCAGCATAAGGCACACAAGAGTGCGAATTTTCAATTGTTTTAGAAAATTAAGATGTAATTAATCGAAAAATGTTATAAATTTTTTAGAAACAGCTCACAAAAATTGTTGACAATAATTTCGTTATGTTGTATATTTTATAAGTCGCTTTGAGCGATAAGGCGAAACCTGTATCACGATTGCCAAAGCAACGCGTCAATACGGATGTCGTATGTAGACTAAGTAACGGGGTGTAGCGCAGTTTGGTAGCGCACATGGTTTGGGACCATGGGGCCGGAGGTTCGAATCCTCTCACCCCGACCAATATTTTTTACCGAAATGCTCTCATTTCATTGGTCGGAAATATAATAGTGAATACTACACTTCAGATAGTTTGAAAAAACATAAAATTCGAATGAATTTTTACTTCTGAGAACCTACACTAGTAACAATGAAACTTTGTGTTTCAATTCCAAAAAAAATCAAAATGTAAGTATACTTACAACAAGATATGTGATATAATATTTGTACCTTAATAATGAAGTGAAACTCCTTGCAATTCGGGCCTTTAGCTCAGTTGGTTAGAGCGGTCGGCTCATAACCGATTGGTCCGCGGTTCGAGTCCGTGAAGGCCCACCAAACAAGTTTCGCTTCACTACTGTGGTCCGGTAGTACAGTTGGTTAGTACGCCAGCCTGTCACGCTGGAGGTCGAGGGTTCGAGTCCCTTCCGGATCGCCAAAACTTATGGCAGCGAGTTTCGCTCGCTGCCATAAACAAAAATGAGACAAATTGCATTTTATTATGCAATCTTGCCCCGGTAGCTCAGTTGGTAGAGCAAGGGACTGAAAATCCCTGTGTCGGTGGTTCAAGTCCGCCCCGGGGCACCAATAAGCTCATTTGTGCATAATGTTTTTGCCTCAAACGACGCGAAATGTTAACATAAATAAGTTGGTGTGGCTCAATCGACATTCGCCTATTGCTCTATTCATTATAGAAACGGCATTAGACGCTTGCATCTCGAGGTTGCGCTAGGTTCGTAGTTTATATGATGTTGTAGCTCAATCGACAGAGGCTATCGACCTCAGCAAATGACACTATCATCTGACACTCGCCATTTAAGGCAAGCTAAATTCACAATTTAATATGCTGGTGTAGCTCAATCGGCAGAGCAGCTGATTTGTAATCAGCAGGTTGATGGTTCAATTCCGTTCACCAGCTCCATATGGAGAGGTTCCCGAGTGGCCAAAGGGAGCAGACTGTAAATCTGTTGTCAGTGACTTCGGTGGTTCGAATCCACCCCTCTCCACCACAAAACAAAAACCGCTAATACTTTATAACAAAAGGTGCTTAGCGGTTTTTATTTTTGCTCTTTTAATATGGATAGATTAAAAACTGTTTCTTATTATGATATCAAAATGACATCAATAAGATTTACATTCCAATATGGATAGATTAAAAACGAATGTGGTTGCTAGTATTGCTTTCATTGTTTGGATTTACATTCCAATATGGATAGATTAAAAACGCGCTTATTCTGCTATTTGTAGAGAGCTGAATCAACGATTTACATTCCAATATGGATAGATTAAAAACGACGGATTCAACACTTGCAAAGAATGTGGTTTTAAGATTTACATTCCAATATGGATAGATTAAAAACCAA
>JAQUST010000002.1:0-9537 GCA_028710495.1 Clostridia bacterium
TCGTGAACTTCATAGTCATCGGGAGCATTTGCAAAAACGACCTTGAAATCCGGTTGACAGAATTCAAGCATAACCTGACGGCAAACTCCGCATGGCGCGCAATATTCACCCTTTTTGTTGTTTCCTCCCACGACTGCTATTGCTACAAAATCGTGCTCGCCTTCGCTGACTGCTTTGAAAAATGCAGTTCTTTCGGCGCAGTTGGTTGGTGTGTATGACGCATTTTCAATATTGCAACCCCTGTAAATTTTCCCCTCTTTTGTCAGCAAAGCAGCTCCAACCCTAAAATTTGAGTACGGAACATAAGAATTTTTTCTTGCTTCGAGTGCCTCATTTATAAGTTTTTCGAAATCAATATTCATTTGTTTGCCTCCTCAAGAGCATTCATTTTGCCACGAGCGTCGAACTATTTTTTTGTATATCTACAAATTTTGTATCTCTACAAAATATATTTTGTGCTATTTAATTATTTTATAATGTCATTACTCAAAACATCTATAATGTTATTACTTAAAACATCTACCGAAATAATGTCATTCATTAAAATATCAACTAAAAAAAATTTATATTTTACCAAAGTATCAGTTGATACTTCCGTAATGCGTTGCACCAACATATCAAATTGATACATATGCAGTGCGATTATTGCCATTCATTAAAACATCAAATCGATATATCCGTATTGCGTTGCATCAAAATATCAAGATGACAAAAGCAATAATTATCTAAAACATTGCCTTGCAAAGTTCTTCAAGCCTTGTTAATGCTTGGTATGCCGTATCCATATCTTCGCCCGCCACAACGACACCGTGATTTGCCATAAAAGCTGCTCTGCCATTTCCGAGTGCCAACATAGTTTGCTTTGTAAGCGCTTTTGTGCTTGGCAAAGCATATTTTGATACCTTAACTATGTCACCTAAGAGCACCTTGTCTTTTTCATCAACAATAATCAAGTCTTTATGTGCCGACGCCAATATGCTTGCATAAGTCGGATGTGCGTGAATAACTGCATTGAACTGCGGGAAATTGCTTAATATTTTTGAGTGTATTCCTTTTTCGCTGGTAGCAGAAATATTGCCCTTGCTTTCACGAGCGAATGAATTTATAACCACCATATCCTGAGGGCGCAAAACATTGTATCCAATACCTTTTGGGCTACACAAAATCATATTTTCATCGAGTCGTACTGAAACATTTCCCCAAGTACCCTGCACAAAACCGTCTCTTGTCATTCGCTGCAAAATATTTAGCAATAATTCGCGTTTTTCGATATTATCGACTGTCTCTTTGCTTTTTGGATGAATTCTTTTTTGATCCTCGATAAACGTGCTGATACCTTCAAGTGCGCGTTGAGCTTTTTGATTTTGGATTGAGTATGCTCCCTTAAACACGGCATGCTCAACTCGTCGGAGAAGTCTTCCTACATGCTTTCCTCCACCAATCGTCTTTGCCTTGATATAGCATTCAGCACTTTTTTCGAGTACTTTTACACCTGTAAATAGTTCATCGAGTGAGCGTTCTGCAACCAACATACCTATATCACGCACTTGACATGCGTTTCCGCCGTTCATTGCATGAAGAACAGATGATATTTCGAGCTTGTCAACTGTCTCAATTTTTGAACCGATAATCTGAGCCATATCGTCCAAAATTGCGGGAATTGTCTTTCCTGCTTGACAAAGCTCAAACGAATACTTTGCTTTGAACAGACCCGCTGTCCAAATATCTTTGCGTTTCAGAAATAAATCATAGAAAAAAACCGCTTTATCGCGAAGATTCCCTGCGATATCGAAGTCATCCATAACAACTAAAGTGATATCTTCATTCGTTACTTCTTTGTCAGTAGATATAGGCGCGAGCATAAATGTGCGCTCATCAAGTCTAACTGCAAAGCATGATTCATCTGATGCAAATTCTTTATATTTTGTTGCATATTCCAACATAGATTGTCTTAAAGTTTTCATAAGTAATATTATAACAAAATTCGCGCTTTTTGTAAATAACAAGTTTTTACAATTCCGAACAGTATTTGTTAATTGATTTTAGTCAAAATTTATGACCTAGTTCAATTTTGTTTGCATTTTTTTTGAATAAAAAAACAGCCACCAAATGGTGACTGTCTTTTTCTAAAAATCTTAGTTGAAGATTTCTTTATAGGCTTTACCAAACTTGAGAGCTGGTGCCTTGCAAGCTGCAATTTTGACCTTTTCTCCTGTGGCGGGGTTGATACCATCGCGTTCTGCTTTGTCTCTGAGTTCGAATGTGCCAAATCCTGCGATTTGAATCTTCTCACCCTTCTTGAGAGCATCTGCGACAACATTTGAAATAGCTTCAAAAGCCACTCCTGCGTCTTTGAGAGAAAGATCTGATTTTTCTGCAACTGCTTTAATAAATTCACCTTTGTTCATAATTTACCTCCTAAGGTTCTATAGGCACATTATAGCATAGCTAAAAAACTTTGCAATACATATTTTGAAATTTCTCGCTAAATATGAAAAAAAAATTTAATAAATGCCCCATTTCTAGGGCATTTACTAATTTTGTAGTGTTTTATTGGCATAATTCACACTACATTTAGTGGTTTGCACTTAAATAATTCTTGGTAAAAGTATTGAAACCAAAATCGCCGCCACACTGATGAAAAAAATCAGTTGTACAAACCAATTGCGTTGTCTGCAATATTGCCAACCTACTATTGCACTAATGACAAATAAAATAAGTGCGCCAACAGCTTGCAACCAGCCAACAAGTCCGGCTTGTAAACCCATCATGTCCAAAATCAATGAAACCAACATGAGCGCTGCAACTATTACTATCGTATAAAATGCAACTTTTGCCATATCTTTTGTTGATCCGTTTGTTTTATCGTTCATAATTTTCTCCTTATAATTTTTCCAGAATTATTTTCTGTTAAAACTATTATGTACATTTTTTTATATTTTATTTCCTAGCAATTATTGTTCCGTCTTTAACATCGATGAGAAGTGACCAAAAGTCGCTTTTTTCGCCAATATAGCATACATACCAAAAACAATCTCCGCCAAGAGCGCGACGGTCACGGGCGAGTTTGACAAAAATCTCACGTGAAGAATTTGTTGTGTCAGCTTCAAGTCTTTCATTAAATTCTGTTTTTGCAATTTCGAGCACTGCTTTCCAATCTAAATTACCCAAGAGCATATCAACAAGTTCCGCCGTTTCCTGCTTATCGCCAAAAGTGACTATTATAGAAACTGCAGAACCGATTTCCACATTCTCCTGCGTAGTGAAAACGAACTCATTGTCGGTTAAGCTGATTTCTGCATCGCCCTCAATCTGTCCTTTATCTCCACTCACAGCAATATGGCACAATTCAATATCCATTGCTTTTGACGGGGTGATTTGAACTTCAAAAAATTGAGCGACATTCTGTGATTTTCCGTTTGCGTTCAGCGGTACTTCGCGTTTGCCTCGCGTCACTTCAATAAAAAAACTGTCGGATTGTCCCCAATAAACTTCAGCTTCAACATAGCTGACATTATCGGGAATATCACTTAGCACTTCATTATTGCATCCGTATAAGGTCAATGGCAAAATTGTAATAGCAATTACGGCAACAATCAAAATAAACTTTTTCATAGCGCACCTCGCAATAAGGTATGCTACTTGATAAACTGCTATTCCTTAAGATACTTTTCGTTTCTCTCAATGCCGGCAGATTTAATACACAAACCATAATCGTCAACAATTTCAAAATAGATTTTAAATATTTATTTTCGATTTGTCTCTCAAAAAAATTCTCGGCTTCTTAGAGTATATCTTCAAGACTCTCACTTAAATTTAATTTTCTGTCACTTCGAAATTTTCTAACTGCTCGTTTTAATTTTTTAGTATTATTATATCGTTATTTTACCATACCAAATATGAAATAACCTATAATTGTTTGCTTTATAATAAGTAATATGATATTATTTTATATTATTTACAATAAAAAGGGGTAGCCTCAACATAATGGAAACGCAAAAGACAAAATCTAAAAATACAGATGTCGCTGAAAAGCCCCAGAAGTCGACTCAAACTGAGATTAAAAATAAATCAGTTGAATCAAAGGCAAATAGCGACTTGAAAATTCCAAATACTACCTCGGTACAAAAAGCAAAGGTAAAATCTCCTGTTGCAAGTCAAAAACCACGCGGTTTGACTTCTGTGACTACAAACAAAAAACCAATCGAGAAAAAATCAACGGCTATAATAACGGACAGCAACCAAAATATAAATTCAAAAACAACAACTAAAAAAGCTTCAACCACACAAAAGTCACCTGCGCCAAAAGAAAAAGCTGTCGCTCAAAGGGTTGCGGTTGCAAAAGAAGTTGCAGTTCCAAAAGAAGTTGCAGTTCCAAAAGAAGTTGCTGTTCAAAGTATAACATCTGCCCCAAATACAGCTACTCAAAAAAAGACTGCTAATTCAAAAACCATTGTAAAGCCACAAGCGTTGGGTTCTTCTGAGCCTGAATTAAATAAAAATGGAAAAATAGAAAAAAGCGGCTTAAATATCAAAGCAAAATTAGCAACAAAAAAATCAAAGAATAAAATCGCTGATACGATTGAAAAACCAAAGGGTCTTACTTTTGACGAAGTTGAACAAAGAATAGCCGATGGCAAAGTGAACGGCGATCAAAATATCAAAACAAAAACCGTAGGTCAAATTCTTCGCACAAATATTTTTACATTTTTTAATATTTTATTTGTCGTGCTCGCCTTACTGCTTATTTTTGTTATTCCACAAAATATAAACGGCTATATGCAATTCGGTTTTATCTTTCTTGTTGTATTCAACATGGTCATTGGTATTACTCAAGAATTGCGTGCAAAGAAAACTATGGACAAGCTTTCACTTATTTCTGCACCAAAGTGTACGGCTTTGCGTGATGGTGAAAAAACCGATATTTCTCTTTGTGACATCGTTCTTGATGATGTGTTGCTTCTTTCATCGGGCTGTCAAATTTGCGCCGATGCTGTTGTTATTGAAGGCAGCATAGAAGTCAATGAATCACTTATCACAGGTGAACCTGACCCAATTATTAAAAATGTCGGAGACGAAGTGATGTCGGGAAGCTATGTCATATCCGGCAAGGCATTGTCAAGGGTTATCCGTATTGGTCTGGATAACTATGCTACCAAAATCTCAGTCGGAGCAAAATACTTGAAAAGACCTTCATCAGAAATTCTTCGTTCTCTCAATAAAATTGTGAAATTTATGGCAATCGTTATTATTCCGCTTGGCGTTTTACTGTTTTGCATGAAATATTTCGTTCACGTTGATGTTGCGTATGAATCACTTCTTTCGCCAAATCTTATCGAACTTATGCATATTACCAACGATGAGAGGTTGTCACAAATTATTATTAAAACTGTCGGTTCTCTTATCGGAATGATTCCATCGGGTCTTGTCGCGTTGACTTCAACGGTTTTTGCAATCAGCGTAATAAGATTGTCTGCGCACAATACCCTCGCGCAAGACTTATACTGCGTTGAAACGCTTGCGCGAGTGGATGTGCTATGCCTTGACAAAACAGGTACTATAACTGAAGGCTCTATGGAAGTTACAAAAACCATTCCTGTCAATATCGACGAAGAATACTTCAATCAAATTTTGAAAAATCTGACTTCATCAATAGATGATGACAATGCTACTTCTCTTGCAATAAAAAATTATGTGAAAGAACTCAAAGCAAGCAGAACAGCTGACAAAATCATCCCATTCTCATCTGCAAGAAAATGGAGCGGCGCCGTCTATGGTTCAATCAGTTATGTTCTTGGCGCACCTGAATTTGTATTGAAAAAAATGACACAAAAGCAAGAGCGTGATATAACTGCTTACGCCGAAGAAGGGAATCGAGTTCTTGTACTTGCCAGCATTGACAGGTCAATAAGCGAAAAATCCTTGTCACAGAATATGAAATTTTTGGGATATATTCTGATAACAGACAAAATTAGAGCAGAAGCTCCGGAAACTCTGCGTTACTTCCATGAACAAGGAGTCAATATAAAAATAATTTCAGGCGACAATCCTGTCACAGTCAAGTGCGTAGCAAAGCGTGCAGGACTTTTGGGCGCTGACAATTATATTGACCTTTCAACATTATCAACCGATGAGGAAATCACGGCAGCAGCGGAAAAATACACAATTTTTGGGCGTGTGACACCCGACCAAAAACTTTTGCTTGTCAAGGCTCTCAAAGCCAATGGTCATACAGTCGCAATGACAGGAGATGGCGTCAATGACGTTCTTGCTCTCAAAGAATCCGACTGTTCAATCGCTATGGCTTCGGGAAGTGATGCCGCAAAAAATGTGTCTTCACTTGTTTTGTTAGATAATAACTTTGCTTCGATGCCGCACATAGTCGCAGAAGGAAGACGCTCAATCAACAATCTTGAGCGTTCTGCTGCACTCTATTTGGTGAAAACTATTTTCAACTTTATATTGGCGCTCATTTTCTCAGTCATTGCAGAACAGCTGCCATATGAGCCAAACGATATGACAATAATAGGTGCAGTAACTATTGGCATTCCATCGTTCTTGCTTGCTCTTGAACCAAATCACGATAGGATAAAAGGAAGCTTTATTACTAATGTTTTGACAAATGCTCTTCCCGGTGCTCTGACTGTTGTTATTAGTGTTATGGGTGTTGTTATTGCTTCAAAAGTTCATCCATTCTCAGCATCTGACCTTAACTCAATGTTCTACTTGATGACAGCATTTGCAAGTTTCTTGTATCTTGGCAAAGTCTGTTGGAAATTCAATAAGGTTAGACTCCCTCTTTATGTTTTAATGCTTGCGCTCTTCACTTCTCTTTTCTTTATGCGAACGCAAACATTCAATTTCCCTGATATGTTCGGTATGCCTCAATATGTATCTCTAGATATGTTTGCCGCCATGTTGATTATCGGTATTTTCGCGTTAAACTTCTTTATGAACGCGGTATTTATTGCTGAAAAAATAAAAGGTAAATTTAATTTCATCGAAAAACTCGTCTATAAAATTGAAACAAAATCAGAGCAAAAGGAAAAAGAAGCCGAACAAAAAGAAAGAGAGGCTGACCTGAGAGAGTTGGAAGAATCTCAAAATCACACGACCAACACAGCAGGATTGACTGTTACAAAATAAGTAATTTATGTTTAAATTTTATAAAGAGAGCCAATGGCTCTCTTTTTGTTTTATTTGTGGTATTACTTTATTTATTTTACTATGTCTTTTTAGATATCATTGTAGTTTTAAAAAATATATCTTAGTTCCTTTATACAAAATAAACAATATATGACAACATACACAAAAAAGACAAATATAATATAACGCAATCAGTTTTATACTTTTTTTTGGGTATTTACAAAGAAAATCAAAGTGTTATAATTTAGTTAATATATAAGGAGGCTTTTATGACAATATTACAAATTGCTTTGACCATTGCCATTTGCATTGCCGTTCTATCTTTCGGTTTTGCAGCTTGGCTGTTTATGTGGGTAAAAAAGAGGCCCTCATCAAATCCAAAAATTGCAGTTATTGCTGAGTACATAAGAAAAGGTGCAAACACCTTTTTGAAAAAAGAATATCTTGTACTCGCTATTTTTGCATCAGTTGCAGCGGTTTTGATACTACTGTTTTTGCCAATGCCGATATGGAAAGGCTCACCATTAACAAATGTTTATATGATGCTATCCTATATCGCAGGCACAGTATTTTCCTGTCTGGCAGGAAAAATTGGAATACAAATCGCAACCATTGCAAACAAAAAGGCTGCCGAAGCTGCTCAAAAAGGAATTCAGCCCTCATTTATGGCAGGATTTAGAGGCGGCGCAGTTATGGGCATGGCTGTCGTTGGTTCAAGCCTTTTGGGTGTTGCTGCTATATTCTGGATTTTTATGGACGCAACTATGCTTCTCGGTTTTTCATTCGGCGCAAGTTCATTGGCATTGTTTGCAAAAGCTGGAGGCGGTATCTTTACAAAAACCGCAGATGTTTCTGCTGACCTTGTCGGAAAAGTAGAACTTGGAATTCCTGAGGACGACCCTCGTAACCCTGCAGTTATAGCAGACAATGTTGGCGACAATGTTGGTGATGTTGCAGGAATGGGTGCTGATTTATTCGACAGCAATGTCGCATCAATGGCAGCGGCGCTTGTTATGGCATCAGTTCTCGATATAGCCACCAACGGCGTGTTTACCTCAATGGTGTTTGTGTATGCGTCAATAGGGCTTCTCGCTTCAATTATTGGCGTTGCAACCGCGCGAATTGGGAAAAACGGAAATCCAACTACCGCACTAAACAGCTCTACCTATGTTACAACCGCAATTTTTGCGTTGCTGACAGCTGGTGCAACTGCATTATTTTTCAATGTTGAGCCATGCTGGAGAATATGGGGAGCTAGTATGATTGGTTTGATTGTCGGCGTTTTGATTGGACTTACCACTGACTACTTCACTGATGACAGAAGAAGTCCAGTTCGAAAAGTTGCCCACGCATCAAAAACAGGTCCTGCTTTCACAATATTATCAGGAATTTCTTACGGCTTTTTGAGCGTTCTTCCCGCTATGATAGGTATTGCTGTTTCTGCGCTTACCGCATACAAAATTTGCGAACCTATCGGAGCTACATCAGGACTTGGGGTAGATTTTGGAATGTTCGGAATTTCTATGGCCGCAGTTGGTATGCTTTCAATAGTTGGAATGATTGTTGCAAACGATGCTTACGGTCCTATCGTTGACAATGCCCGTGGTCTTGTTGAAATGGGCGACTTGGGAGAAAAAGCCCTACAAATAACTGATGAACTTGACAGCGCGGGGAACACGGTTAAAGCTATAACAAAGGGCTTTGCAATCAGTGCCGCAGGACTCACAGTTATCGCATTGCTAGGAGCTTTCCGTGCAGAAGTAAACACAGCTGCAGAAGCTTTAGGCAGAGGCGCAAACTATCTTGCAGGTTTTGATATTATGAATCCTATTGTATTCTTCGGAATTTTGGTCGGCGCAGCAATACCAGCTGTTTTCTCGGCACTTCTTATGCTCGGTGTTGATAGAAATGCGCAAAGAATGGTCGGCGAAATCCACCGCCAATTTGATGAAATCCCAGGATTGAAAGAAGGTAAGGAAGGCGTTGTGCCTGAATACGACAAATGTATAACTATCGCAACTAAGGGCGCATTGAAAGAACTCATTCCTGCAGGATTATTTGCGATTGTTGCAACATTGGTTGTTGGCTTTATTGGGGGCGTTGTTGCAATAGGCGGCTTTTTGCTCGGCAACATTGTGTCTGGTCTTCTTCTCGCTCTGTTTATGTCAAATTCGGGCGGTCTTTGGGACAACTCAAAGAAATATGTCGAATCAGGACACGAGGGCGGAAAAGGTAGTGATGCGCACAAAGCTGCAGTTATTGGTGACACAGTTGGCGATCCGTTCAAAGATACTGCAGGTCCGTCAATCAACACACAAATTACTGTCGTTTCACTTATCGCATCAATTATGAGTACAATATTCCTCACTGCATCACTTTTCTAAAATGCTT
>JAQUST010000002.1:9637-130013 GCA_028710495.1 Clostridia bacterium
TACTTTCTTTTTGCGGTATTTGCTTGTGAGATGTATAATCGAAAAATCTTTATGTTTTCCAATAAATATCAACGGCAAAAAATTGTGTCTTCTTGAAAGTTTTTCTGCACATTTCACGCCATTATCAATAGTTTCTCTTGACAGCGGTTCACTCAGATGCGATGCCCACATTGTGTCATATTTATCCATATTGCGGACTCGGATGAGTGAATCCCGCATTTCTTCTATTGTGGATGCTCCTTTCAAGAACATAAGATTGTTTGGGTTTAGAATATCTCCGCTAAATAATATTTTATCCTCCACTGCCAAATATGAAAGCGAGCCTTGGGTATGAGCAGGAGTCTCAAAAACTTTTATTGTTTTTCCACCCAAATCAAACACATCGCCCTCTTTTATAAATTCAATTTCGGGTTCTTTCTGAACCCTTTCGCATTTTGCGTCTTTCCATCTTACGACTTTGAACATCATCAAGTATTTCATAACACTAATGTAGCCCTTTCTTGCCGATACTGTGACATCTTTTATTAGTGCGGAGTCGGTTTTTGAAAGATACATCTTTTCAAACTGTCCGCGTCCACCGATATGGTCAACATGCGCGTGTGTTATGGCAAGGTCATAAGGCAATTTGGTTATTCCTTCAATGACTGCTTTATAATCTCCAACACCTGTACCGCAATCGATTGCTAATGCGCGTTTACTTCCAACAATCACAAACATAGTTGTCAAGTTGTACTCGTTGATTTTGTAGATTCCTTCAGCAATTTGTTTGACATCGTATTTGTCAATCCTAATGTTCAAGCTCCTGTCAATACTCATTTCAACCCACCTTTATTCATTATCAAAATAAATTTTTTTCATTGTATTCCCACAAAATCAAGTTTTTTCAAAACAATAATATTCATTATTTCTGCAAGCTTATATCAAATTGAAGGCAATTCAAATTATTTGAATTATGTTCTTACAAACCGATTTGATGTACTCTAATTTATGTCAAAACTGTTATATCATTGCTTTTGTTGATACCAAATATTTTTTTTGAGGTTCAGTTCACATCAAGCAGTTTTTTGATTGCTCTAGTTTATATATTAGAGTATATTTGTGTGGCAACACAAACTATTCTATTTTTGTTTTTATAAATCCTTAAATAGCTGCTTATAAGGTATCTCAGAAAAACCAAGTCGTTTGTAAAGAGTTATTGCTCTTGAATTCTCCGAGCTAACCTCCAAACGCAATCGTTTTGCAGTCCAAAGATATTTCTTTTGCAAAAAATTAAAAAACTCTCTTCCAAGTCCTTGCCCGCGGAATTCTGGTTTCACATAAATATCTTCAACCCAAACACATAATCCGCCAACTTCAGAAGCAAATGTTTTTGCGACAACGGCGAATCCAACCACTTCGTTGCCTTCTTCAATTATGTAACCTTCAAGATAATTTTTTGCGCCAATCATTTCAGTAAAATTCGCCTGAAAACACATTTTTGGAACTGAATGAGAAACTGCGGGAGAATGATAAAATTTGTCAGCCATTTCAAAGTACATAGTTTTATCGTTTTCAGTCATTTCGCGTATCATATTCACCTTAGTGTTCAAAAATTATCGTTTTAGCATTTAATATTCAAAAATCAAAATTTATTTAACTTGCATCGCATTATTTCATATTTTATCGAAGTCAAACACAATCTATATTATACAATATAATTAATAATATATCAATAGCAAACAGCAAAACTTATCGATTGTCAATTTAGTTGCATATGATATATCTGTGTGATATAATGTGAAAATAAATTGGAAGATTTATAAACAAATGCGAAATATATTGAATGCAAAAAGATTCAAAATCGCTCTCAAAAAGAGCCTATCTGCACCACGAATTGTTCTGCTCGGCTTTTTGAGTATAATTTTAATCGGCGCCCTTTTATTGATGACCCCGATTGCAAATTCAAACGGACAGTCTCTAAACTTTACAGATGCTTTGTTTACTGCAACTTCCGCACTGTGTGTGACAGGACTAACAATCAATATTACTGCAACTTCCTTTACTACCTTTGGTCACATCATTATTCTTGTTTTGATACAAACAGGCGGGCTTGGGCTTATGACCATTTCTTCCGCTCTATATTTGCTTATTGGCAAACGTTTCACACTTTATAACCGCATGACTTTGAAAAGCGATTTTCAGCAAGTCAACTTCCAGGACTTCGGCAAACTTATTGTTGCTCTTTTGAAAGTTGTTTTTGTTGCTGAATTTATAGGTGCAGTCTTGTTGTCAATTGCGTTTTCCCGATACTTCCCTATAGGCACTTCGATTTGGTATGGTATTTTTCACAGCATATCGGCGTTCTGCAATGCAGGTTTTGATATTGTAAGCACAACAGGAGTCAGTATGCAGCTGTTTGCTACCGACCCGTTTATACTTTTGACTCTTGCTTCACTAATAATTGTAGGCGGACTTGGTTTTATTGTTGTAATTGACATATTGAAGCAACACAAATGGAGAAAATTTCAGCTCCAATCAAAAATAGTTTTGCCAATGACTCTGATTTTGATTGTGTCCGGTATGGTTATCTTTTTGTTGGCGGAGTGGAACAATCCAGCAACAATGGGCAATATGAGCGTAGGAGAAAAATTTCTTAATGCTTTCTTCCAATCAACAACAACCCGTACTGCCGGTTTTTCGGCCATTTCAAATGCAGATCTTGCCAGCCCATCACTTCCGACCTCAATTATTCTTATGTTTATAGGCGCAAGTCCAGGCTCAACTGGTGGCGGTTTGAAAACTGTTACCTTCTTCATTCTGATTGCCGCAGTCATACCAACAATGAAAGACAGAAAAGCCGTTATTTTCGATATGCATAGATTCGGCGCAATGACAATAAAAAAAGCTACAACAATGCTTATGTTGGCATTCTGTGTTATATTAATGAGCTATATTGGACTCACTGCATCAGATGGGATTGTCTTCACAAATGAGCAACTACTTTTCGAACTCGTAAGTGCCTACGCCACTGTTGGATTATCGATGAATGTTACTATAGGTCTGAGCGTTGTCGGAAAATTTATTATAATTTTCAATATGTTTGTCGGTCGTATCGGCACGTTGACGTTCTTTATGGCACTGACACAAGGCAACATAAATGCGCGTCAACCAAAAATAAAATATCCTGAAGCAAACATAAATATGTAGCACTCTTGCTTTGCAAGAATGTATAAATTTCGCTCTTAAATGCGAAAACTACGAAACACACATTCCAAAAAACGGAATTTAGAGGTGCAAAGTGAAAACAAACTCAAACAAAAAACAAACTCAATTCGCAGTATTAGGTCTTGGCAGATTCGGTTTTGAAATCGCCAAAGCTCTTTTCTTGAGCGGTTGCGAAGTCCTTGCCGTTGATATAGACGAGGAACGGACGGCTGAAATTGTTGAATTCGCAACGCATACGGCTGTTGCAGACGTCACAGAAGAAACTGTTTTGCGACAACTTGCAATATCAAGCTTTGACACCGTGATAATCGCCATCGGAGATGATTTGCAAGCTTCAATCATATGCTCTTTTATATGCAAAGAATTAGGTTGCGCTCATATTGTGGCAAAAGCCCGCGACTCCAAACACGCGAGAATACTCGAAAAAGTTGGAGTTGATGACGTTATCATTCCTGAGGCTGACAGCGCACAGAAAGCCGCTTCAAAGCTCACAAACCCACAGCTAAATGACCTTATGGAGTTTGCAGACGGTTATAGCATTGCCGAATTCGGAATTCCAAAGCAATGGATAGATAAAACACTCGCCGCTTTGAAAATTCCAGCGAAATTCCATGTCAATATTCTTATAATAGTTGGTGAAGACAATGCCGTATCAATGCCGACTGGCGACGCGAAACTGAAACCCACTGACAAAATTGTTATAGGCGGATTAAATGATGATGTAAAGCGTCTTGCAGACGCTATCAACCGTTTATCATAATCATAATCGATATGCATTAGAAATCTTTTGAATTGTTTATTGCTAAATACTTTTCTTTTTGTTCATTAGAAATAGTCATTTATGAAACAACCACAAAAATGATTTTTTAAAGTGCATTCTGCACATGTCGAGAATATGACCATAATAAAAAAATGAAAACCTGCATACACTATCAAAGTGAGTAGGTTTTTTCATTTGAAAAACATAGATTTTCTTTTCTTTTGCACAGTTTTGACCTGTGCAATTTTGGTTTTTGTTCCTATCAATAATGTGTCTTACATCAAAAACGAAATATCTCTCGGCACTTTATTTTTCAGTCCGAAATTAAACTCGATAACAATTTTGAATTATGCTTTCAATGTTGTTATGTTTGTACCCGTAAGCATTCTTTCTTATTTACATTTTTCAATGCAGTTTTGGTCGAAGAAAAAAAATAAATTCAATTTTGACAATGCTATGCTCAATATTTCTCCAATTTTGGCTATTCTATTTTCAATAGCATTAAGCGTATTTTTTGAGAGCACTCAGCTTTTATTGCCTTATCGTGTGACCGACCTTGATGATTTAGTTCTAAACACTATGGGCGCACTTATCGGGGTTGTTTTTTTACAGCTAACTCAACTTATTGTGATTAGAAAATATTCAATTTTTTCGAATATGCCCAACAAACTCAAATTTGATATCCTTTTTTAATACAAACCATACTTTTGTATATTTAGTTATACTATTTGGATATTAAATCTTGCTGTTAAAATTTAATTTACCTATTCGAGTATTAAACCCATACTGTTAGAATTTTAATTATTTAATTTGAGTACAATAAATGGCGGCGAAAGCTCACCGCCATTTATTGTACTTCAATTCTTTGTAAATTTTCAATTCATCAAAATCAATTATTACATTTCATAGCCTGCAAGAAATGCAGCTTGATTTGAAGGAATGAATTTCGGCTTTGCTGCAAAAACCTTTGCAATTGTTGACAGCATAACATCTTTTTCAAACAATCCCGAAGCTTTGATATAAACTCCAAGCACTACAAGATTTGATGCCTTATCATTGCCAATTTTGTGTGCAATTTCATTTGCATCAATATATATTATTGTCACATCATCACGCGCAACTTTGTCGCTTATGAGTGAACTGTTGACCAAAATCAGCCCGCCTTTTTTGACTTTGTCGACGAACTTGTCAAGACTCGGTTTGTTCATAGCTATAAGACAGTCTGGGTTTGCAATAATTGGTGAGGCAACAGACACATCGTCAACAATAACTGAACAATTTGCTGTACCTCCGCGCATTTCCGGACCATATGAAGGAAGCCAAGTGACCGCTTTGTCTTCATACATTGCCGCATATGCAATCATTTGTCCCAAACTCAAAACGCCTTGACCGCCAAAACCTGCAACTATAAGTTTTTCCATATTATTCTACCTCCTTGAACACGCCGAGAGGAAACATATTTTGCATTTCATTTGATACAAACGATGTCGCCTGAGTTGGAGTCATATGCCAGTTTGTCGGGCAAGAAGAAAGCATCTCGACAAACGAGAAACCTTTTCCGTCTATTTGGTTTTGGAATGCCTTGAGCACTGCTTTTTTGGCTTGTTTCACGCTCTTTACATCACCAAGAGAAACTCTTTCGATATATGAAGGACCTGTCAAAGTTGCAAGCAATTCGCAAACTTTGATTGGATTGCCGTTTGTCTCAGCATTTCTGCCATAAACACATGTGGTTGCTTTTTGACCAATCAATGTTGTAGGCGCCATTTGACCGCCTGTCATTCCGTAAATCGCATTGTTAATAAAAATTACCGTAATATTTGTTCCTCGTGTTGCAGCGTGAATGATTTCTGCGATACCTATACTGGCAAGGTCGCCATCGCCTTGATAAGCGAAAACAATATTGTCAGGGTCTGTAAGCTTGATACCTGTTGCCACCGCTGGCGCTCTGCCGTGTGCGGCTTGTTGCATATCACAGTTGAAATAATTGTAAGCAAAAACTGCGCAACCAACTGGCGCAACTCCGACCACATGTCCTTTGACGCCAAGTTCTTCTAGAGCTTCTGCGACAAGTCTATGTGCAATTCCGTGTGTGCAACCCGGGCAATAGTGCATTGAGGTATCTGTCAAAAATGATGTCTTTTCAAATACTATACTCATATCACTTATTCTCCTTTGTCACAAATGCGACGATGTCTTCAGGTGACATAATATTTCCACCCGACCTGCCAAAGAACCTGACTGGTTTTTTGCCCTCTACTGAGAGCTTGACATCCTCAATATATTGACCCATTGAAAGTTCAATCGCTAAAAATTCTTTTGCTTTGCCCGAAGCTGCCTTTTGGAAGCTAGCGGTTGGGAATGGATAAACAGTGATAGGACGAATAAGACCCGCTTTCACACCCTGTTCACGCAAAATATCGACGGCGCTTTTTGCAATTCTGCCAACTGTGCCGTATGCTGTCAATATTATGTCTGCATCATCAACAAGATATTCCTCGACTAAAGTCTCATTCACAGCCATAGAATCGTAAATATTTTGAAGCTTTATGTTCATTGCCTCAAGTTCATCAGGTACTATGTAAAGTGAATTTATAATTCGGCGTGTATCACCAAAGCCTTCGCCTGTCGTTGCCCATTTTTTCTTTGGAATTGTGTTCAAATCACGCATTGGTGGAAGTGAAACGGCTTCCATAATTTGACCGAGCATACCATCGCCCAATATCATCACAGGCAAACGGTACTTCTCTGCTTTGTCGAAAGAGGTGTACATAAGGTCAACGCATTCCTGAACTGAACTCGGAGCGTAAACCAACATTCTATAATCTCCATGACCGCCACCTTTTGTGGCTTGGAAGTAATCACATTGCGCAGGTTGAATTCCGCCAAGTCCCGGTCCGCTTCTGACCATATTGATGATAACGCACGGAATTTCTGCACCGCAAATATAAGATATACCTTCCTGTTTCAAGCTTATTCCAGGTGATGATGAGCTTGTCATAGCTCTTCCGCCTGCTCCAGCCGAACCGAAAACCATATTGATTGCCGCTACTTCACTTTCGGATTGAACAAAATGTCCACCGACTTCAGCAAGTCTCCAAGACATATATTCCGGAATTTCATTTTGCGGGGTGATTGGATAACCAGCGTAAAATCTACAGCCCGCACGGACTGCCGCTTCGGCTATCGCTTCGTTGCCTTTCATAAGTTTTTTCTCTGCCATATTTTCTCCTTGTGTGCAAGAATTTGCACCAGCAAATTTACAATATTCTAAGTAAGACCAAACTATTTTTCAACAGTGATAACACAATCAGGACACATTGTCGCACAAAAAGCGCAGCCTATACATTTTTCTGCGTCTAAACATTCTGCAATAAAATAACCTTTGTTATTGCTTTCGGTTTTTGATACTGCAAGAATTTTTTTAGGACATGCATCAACACAAAGTCCGCAACCCTTGCATAGTTCTTTTTTGAATGTAACTTTTCCCATATAACACCTCTTTAATATGCATATGTCCCAACTTTCGTTTGGGACATACTATGATTTTTATATTGACCAATAGTAAATCCGAACGATTATTCGCCGTTTCCTAGTAGTTTGTATAGCTGTGCAATCAATGCATCGCCTTCATCATCGGCTTCTGCAGGAGCAGGCGCAGCTTTTGCAATCGGTGCTGCTTCTTCAGTTGCTTCAGCTTCAACTTCCGCTTCAATCACTCCTTCTGCTTCAACTTCAGAATCTAAAATTTCTTCTTCATTTGTTTCTGTTATTGGAGATGGGGCGGATTTTGCTACGACAACTGGTTTTGCAATCCTTGGCTTTGCAGCTTTCTTCGCTGTAGCCGCGATTGGAGCATCAACTTTTTTGTAGCCTGATTTCAAAACTTCTTCAATGTATGGATTTTCAGGATCTAAAACGATAACTTTGTTGCAAAGTGCGGAGTTTTTGTCGGGTTCAATGACGCCGGCAATAACATCCATACCATAGGATTTCAAATATGCGATAAGCGGAGTAATATCACCCTTTCCGTAAATGAGAAAAAATCCGTCAATATTTGGAAATTGTGCAAGGCGAACTGCATCAATGACCTGTCGCAAATCGAGTTTACCTTTTCGCTTCTTTGGGAGAGCTGACAAGGCGTCAAAATTGTTTTCCTGAATAAATTCGCCATAGTCCTTTGTTCTCTTCGCAGAATAACCGTAAAATTTGCAAGCTGCAATTTCTCCGATTTGAGATAGCTCATCAAGTGCGGCTGCAAAGGCTGTGAACGGAACGCGAACGCTTTCGATGTCAGCCAATACAACATACTTTTTTGATGTGTTCATATTTAATCCTCCAGATAATTTTCAATGTAAACAGCAAAAGCAATCAACTATGCCTGTGCAGGTGAATTCAAAATGATAACTTTGTTGCACAATACTGAGTTTTTGTCAGGCTCAACAACACCTGCAACGACATCAAGATTGTACGCCTTGAGATATGCGATAAGCGGCGTGATGTCTCCTGCTCCGTATATAAGGAAAAATCCGTCTACATTTGGGAATTGCGCCAATTTGACCGCATCAATGACCTGACGCATATCTAGTTTTCCTTTTCTTTTTTTGGGAAGCGCAGACAAAGCATCATAATTATTTTCCTGAATAAACTCGCCATAGTCTTTTGTACGTTTTGAAGAATAGCCATAGAATTTGCATGAAACTATTTCGCCGAATTTTGACAACTCAGACAATGCCTCACCAAATGCGGTGAACGGGATTCTTACGCTTTCAATGTCTGCCAAAACGACATACTTCTTGCTTTTCATTCTACTCTCCTTTTGTATTCAGCATTTTTGCGGCGCTTCGTTTTTGATAGAAAAGCCATTGCTGAACATATCCAGAATTCTCACCATATTTTTCCACCAACAGTTTTGACAACTTATCGGCAGGTATATTGCCATATTCAGGGCGAAAAACTTTCAAAATCCAAGTGTCCACAGGAAACACATCAGTACGGTGGAACGCAAACAGCAAAATACAGTCTGCAACTTTTCTTCCTATGCCTTTGAAAGCCATAAGCTCTCGCCTAATTTGTTCGGTGGATAGTTTATTCAATTCATCAAAATTGACAATCTGCAACATTCTGGCGGTTTGTGCGATATAATCGGCCCTATATCCTGCCCCAATTGATTTGTAGAATGCCTCATCTTGTAATGACAGCGCTTCAAGTGTTGGAAAAGCGAAATAGTCTCCCATATCTTCTCCCAAACTATCACAAAGTCGTTCTATGATTGCCTTAATTCGTGGTATGTGATTGTTTGCAGATATTATAAATGAAAAAATGACTTCTATGTGGTCTTGGTTTAAGATATGAATACCTTTTCCATATTCAATAGCTGACGAAACAAGACCTTTATCCTGCACATTACTATGTATTATAGCATAGTTTCTGTTCAAATCAAAGTATTTTTTAAAAAAATATTCATCCTCACAACAAAATATGCAGCCTTCATCATTTTGACTTATTTGACACCTTTTTTTGCCCGCAATCACCGTGAAAATTCCATTATTTTCATAGTAGCGAAAAACCTGCCCGCACTCCAATGTGGAACGAATATCAAATGTATTGTCATAAGGTATACTAAATTTCATTTTCTCTTCCATATTGAATAAATAGATTGTTGATAAAGAACAAAGTTTTACGCTTTTATGTTTAGGATTTTATTTGAATTAAAATGTTTGTTGACCTTTTCAATTCAGTGTTTGCCTATTCTTTTAGAATTTAATCAACTACATGAAGATTGAGCTTAGCTTTAGAGTATGCTTAAAATAAAAAAAAGCGACCAACACAGTGTGTGGTCGCTCTTATTACTATTTGTTTATGCTTCCTGCTCATATACACTGATTTGTTTGTTGAATTTGCCTTTTCTCTCGAATCTGACAATACCACTAATAAGTGCATACAATGTGTCGTCTTTACCGATACCAACATTGTTACCCGGATGCATTTTTGTTCCTCTTTGACGCATCAAAATGTTGCCAGCCAAAACGAATTGTCCATCTGAACGCTTAACACCAAGGCGTTGTGCGTGACTATCACGTCCGTTTCTGGATGAGCCCATTCCTTTTTTGTGCGCAAACAATTGTATTTTAATAAACATCGTTTTTTACCTCCAAATTTATATAGTCCGAGAAACCTTCATAGAGGTCGGACGCCCCAAGATAAAGAGTTTTCAAAATAGTGTCGGCATCGTGCGTTTCTCTTTCGTTCATTGATTTGGGAAGCGAAACCTTTAAGTAACCTTTTGCCTCATCAACTTTGTAGTCTACGGAAATTTTTGCAACTTGCATAAGTCCCAAAACTGCCGTTTGCACTATTGAACTTAGTGCCGCACAAACAATATCATATCCTTCGACATCATACCCCGTGTGACCTTCGCACTCTACAGCCCAAATATAATTATTTATGTTGAAAAATCTTATTGTTGTCATTAGCCAATAGAAAGGATCTTCAGCTCAGTGTATGGCTGACGATGTCCTTGACGCTTTCTGATTTGCTTCTTTGCTTTATACTTGCAAACCAAAATCTTTGCGCTCTTATCTTGTTTAACAACTTCTGCTTTTACAGCTGTTTTTGCGGCATCACTGCCAACAACGACCTTGCCAGATTCATCTGCAAATAAAATTGCTTTGAGTTCAACATTATCGCCAACATTTGCATTAAGTTTTTCTACCTTGACGAGCATATCTTTCTCGACTTTGTATTGCTTTCCACCAGTTTCTACGATTGCGTACATTCTTTTACCTCCTCTAACCAGTCTCGCTGAGCTCAGGTGACGCGATTGCGCACTTAAATACCACTCTCAAGCGGCTCAATGGCTACTTTAACAAAAAAAAACAAATATGTCAACAAAAAATCACTATTATAAATAATATAAATCTAAATATTCATACAAAAATATGCACTAAAAACTCCTGCTTATGCTTGCAAAAATCGTTTTTTCTGTGATATTGCAAAAATAATTCCAACAGCGGTTGAAAAAATTGGATAAGCGTTTCCCACAAATAAATGTTGAGTTTTTGTTAGCAAGAAAATGTAAACACCAAAATATCAAATTAGTATTCAGTGTTTGTCAATACTTACATAACACCTTTGATAGCAAATAGTTTAGATTCATTTTTTATACTTCATTACACTATTTACAAATGTTTCTATACTGCACAGTCTACGAATGATTATACATTGACTGTTACAGAATTTTTTATTACATTTATATTGAATGCCAAATCCAAATATAGTTTGAAAGCATTAAAGTAACAGCTCATTATCACAGTTTTAATCACATATCGTGATTGCGCCTCACAAAAAAAACCAACCAAAACATACCCCAAAGTATGCGATTGCAAGGAATACTTTTTTTGACATTACATCAAAGTATTACAATAATTTTATACTATTCGTTTTTTTCGGAGAATAATCCATACGACACAACTCAAAGCAGAAACACCAGCGAAGCATCCAACAACAACAAAAGCTGCAGTCCCTCCATCACCCACAATAATGTCGGGTGTAACTACAGAACCACTATCATCTGAAGGCGAATCAGGGTCAGCAGTGTTACCCTCTCCTAAACCCGGAATATCCATCCTGACAAGCGGGTCATTATAGTATGGTGTCTGATTGTTTGGCAACGGGTCAGTATTTTTAACAACTAAAGATAGCACTTGTGGGTCGCCATCGCTAAATTCAAAAGTCAATGTGTAATCGGCAACGGCAAGATTATTGAGATATGTAATACTAATTGTAACCTTTGTATCTATGCGAGAGTAATTCTTCGGAGAAATGGTATCAAGTCCATTTTTTATACTAATAAGTGAATTACCATTGAATGTTATATTGACAATCAATGGCGCATATTCGGATTTTGCAGTGTATTTATCAAAAATACCTGAATATGGCGTAATATACGAATTCAGCCCAGTTGGAGGATTAACAACATCTCCGACAATAGAATTGACAACTGTCAACTTGAAAGTCCTTGACATCGCTCCGCCTGAAAACGAAAATACATATGTATATTCATTGTTTGACAAGCCTTCAAGATATGTGTCAATAAAAATAAATCGTCCTGATCCTTTTTCATAATAGTAATCGTTTGAAGTTAAACCCGAGACCGAAACAAATTTCGTCGGCTGGCTGACAACCGTTTCGATGACAGTAGCGTAATCTGCATTATATGTAGCAGAATTTATCGAAAGTGAGACAGATGTAGTTGGTGTTGTATCAATTATTGCAACTTCAAATGCAACATCATTGCCAGGGTCAAAAGTAAACAGCAAAACACGGCTACCAACTGAACGACCTGCAAAATTGTTGGTCTCAAGTGTAATAATATTGCCAGAAATTGTGTAGTTTGCACCTTCAGTCAATCCGTTTATTCCGTAAAAAGTATTCCCGTTTAATTCAATTGAAACAGCTATTTTTGCAGGAGCATACTTATCAAAAGTGCTGTTCTCACAAGTGAGGACTGCGTTTGTGTAAACAAACAAATATTTTTGACCTGTATATTCATTTGTGTCAAAAACATCATTCTCATTAAAGCCAGCTTTTGCGCCACATCCGATTGCAAATTCTTCGTTGTAAAAGCCGTCACCATTGAGGTTGCTTATTGCACGCTCGCCTCCAAATATTCGTGTAAGAGTACCCGTTCTGAAACGCACAAAATTTGCCCCGTTCAACCATACAGATGAAAATTCATTTGATAGTGTGACTTCAGCGCAATCAAATATAACGTCACCACCATTGACATAAATCGGCGTTGCGCTTGCATTTATATTCAAACTTCCATCACCAGATAAAGTTAAAGTACCGTTGCCTAAGTTTATGACAGAACTTCCTGTCCAGGAATTTGTCAAATCGTTTTCTCCGATACATTCAATACGCAAGTCTCCATTTGTCGCTTCAATAACCGCCGTTTCACTTGAGACATATTGAATTGAAACATCTTCAAGAGTTAAAACGCCATTTGAAAATGTTGTATAGCCCGAAAATTCGCCGTCTACACCTGTTATTAGTTGAGATAAATCAGAACGAGTTGTAATAGAAAATCCGAGAATTTTAACTGATGTAGCGCTCGCAGCATCTGCCACTTCAGTTTGCACATTTGACATCGAAAAAGTCAGCCCTGATATAATCAGCGCAAACATAATGATCATCAAAAGTGTTAATCGAAACTTCCTCATCTCTCTCCATATGTATAAATCAAGCGATCAAATTTTGTCAGCTATCCTCAATTCCGCACCACAACATAAGTTTGTCAAAATGTTAATCTAAAGATGCCGTGACAACATACAAAACAAACATCATTCAACCGTCTACGATATTAAACCGGAATTTGTGTTTTGTGTGAATGATAGCATAGCACACTTCATATCTATTATAATACATATATATTCTAACATAGCTTTTTATGTAAAACAAGCAAATAAATTAAAATTATTTTGACTGAGTGCTACCTGCATCAAAATTTGATTGACAATAACTCCCCAGTGCTGTAATATTCAATTGCTTGCGAGGGTGGCGGAATTGGCAGACGCGCTAGATTCAGGTTCTAGTGTTGGAAACGACATGTGGGTTCAAGTCCCGTCCTTCGCACCAGCCATAAGCCATATATGATATGGTTTGCAATAAAATAGGAAGCCACAAGCTTCCTTTTTTTGTACTTTTATACGGATTTTTAAGGAATTGAACACACGCAATAGGTAACAATTCAGTGGATTGTCACCCCGTGCAAGCGTGATAGCGAGACTATAGCAACTTATATGGCTATTCAAACATAATTACACTCAATTTATTATTCAGACAAAGAAATATAGTCGAGCGGAGCAAGTCCCATCCTTCGCAACAAAAAAAAGAGCATTCCATAGAATTCTTTCTTTGAAATTTATTTTATATTTTTTCAAGAATTTTAATAATTTTTAGAAACTTTGTATGTTAGGTTTGGAATAAAAAAAGGAAGCTTATGACTTCTCTTTTTTGTACTATTTTTCGCTATAATTTTAGAATTTGAATAAATAAAAATGCAACAATCCAAAGGCTTGTTGCATTTATAGTAACAAATTTTTATGATTTTACAATTTTATTTTCAATCAAAATTTTAAGCCGCTTCCACCTAATGAAACTTTGTCTTGCGAAATACGAATTCCGCGAGGCTTTTTCTCAGATGGAGCCTTCAAAAACTCAATATACTCGAGATATTTCTCGACCATTGCCTTATCTTCATCGCTTGGATTTTTAATTCGCGAAATATCACAATTATGTTTCAAATCAGCCAGCTTCACTTTTGTCGCAAGCTCATTTGATTTTACTCTTTCAAGATATGCATAATACCCTTCATCTTCTTTTTTTGTCAAAATTTCCACAGCCTCAACGCATTCGTCGGGAATTCCCGCGGCAGAAAAATCATCAGCTTCAAATTTTTCGGATTTTTCCAACACATCGTGAAGCAGAGCAACAACCATTTCTTCTTCACCTTCCACTAGGCTTGCAACAGTGAGCGGATGAAGAACAAAATCCATTCCGCCTTTGTCAAGCTGACCTTCGTGAGCCTGCAAGGCAAATTCTATTGCAACCTCGACTAAATCATTTGGCATACTACCTCCTACAAATCTGTGTTTGTATCTTTCAAAAGATAATCAACGACTTCTTTTACGATTTGTTTCAACTCATCAAGCGTGCCGTCATTATTTACTACTATAGATGAGTAAGGCAACAATTTCTTATCAGACATTTGAGCGCGAATGACTTTCATTGCCATTCCTTTCATATATTTCCGTTGTTTAATTCGTTTGAGTCTCTTCCTCATTTTTGAACGCACTAGTATTATCTCGTCAAAATCCTCATGCATATTGCTTTCAATAATTAGCGGAATCTCGACAAATAAAGGATCATCATCTATCACGGCAATGCGTCTTTTAATCAGCGGATGAGCAATGTTGTTGAGCATAAGCCTTTTCGCTTTATCAGTGAAAATCTGAGCTCTCAAATTGTCTCTGTCTACTTTACCTTCTACAATCACATCAGGAAAAGCCGCACCCAATAGTCGCAGATACTGTTTATCGCTTAGCAATTCATTATTGATTTCATCGGCTGAGCGAACAGCAAATCCCAGTTCTCTTACAATGCCTAAAACTGTGCTTTTGCCACTTCCTATTCCGCCAATTATAGCAATCTTCATAGGTACACTCTCACTAGGAAAATCTTATTTTATGCATTCATTGTATCACGGCATAAATCATAGTGCAATAGCCAATTTCAATGTTTTTCCAAATAGAAATAGCAAATTTTGACATAATAGTTTACATGTTTATGAATACTCAATTTATTTATGCATAATCCTGCACAAAAATTATCTATAAAAAAAGTTAAGACTTTTATAATATACTTAAAAGATTTTGAAGCTCTTTCAAATCGAAAGTCGGCACATAGTCTTCAATAGCACTGTTTAGCTCTTGCGAAAAACCATTTTTTAAACCTACCTTAAAAAAGTATTCTGTCACATCATCATATTCCGCTTGAGTTATTCGTTTTTGAAGTTCAGGAAATAATGAGCAAAGTGTTTCAACTTGCTTGGTAGGAAAATATTGTCCCATAAGACTTACATACAGTCTATTGTCAACGCTCGAAATAAAGTCAAGAACTTTTTTGCTGTCTTCTGCATGCGTTGGCAAAATAAGGTGGCGGACAATTACACCTTTTTTCATAATAAAGTCACCGTCAAAAATATCGTTTGGTTGTTGACGACGCATTTCGCAGATTGCTTTTGAAGCTATTTCAAAATAGTTTGGAACACCCGAATATTTTTTTGCTAGTAAATTATCAGCATATTTCATGTCAGGGAGATAAATATCAATGAGTCCATCAAGAAGACGCAACATTTCAACTCGCTCATAAGATGAAGTGTTGTAAACAACCGGGATAACAAGTCCGCTTAGTTTGGCTTTTTCAAGTGTGTGAGCAAGACTCAAGCCATAGCGTGACGGAGTGACCAAGTTGATGTTGTGAACGCCCTCGTCTTGCAACCAAAGCATAAGTGATACTAATTTTTCCTCGCTTATTTCAATTCCTTTTTCATCATGTGAAATTTCGTAATTTTGGCAGAAAATACACTTCATTGTGCAACCTGAAAAAAATATTGTTCCGCTTCCGCGGTCGCCTGAAATAACCGGCTCTTCCCATAGGTGTTTTCCAACGCGCGCAATCTTAAACACTTTTCACCTCGACAATAATCAAAAAAATACAATATCCTTATTAAATATTATTCAAAATAACATTGTTTACACATGTTTTTTACAGACATTTAGTGCTTTACTGTAAAATTTCAACTTACTTAATTAGTAGAAATTTCATACTTTATTTTTCTTTTAGTTTTCTTCATACTCAGTTCTGCTTTCGCTCTTTCGTGGCATATTACCAAAATAGCTGTGCAAACTGCATTCCAATTCTGAATTGTATAATGTTCTTTTTTTGTCGGCTCTTTTACCAAAATCTCTCTCAAACGAACGACAGCTTGTGATAACATGCGCGCTCCATTCATCAAGACTTCTGAACATTTTGCCGAAATCTCTATACAAACCGTGAAGCTCCGCTCCTTTCATAAGACGTTCTCCATATGGTGGATTTGAAACAATCACTCCATACGAAAAACGAGATGACACTGTGCGCATATCTGCTGTTTGAAAATGGATATAATCTTTTACACCTGCATTTTCCGCGTGGAAATTTGCAAGCCGAATCGCTTTTGGTTCAATATCAAATCCTGATATTCTTAGTTTTCTGTCTCGGACTATAAGTTGCTTCGCCTCATCTCTCACTTTGTCTATCACATTTCGCGCATTAGTAAATTCTTCAAAAGCAAAACTACGATTGATTGCAGGAGCGGTGTTTGTTGCAATTAACGCCGCCTCAATCGGTATAGTGCCCGAGCCTGCGAAAGGGTCTATAAATGGTCTGTCCCATTTCCAGTTTGACAAAAGAAGCATAGCTGCGGCTGTTGTTTCACGAAGTGGAGCTTCTCCGACTAGAGTTCGATAACCACGCTTGTGAAGGCTCACCCCTGAGGTGTCAAGCGATATCGTGACCGCATCGTTCACTATGCTCACTTCAAACGAATATGTAGCCCCAGTTTCGGGAAGAGAACTGACTCGGCGTATATCTTTTACCCTTTCAACAATAGCCTTTTTAGTTATGCTTTGTATTGCGGATATTGCAAATAATGTGCTCTTATAAGATTTTGCAGTGACAATAACCTTTGCATCTGTTGGCATTATATATTCCCACTCAACTTCACGCACTTCATCGAAAAGCTCATCGAATGTGGCTGCAGTGAACTCAGCGACATTTATCCGCACTCGACCTGCTGTTCGCAAAAACATATTACATCTTGCGACATCGCAAAAATCGCCTTGAAGCGAAATCCTGCCGATTATAGCACCGCCGGGAGAATATCCTAGTTTGACTAGTTCACTCTTTGTGATAGCCTCTATTCCGCTTGCTGATGTTATGGAAATATTCAATTTATCGTCTAAATAACTCATGGCGACAGTATATGCTTTTATAGCATTTTTGTCAAAGCATAATGAAAATGATAAAAGCTATTTACAACTTTGTTGAAATTTCGATTATTTTTTGGTTTAAAATAAAAAAATACTTCAAGTATTATTTATAGAATCGCTAGTTAATTTTTTATTATGATATTAATAAACTTGTGTATTACTAATTAAAAAACATTTTTGAATTTTAAATATGTCAGAATATTTGTTAATTAAAAAAGATTTCTTGTAATCTGGAATATGTTAAAATCTTAACATATTAAAAAACTTCTTTGTGCTTTGAAATTTAAGTTATTATTTAATGATTGAAAAAAATGATTATATTAAAATTACTATATTTTCCAAACAAAGTATTCCATAAATATTGCAACTTACAAAATGCAAATTTCTTCGAATGTTTGCTTTCTGATTTTAGTCATATCAAGAAGTGACCAACAAAAAAACAGAATTCCCAAAATAATAAAAACAAAATTGAACTGTTTGAGAATTGAAAGCACAGTTCCCAAATTGCCTATTTTTTTTATGATTTTTCCCTCAATGTTTTTTGCACTAACAACACGCACATAGCTTTCGGCTTCAAGAGGATTAGTCTCCAATACATAAGAAGTTTCATCGTTTGAAACTACCACTTTTTTTATGACACCTATAACAATTCCACGGGAAGTATCCGCCGCCACAGCATCACCGACTTGGACTGTGCAACTGTTCGCGCTCTCTAAGAATACAAAATCACCGTTTTGTACGATGGCTTCAGACTCATTCGTTCGTACCGCCAAAAATTTTGTGTCAAATATCTCCACAAGACTGTTCGAATCAACGCTTGACTGCACGAATATGTAGGTTCCATAAAGGATTATTAAAACAAGCACTGTATATGCGAAGACATACAGTGCTAATTTTGTAATATTCTTAATTTTATTTATTATTCTCACTTTGCTATTTTATCAAATTGAAACTTCGGCGGTTATTATGACTGAAATTGTAGGAGCAGGCAAGCTGATTTCTGAAGGGAATATCTTGACTATAGGTTTTGCTGTGTTTCCATTGTAAGTTGTCAAAATTTGAGTGTTTAATTCATTTATGTAATATTGTGTAAAATCCGTATCACCTTCAGTATTTCCAACTATTTCGTAGTTCAAATCTGTCTCTGAAAAGTTGGTTATAATCCTACTTACGGTAAGCGCATTTGAGTATAGTAGATAATAATCGCCGCTTGTTAAAACATAATTAGCATCTGGCGCAATAAAATCAGCACTGGCCGTACTAAATAGTTTCAAGTAGCTTGAGTTATACATGAGCAAGCCGTTTGACACTGAAACTTGAGCAGGCGTGAGCGACTCAATTGAGTATCCGTCCGTTATACTTGAAACAGCAATATTTGTGAATGCGTTTTGAGAGTTTGTCAGTTGTGTGAGCACTTCTGAGTCATTGTAGTTCAAATTTACCACTGTCTTACAAAGACTTTCATTGTTTGCTAAATATGTTGTAACACCCTCATCATCTGTGACTTCAGTGTAAGTCGTTTCGTCATATGAATATAATTTGTCAGGCCAAATCCAACAAACATTATAACCCATTCCAAATTCAGAGGCTAAATCAGCAGATGAATTCGATATACTGGAACAAGCAATATAGTTTGTCGTATCAATATTTATATAATATGTTGGAAACGCAGTTGAAAAATCATAGGAAGAATAAAATCCACTTAACGAAGCGCTATCATTCACATAAAACAATACGGGAAGAACAGAATTGTTTGTTTCGGAAAATCCCCAGCTTAAGCTCTTGTCTCCGAAATCAGTTCCTGATAACATTGAAGACCCGCTGTCGCCGGGATAGATTGCATTTGTGCCAAACAAATCAAGTGAGAGTGCTGTATCAACATAATCAAAAGCCCCGGCGTTTGCCTCATCTGATTGCCAAGTGTACGTTGCTGAAAATACAGCTAGAGTGCCTGTAGCAAGTGAAGTGATGATTATGGATACGGAAAAAAGCATAAGTAAAAGCTTAATAGCCACATTTTTTTGTCTAAACATAGTTTCTCCATTAGTAAATTAATTAAGTCTTTTGTGTATACTGCAAAAAATGATAAGTAATAAATCTAATTAAGTCAACAATATTGACAAAATATTACATTTTTCGCAAACTATTTTTTTTACAATCCGTCCCCAACCAACAAAATCGATATACTTTTGTAGCGAATTTGTGAAGCCAATGGGATTCCTATCATAGGGTTTTGTAACGCATCAACAAGTGTTATTATCGTTTGCAAACCTGCTTCCAAATTTAATCGTTCATCAGTACGGCTTGCAAGAGAATTGCTTAAATTTGTTTTTGTTACTTCAAGCTTTCCAAGCTCAATAGTCAATTTGTCGATTGCATCCTCATCGTTTAGTTCGCCCTTGTCAATATCATTTGCAATTTTATATAATGACAAATATGTTGAATGGAATGCTCCTACTGCCTTTTCAACTGCACTTCGCTCGCCCTCATAGCACCAATCATAATCATACTCATCGATATAGATTTCAACAAGATATGCACCACTAGTTTGTTTTGAAAGCACGCTCTCTGCTTCGGATTTTTCGTAATAAATATTAAGCAAAAGATGATAAACACTATCTTTTGAAAGCACAAAACCAGCGCCTCCGCGCTCTCTAATTATTTCCGCATCCTGCCTTGCTAGCAAAATGTCATCATAACATCCACTTGATAAAGCGTAGTAAGTCATACCATCTTGTGTCCAAGAAAGCGCAGAGAGGAAACCACCGCCATTCAAAAATCCCGAAAGTCCGATAGTCAGCATAAAACACAGCACAATAGCCGAAATAGCAAGTGCGTTTCCCCTGTCCATTTTTCGCATCGTTCTCTTATTTTTCACACTGCGCCTCTCAACTATCATATTTGAGAGTAGCGTGAAATATTCGAACAAAAAAGCCTCTGCGGTTGCAGAGGCTCAAAATATTTTTTATTTCAAAGAAAAAACTCATTTAATTGAGTATAGGCAATGTCAATAAAAACTCAAATTGATAAATTAAATTTGATAAATTAAATTTCTTATAAATAAGCCTTGAGAAATCTAATAAATCCTATTCTGAAAACTGTTCGCAAACAATTCCGCTTTCCTTTATAAGCTTCATCGCGAATTCATCAGGATACGGATGCTTGTATATAATTTTCGCAATACCGCTGTTTATAATCATTCGTGTGCAAATAGTACAAGGCTGATGAGTGCAATAAAGAGTTGCTCCATCAACTGACAAACCAAGCTTTGCTGCTTGAATGATTGCGTTCTGTTCTGCGTGAACAGCGTAGCACATTTCCTGACAAGTACCTGATTTAATGCCCATTTCATCACGCATACAATAGCCTTTATCTCGACAATTTAAAATTCCGGCAGGAGCTCCGTTGTAGCCCGTTGTCAAAATTCGCTTATCTTTCGTGATTATTGCGCCGATTTGTCTGCCTTCTCTTGCGCAACTCGACCAAGTTGACACAACCTCGCAGATTTCCATAAACCTCTTATCCCATTTATCCATAACTTTCTCCACAATTTTTCTTTGTTTATTGTAACATAATAAATCATTCAAGTAAATATACACATAGAAATTTGTTGAATATTCAATAATTTTAATATAACTATTGGAAGATTGGGAGTAATATTGAAGATACAAAAGGTTGAATATTCGATATTTACAATAAAACTTTAATTGCTTAATTTTTATATTGAGCAATCAACAAAGAGTTCAAGTCATTTTACAAATTGCGTTTATTGACTTTGTTTTATGGAAAATTATGGTTATAATAAGAAGACATCAGCGAATATTAAATTTAGTATAATTATTTTTGCACAATTATTTTTGATTTTTTGTCATAAAAGCATTGACATTTTTGGCATTTAGACATAAACTTTTAGCAGTCACCAAACGAGAGTGCCAAATAGTATAATTGTCATTGACAACTCGTCTGCGTGAAATTAAAACAAATTGAAACATATATAGGAGGCAGAATATGGAAATTAAACCATTATTTGACAGAGTAGTTCTAAAGTCAATCGAAAGCACTGAAAAAACCGCAAGCGGTATAGTGCTTCCAAGTTCCGCTCAAGAAAAGCCACAGCTCGCTGAGGTTATCGCAGTAGGCCCCGGTGGCGTTATTGACGGTAAAGAAGTCACAATGCAAGTGAAAGTCGGAGACCGCATATTATATTCAAAGTATGCAGGAAACGAATTCAAACTAGATGATGATGAAGTCACAATCGTTCGCCAAAGCGATATTTTGGCGATTGTCAAGTAGGAGGAAGAGAAATGGCAAAACAGTATAAGTACGGAGAAGATGCAAGAAAAGCTCTTGAAGCAGGTGTTGACACTCTTGCCAACATTGTCAAGGTTACACTAGGTCCAAAAGGTCGCAATGTTGTGTTAGACAAAAAGTTTGGCACTCCACTTGTCACCAATGACGGTGTTACTATTGCAAAAGAAATCGAAATGAAAGACCCGTTTGAAAATATGGGTGCTCAGATAATAAAAGAAGTATCCACAAAGACAAACGATATTGCAGGCGATGGAACAACAACCGCCGCAGTTTTGGCGCAAGCTATCATAAAAGAAGGCTTGAAAAATGTCGCTGCAGGTGCAAATCCAATGATTTTAAAAAAAGGTATTGCGATTGCAACTGAAGTAGCTGTTCAAGAGTTGAAGAAAATTTCAAAGCCAATCGTAAACAAAAATTCAATTGCGCAAGTAGCTTCAATCTCAGCAGGCGATGAAGAAATAGGACAGCTTATTTCTGACGCTATGGAAAAAGTTGGCAAAGACGGCGTCATCACTATTGATGAAGGCAAGACAATGACAACTGAGCTCAGTGTTGTCGAAGGTATGCAGTTTGACCGCGGCTATGCCTCACCTTATCTTGTCACCAATATGGATAAGATGGAAGCAGTGCTCGACAATGCGGCAATTCTCATCACAGACAAAAAAATCAGCAACATTCAAGAAATTTTACCTGTGCTTGAGCAGGTGTTGAAAAACAGTATGAAGCTTCTTATCATCGCTGAAGATATCGAGGGAGAGGCACTCACAACTATTATTGTGAACAAACTCAAAGGTGTATTCAACTGTGTAGCAGTCAAAGCTCCGGGCTTTGGTGACAGAAGAAAGGCAATGCTGGAAGATATCGCAATTTTGACAGGCGGAACTGTTATTTCTTCAGACCTCGGTTTGGAACTCAAAAACGCAACTCTTGATATGCTCGGAAGCGCAAAACTCGTTCGTGTTGACAAAGATAACACAACTATTGTTGACGGCGATGGCGACAAAGCCTCAATAGCCGCACGCATAACATCAATCAAAGCTCAAATGGAAGAAACCACAAGCGATTACGACAAAGAAAAACTACAAGAACGCCTTGCTAAGCTTGCAGGTGGTGTTGCAGTCATCGGTGTCGGCGCAGCAACCGAAGTCGAAATGAAAGAACGCAAAATGCGCATTGAGGACGCTTTGGCGGCAACTCGTGCAGCAGTTGAAGAAGGTATTGTTCCAGGTGGCGGTGTTGCACTGCTTTCTATAATTACAAAAGTAAAAGAGGCAGTTGACAAGCTAGAAGGCGATGTCAGAACAGGCGGCAATATTGTTCTTAAAGCACTTGAATCACCAATTCGCCAAATTGCAAGCAATGCAGGTGTTGACGGTGGCGTCGTTGTCAATCAAATTCTCACAGCAAACAAAACCAACTATGGATTTGATGCTTTGAAGAATGTCTATTGCGATATGGTGGAAGCAGGCATACTCGACCCGACAAAAGTTACCCGTTCCGCTTTGCAAAACGCATCATCAGTTGCAAGCACACTCCTCACAACCGAAGCTCTTGTCACGGATATTCCAGAACCAATCCCACCAATGCCAGCTGGCGGAATGGGCGGAGATATGTACTAAGATTGAACTAGATATAAAACATTAGATTATAAATTTAGGCAACCAAACTGGTTGCCTTTTTTTTGTTGGAATTATGCAAATCTAAAATACATATTTCAGTAATAATAGCGCGCAGAAAGTTTTTTTGATTTTGCATCAAATCTTATACTATTTTATTTGACAAAATTCTACATTTTGATATAATTCACTTTAATGTTTAGCATTTGTAAACTTTATACTTAGTTTTACCTTTACTTTGTTTTTCATTTAATTACAAAAAAAATATTTTGAGCATTATAGAACAAAAGATTTAGAGGAGAGAAATGGAATTAGGTGCAAAAATAAAAGAACTCAGACTTCAATGCGGATTGACTCAAGAAGAACTCGCTGACCGTTGCGATCTTACAAAAGGTTATATTTCTCAGCTTGAAAACGAGCTGACATCTCCATCAATTGCTACTCTTGTTGATATGCTTTCTGCGCTAGGAACAAATCTTTCGGTATTCTTTAGTGATGAAAAGGAAGAGCAAGTAGTTTTTACCGAAACAGATTTCTTTGAAAAACTGACAGATGAACAAAAAATTGTTTGGCTTGTTCCCAACAGTCAGAAAAACGAGATGGAGCCAATACTTATTGAGATCAGACCAAACACAAAGCTATCACAAGATATGCCTCACGAAGGTGAAGAATTTGGCTTTGTTTTGGATGGCAATATTATTTTGCATATAGGCAATAAGTCATACAAAGTTAAAAAAGGTGAAGCATTCTATTTTGAAAGTCGCAAAGTTCATTTTCTAGAGAATCCAACAAACAAGATAGCAAAAATTATTTGGGTATCATCCCCGCCAACATTTTAGGCTTTTTATAATAAAACTAAAAAAAGTAAAAGAAGAGAAAACTAATTGAGAATATAACTAAGAATAGTTTTTCAATTTCAGATGTGCATAACAATAGAGCAATATAAAATTAGATGCAACCTATGTAGAAAATTAATCTTTGATTAAATATAAATCGAAAAAAAAATTTAATTTTGTGTTTAGCCGCTTAAAAATACTAATAACATTTGGAGAACAAAAATGACAAAAGATAGTTCAAACATTATTGAACTCAGAAACGTAACAAAAGTGTATGACGGCAAAGAAGCTGTCAAAAATACAAGCTTTGCCATAAAACGTGGCGAATTTGTTACATTGCTTGGCCCTTCGGGCTGTGGGAAAACGACGACTCTCCGTATGATAGCAGGATTTGAACTGCCAACAAATGGAAAGATTCTTTTCAATGGTGTGGACATAACGACTATCCCTCCGCACTTAAGAAAAGTGAACACTGTTTTTCAAAAATACGCATTGTTTCCGCACCTTAACGTGTATGGAAATATTGCTTTTGGTTTGAAACTGAAAATGCTAGAAAACGGTACAAAAGAAAGCAAAAACGGTGATTTAGTTCAACTATACCGTCATCTAACAAAAAAAGAGATTTCTGACAAAGTTGACGAAATACTTAAAATGGTTGACCTTGAGGACTATGGTCACAGAAATGTCTCCAGCCTTTCCGGAGGACAGCAACAACGTGTTGCAATAGCTCGTGCTCTCGTAAATGAGCCACAAGTCTTGCTTTTGGATGAACCACTTGGCGCACTTGATTTGAAAATGAGAAAAGATATGCAGCTTGAACTTATGGATATGCATAATAAGCTTGGCATTACATTTATATATGTCACACACGACCAAGAAGAAGCATTGACAATGAGCGATACAATTGTAGTCATGAGAAACGGCGTTATTCAGCAAATTGCGACTCCTGAAAAAGTTTATGATGAGCCTGCAAACGCATTTGTTGCTGACTTTATCGGCGAAAGCAATATCCTTTCAGGTGTTATGCTTGAAGATTTCAAAGTAGAATTTTGCAATACAATTTTTGAATGTGTTGATCGTGACTTCAAAAAGAGCGAGCCTATTGACGTAATAATTCGCCCTGAAGATTTCCGTATTGTAAAAGTCGAAAGTGAAAAGGCTTTACTCAAGTCAGAGGTTTTGTCTTGCGTTTTCAAAGGCGACCACTACCAAATTACTGTGTTTGCAGAGGGTAATGAACTGGTTGTTAATGATACAAATGCTGTCAAAGAAGGCGACACTATTGGACTTTATATCAAACCTTTCGACCTTCATATTATGCATAAATCGCGTATAATCAATGAGATAATCACAACAATGATCGACACAAACAAAGTAGAAATATGTGATACTGTCTTTGATTGCTTAAGCGAACTTGAAGCCGGCACAAAAGTAAAAGTTTCTATTGATTTTGATGACGTCGAAATTATGGACGACCCGCAAGACGGAATGATTACGTGCACAGTCGTCAACTCAATCTACAAGGGAAGCTACTACCAATGTATAGTCCGAACTGAAAAATATTACGATTTCTTTGTCGATACTGATGATGATTGGCTAAAAGGTGACCGAGTTGGAATACGCATAGCTCCAGAAAATATTATTATTGAAAAAGTTGAAGAAGCCATTGAGGAGGATAAAGCAGAAAATGTCGACTAAGCTAAAAAACATCAAGTTGACAAGACGAGCATTCAGTTATCCCTACGTCATTTTTCTTATGCTATTTGTAGTGATTCCTCTCGTGCTTATCTTAGTCAATGCTTTTATGGATGGCGACAAGACTTTGACATTGGACAATTTTCGTATTTTCTTCACGGAAAAATCCAGTCTTATAGTGCTTGGCAATTCAATTTTGGTTGGTATTGTGACAACCATAATATGCTTGCTCCTCGGATATCCTCTTGCATATATTTTATCAAAATACAATTCAGGCAGAATCTTGGTGCTTCTTTATGTATTGCCAATGTGGGTGAATTTTCTTATTCGCACGCTAGCCACAAAGTCTATTTTTGTTGCAATGGGCATTGAGCTCGGAATGGGAACTGTGCTTTTCGGAATGGTTTATAACTATTTACCATTTATGATTCTGCCACTTCACACAACGATTTCAAGCATAGACAAAAGTCTTATTGAAGCTGCACAAGACTTGGGTGCAGACCGAACACAAGTTTTGACAAAAACTGTTATGCCTCTTTCATTGTCAGGAATTATTTCTGGTATCACAATGGTTTTTATTCCAACTATATCTACTTTTGCTATCAGTCAATTACTTTCAAATGGAACTATCTTTTTGTTTGGTGATAGCATCCAAATGAAGTTTGAACAAGGACTTTACGGAGTCGGCAGTATAATGTCATTGGTTATGCTCATATTTGTTCTTATTTCAAATTTCTTGATGAACAGATTTAATCGTGGGACTACGGGGAGGACATTATGGTAAAGAAAATATTTGAAAAGTTTTATCTTTTCATTATCTTGGCAATTCTCTACGCACCTATCGTATTGATTATCGTTTATTCCTTCTCAAACAGCTCAAACTTTTCCTTTGAAAATGGATTTTCATTTGATGCATATGTTTCAATATTTAACAGTGCAAAATCGGGAACTCTTGCAAGAGCTATCGGAAACACTTTCTTTATTGCTATAGTTTCAACAATATTCTCTGTTATTTTGGGGACATGCGCAGCAATTGGTATTTTTAGTCTTGGAAGAAAAACACGCCGCGTAATTGAGAATGTCAATCAGTTTCCAATCATAAATTCAGAAATCGTTATGGCAGTAAGCTTTATGGTGTTTTTTGTTACTTTTGCTTTCCCTGAAGGATACTTGAGACTTATCATTGCTCACATAGCCTTTTGCACTCCTTATGTTGTATTATCTGTTATTCCAAAACTTGAGAAAATGGATAATAATATATATGAAGCCGCTCTAGACCTCGGTGCAAACCCAGCAAAAGCTTTATTCAAAGTTATTCTTCCGGTAATAACTCCCGGCATCATTGCAGGAGGTGTGCTTGCATTCACTCTTTCACTTGATGACTTTATTATCACTCAAATCAATAAAGGCGCGTCTACAGGTATAAACACACTATCCACCTATATTTATTCTGATGCTCGTGTGCAAGGGCTTGAGCCGTTTTGGTACGCAATATTTTCTATAATATTTGTTGTTGTGCTAGCTATTGTTTTATCAGCAAATATAATAAAAATAAAAAAACAAAAGGAGCGCAAAAAAAATGAAATCTAAAGCTTTTTTAACTCTTGCAGTTATTATTTTGGTTTTGATAATGCTCCCCGTTTTTACTGCTTGCGGAGATGAAGGCAAAACAACAAATAAACTTGTTATATACAATTGGGAAGACTATATCGATCCAACTCTTCTCGATGATTTTTCTGAATACTACTCTGATGTCACAGGTTTTGATTTGGAAATCGTATATACCACTTTTGAGACAAACGAAACTATGCTCACGAAAATGCTACAAGGCGATGCGCAAGTTGACCTCATATGTCCATCAGAATATGCGATTGAAAAGCTTATGGCAAATGGACTTATCCAAAATTTAACTGAGCTTCAAACCAGCCTTTTAGAAGACTACAACAGTTTTGAAAATTTAACATTTGATAATTTAGTTAATATTGAAGAAGATATAACAACAAAAATTAGTGAGGAGTTCGGCTCTATTTCTTATGGCGAAGATACTGCAAGTATGGTTGATTATATGTTGCCGTATATGTGGGGTACTCTAGGAATTCTATATAATGCCGATTTTGTGACACAGGCTGATTTGGATTCAGGTTGGGCGATGCTTTGGAATTCAAACAATAATGTCGACATCCAAGGTAAAATTCTCGTCAAAGACTCTGTAAGAGACACATATTGCGCTTCTGTAATGTATATGTATGAAAATGGATTGCTCCCCGATGGATATGAAAACTACTCAGTTCAAGAACTAATAAACTGCGTCGACACCGCAATGCTCAACAAATCCGAATTGGTGCTTACCGAACAAAGACAATTCATCTCCGGCTATGAAGTTGACTTTGGCAAGGATGATATGATTGCACAAACTGCTCTTGTTGACTTGGCTTGGAGCGGAGACGCTATGTGGGCAATTGAATGCGCTGAAGAAGAAGGAATCAATTTGGATTATTTCGTGCCTGAAATTGGTGGGAATATTTGGTTCGATGGTTGGGTTGTTCCAAACTGCGCAAACAACAATCTGGCAGCTCTAATGTTCATTGACTATATGTGTGCGCCTGAAAACGGTATCTGGAATTCAATGGAAATCGGTTATACCTCTGCAATAAGCAAAGAATTGCTTCAGTCAAATGAAGATGCAATCTCTGCTATAACTGAATGCGAATATGACGTCGATGAATATTTTTCGGATGAACGACGTTATCCTGAAATAACTGACAAACTCGGTGTTATGCACGACTTCGGTAAAAATAACAACGCGGTTGTCGCTATGTGGGAACGCGCTAAAGCAGGTAGCGCAATTCCTATGGAGTTGGTGTGGTCACTAATTGCTGTTGTGGTTATTGTAGGTCTTTTGATTCTTTCACTAATTCTCAAAGAAAAATTGAAGTTTAGACCACGAAAACTAAAAATTAATGATTGTAAGATTGAAAAAAAAATAAAATCTAATTAAGTTTTCAAAATAAAAACCCGACACAATGTGTCGGGTTTTTGCTTCTTAATCATAAAGCTTTCAAATTGATTGAATTTCGATGCTTAATGCTTTCTATGATGAATTGCATCAATTATTAGTGCGGCTCCGACGATGATTGCAGGGTCTATATTATCATTGGGAATATCAATAACATAAGTGTCTGCAATCTTCAAAATCTTTTTGCTGATTGTAGCAATTTGTTCATCTTCCTTTGTCATATCCATAACTCTAAAATTGAAAGCAAAACTTGAGCCTTTAACTTTTATTTTGCCAAATTCTCCTTCAATTTTGTATGTACGAATAAACGGAAGATGGAAGAACTTTCCTTTGCTCTTGCCGATGATATTTCCACCACGCATCAAATCCCATTTTTGTGTTAGAGAAAAAACATGTTGTTTCAAGAAAAATATTTCATTACCTGACATATCTTTGAGCCATAGTTTTTTCCCAATAGTGAAAAATTGACCTTCAACTGTAAACCACGGACGACCTGAATCATCACTTATTGTGAAATTATCTTTTATCGACCAAAATTTTTGATTTATTACAAAACGCATAATTCCCTCCTAAACCTTTTATATATAATTATGTTACCACACAAGAATGATGAATGCAATATGAAAATCGTTATATTCCTGAGAATATATCAATAAACTTCTTGTGTTCGATTGGGTCAACGAGATGAGGAGCAATTTGATTGAGCGGTTCAAGCACAAATTTTCTCTTTTTCATTTCAGGATGCGGGATTGTCAATTCTTTTGTGTTCAAAATCAAATCATCATAAAGCAAAATGTCTATATCCAAAGTGCGATTACCCCATTTTTCTTTGCGCTCACGGCCAGCTTCTTTTTCAATAGCGTTTGTAAGCTCAAGCAACTCATATGGAGAAAGCATCGTTCTTAGTTCAAGCGCACAATTCAGAAATTGCTCTGTCGCGACTCCGCCATATGGCTCTGTTTCAATATAGTCCGATAAAGTCACCACGTTGCTGTTTTCATCTTCATTTAGTTTTGAAACCGCAAAATCTATAAGTGTTTTTTTGTCTCCAAGATTGCCGCCAAGTGCAAGATATGCAGTATGCCAGCCTCTTTCAACTGTAACCGATATACAATCAAACGGCAATTTCACAGGAGCTTCAGGTTTTTTGACAGTCAGTTCAACACGGCACAAAAGCGGAAAACTATTGAGCAAAAGTCGTGCGCTTTTGTCGGCAAGCGTCTCAATCAAATCAAAACAGTTGTTGACACAAAAGGCAGTTAATGTCTTGCATACAGTACTATAATTCACCGTTTGTGTCAAATCATCATTTTTTGCTGCAGAATTCATATCAAGAAAAAGTTTAGCGCAAAACCAAAACGGTTGAGGATTCACTTTCTCAAAATCCTTTACTCCATGGCAAGCGACAACCTTCAAATCTTCTATAAAAATATAGTCCATATTTCCCTCTCTTTCTTATGTTGAATTTGATATCTAAATATAAATCTTTCTAATTTTGGTGATAAACTATTTCGCATCCTAACTTCTATTTTTCTTTCTAAAAAATCCATAAGTATTTATTTGAACTTGATTGCGCAATTCCAAAACTCTTGATAGCTTTTGCAAAAGCTTGTAGCAAATTTTAATTTATTGCTTTTTATCATTTGTTATTTTGTTGCTTTTCAACTCCACAACTTCGTTTCATTTCCAATACTTATCTTTTACAATTTCATTTTATAGAGTAATATCTTTTAATATTATTATTGATTTGCCATTTCATAATCAATAACTTTTTTGTTTTCTGCGATATCGTGAACTCTGACAAACAAAACTTTCTTCCTTACCGCGAGTCTTGTGCTTTCGAGAGTTTGTTCTAGCCTGTCACACACTTCCCCGCCAAACATCGATTTTCGTGAAGTACCAAGCAAAAGCGGAAATCCTTGAACTTCAATTTTTTCATAGTTATTTAGCAATTCCCAGTTTTGTTCCTTATCTTTTGCAAATCCTATTCCACCATCAAAAATAATTTTGTTTTCATCAATATTTGCATATCTTGCAAGTTGCAAACTGCAATCGAAAAATTGGCGGATTTCATTGAACATGTTTTTATATTCTCTATTTGTTTTGTTGTGCATAATGCAAACCGCGGCGTCATACCTTCCTATCAATTCCGCCATATTTCCAACTTGCTGAAGTCCCCAAATATCATTTATCATATCTGCACCATTTTCAAGCATAATGCGTGCAACTTCACATTTATCTGTATCTATTGAGATCGGAGCAGAAAGCTTGCTTTTCAATAGTTTGAGCGCGGGCAACACTCGTTCTATTTCTTCTTCGCTGCTCACTGGGATAAAATTGGGGCGAGTAGATTGCGCTCCTAAATCCAAAACCTCTGCGCCGTTTTCAATCATCATTTCTGCTCTTGCCAAAACATTTTTTTCATTCACTCTGCTCCCTTCATAAAAGCTGTCTGGAGTCAAATTTAGAATGCCCATGATATGAGTTCCGTTTTCAAAATTTTTGTTGCCTATCTTCATTTTTTTATCCTACAAATTTTACTAATTGCCATTTCCTAATTCTTTATCAATGACAGAACTTCAGCTTTCTTTTGCCCGTTCATAGCTTCACCGCGTGCGGCATAAGTGATTGTCTTTGAGCCCATCTTCTTTATTCCTCGTGAAGTCATACAAGTGTGCTCGGCTTCAATCACAACCATAACGCCCTTTGGTGTCAAACAGTCAAAGACAGCATCAGCTATTTCGCTTGTCATCTTTTCTTGCAACTGCAAACGCTTTGCAAAAGTATCAACGGTTCTTGCAAGCTTGCTCAAACCGACAACCTTTCCATCGGGAATGTATGCAATATGGACTTTGCCGAAAAACGGCATTAGGTGGTGCTCACACATTGAAGAAAATGTTATATCTTTTTCGAGCACAAGTTCACCACTTTCAACTTTGAAAGTTTTGCTGAGATGCTGACTGGCATCTTCGTTGTTTCCTTGAAGCAACTCCTCATACATTCTTGCGATACGGTTTGGAGTTTCAATCAAGCCCTCCCGAGTGATATCTTCACCGATTGCTTCCAAAAACATTTTTACTGACTGCTCAATTTTTTTTGTATCCATCATTTGTTACCTCAAAAATTCAAAATTTCTTTTCTTGCTTCGCTCAATATGCTGAGCGAGCCACAAACACAAACCACTTCGCTTTCACCCTCAAGTGCAAGCTCAACTGCCTCTTTTATTGAATAAGTTGCTTTCGTATTATCACAATATTGTGAAACTATCTGTTTCAATTCTTTTGCATCAAGTCCACGGCTTGAAGGTGGTGTGACAGTGAAAACTTCACAGCAATCTTTCGTTAAAATGCTCGCAACAGACCAAACATCTTTGTCCGAAAACATTCCAAAAACCAAAACAATCCGTTTTCCACCAAAATAATGATTTAGAGCGTTATGCAATATTCTTGCTCCGTCAGGATTGTGCGCTCCGTCCAATATCACATATTTATGCTGCTCTGATTTATCACTTATATTATTTTCCAACAGTTCGAGCCTGCCTGCCCATTTGGCATTTGCCAATCCTTTTTGAAGCGCAGTTTCAGATATTAAGTAACCATTCTCACGCAAAACTTCAACTGCCTTTATTGCCAAACTTGCGTTTTCGAGTTGATGCTCGCCAAGCATCGAAATAAAGTATTTATCACCGCAAATTTCAAATTCTTGTCCGTTCAGGTTATCCGAAATGCTCACAGCTTTATTTGTTAATCGCAAGTCTTCAACTTTGCCAAGCACATTCATAACTTCATCACATTGCTTGAATGTCACAAGCGGACAATCTTTGA
This sequence comes from Clostridia bacterium, assembly GCA_028710495.1. Lineage (GTDB taxonomy): Bacteria > Bacillota > Clostridia > Christensenellales > CAG-917 > STD2-102. The sequence goes on from JAQUST010000002.1 coordinate 42,495, forward strand.
CAATGGCTACTTTTTCTACTGCGATTTTGCCGACTGTATCTCCCAAAACTTTTGTGTGGTCAAGAGCTATTGATGTGATGATTGCAAGTTCTTTTTTCTTTATAACATTCGTTGCATCAAGTCTTCCGCCAAGTCCTGTTTCAAGAACGACAATATCGCAGTTTTGCTCGCTGAACCAAAGCAATGCCACTGCAAATTCAATTTCGAATGCAGTAGGAAGTTGCAGACCGTCTTTTCCCATTTTATCACGAGCGTCACTCACCACAGACAAAAGTTTAGCAACTGTCTCATTGTCTATTGCCTTTCCGTCAATCAAATACCTCTCGTTATAACTAAATACCGATGGCGAATTGAATGTTCCAACTTTCATCCCGGCTTCTTTCACGATTGAAGTCATAAAGCACGAAACTGATCCCTTTCCGTTTGTGCCAGCAATATGAACAAACCTCAAATTATTGTCGGGATTGTTCAGCCTGTGCAAAAGTTCGCGCACGGTATCAAGTCCGAACACACTTCCGAACTTTTCTACATTTGTGATAAACTTTATTGCCTCTGAGTAATTCAAAGTTCCCTCCAAATCTTGTGAAACCAAAATCGTATTATTTATTTATAAAGAATTGAAGTAATTCATTTACGAGATAAAACTCAACAATTTGTCTTCTTTTTTTTGAGGGCTAAATAGAAAAACCCTCCAACTATTGCGAGAGATTTATCTCTCACTGATGTTTTGAGGGTTCAAAAAATGCAAAAGCCCTCCACCATATTGGAAGGACTCGCTTGAGTTGAAGCGGGAGCGTAATTTGCATCGCAAGACTTGCTTTTCGTCCGATGGCACTCCCCGTCCACTCGGCACTTAACGCGCAAACACTACTACTTCCAATTTTTGATTATATTAAATTAAAAAACAATATCTTTTCACCAACATAATATCACAACCAAACATCTGTTGCAAGCATTTGTATGTTGTTTTGAATTCAAAAAAATTTTATTTAGACATACAATTTTGCGAACTTATTTCTTCTCGAATTCAAACCTCAAAAGCAAATTGACTTTTCACGCTCTGTTTTTAGCATTTTGAATAATCATTGAATATGCCAGTCAAAAAACGCGGGCGTCAAAAACCTGCTTCGATTTTGAGCATTTAGATGGTCATTTAGTCAGTTTCGTTTTCACCTTCATTATGTTCATAAAGTGAATGCGGGTCAATGTGAACGACAAGATTGATGCCCTTTTTCTTCAAATCAATTTCGATTTTGTCCGCTAGTTCGTGAGAAGTGTTTGTTTCCATATTTCCGTCGACCTCAACATGTACTGATGCAAAGTGTTTATTTGGACCATAACTGTGCACGAGTAAATCGTGAAGTCCCAGCACTTCATCATAGCTCTTGATTTCTTTGCCAATTTCCTCCACAAGTTTATCTGATGGCGGTTCGCCCAACAATGGGTTTATGACCTCTTTCAAAATTTTGATACCTGTGAACAAAACAAAGAAAGCCACTCCGATACCAAAGTATCCATCGAGATTTATCCCGGTTGTCAACATAATAATGCTTGATATCAAAACCGCGGTTGTTGCTGCAACATCGGAAAAGCTGTCAACGGCAGCAGCCTTGAGTGCAGATGAATTTATCTTTTTCGCCATATACAAATAATAAATACCCATTGCGAGTTTCACGGCAATACTAATTGACAAAACCACAAACATAATGATAGAAACTTCAAGAGAACCACCGGTAATAATTTTATCAATTGATGACTTTATAAGTTCAAACGATACAAAAAAGATAATGAATGCAATAATAAGCGTCGCAATATATTCCAGTCTTTGATGACCGAACGGGTGTTTTTTGTCAGCAGGACGGCCAGCCAGCTTGAATGAAATTATTGATACGAAAGACGACAATGAATCTGTTGCATTGTTTAAGCCGTCTGCCAAAATTGCGATACTTTGAAAAAGCGTGCCCACTAAAATTTTTGCTATGGCAAGAGTAACATTACAAGCTAAACCTATTATTGAAGTTATGATGCCGCGCTTTTGGCGGCTACTGCCTTGATTTTCATTGTCTATATCCAACATACTGCATTCTCCTATTCAGCATTATTACATTTTGCACTTTCTCATATTTTCTGTGAATTACATCTCGTTTTCTTTGTGAACTTCATCAAATTCTCTCTGTGAACTTAATAAGATTTTATTCGTATACTTCAGCTAATTTGCTCCGTGCACTTAGCAAAATACTTATCTTTCGTTTATATCAAATAAAGTTAATTGTATTCCACAAGTTGTGATTAATTATATTCGATACATTGTGCAGTTTTATTTTTTGCACATTCATTTGTCTTTCAATTTTTGTTGTGGATACGATAAATTTGGTAAAAAAAATAGGTATTAGTACTATTTTAACACAAATAAAATACTTTGCAAGACTTACGGTGAATTTATACTTTTGTTCTCAGACTAAATCTTTTCGCAAGACTATAATATCTTTGAGGCGATATATTTATTGAAATTCCTTGTTTATTATGTTAAACTTAAATCTATAAAAATAGGAGCACACAAAAACATATGTTTTCATACACCATTTCGGCGGCTGCAGACATTGTCAACAATCCTTGGTTCTTTGCTATTTATGCATTGGTTGTTGCCTTTGTTCTCACTCAATCCGTATTTTATCTCGTCAAATCGCTACGGCGTGCAAAAAAGATAAATATGGATATGAACAAAATCAAGAAAGTTATTTCTTCATCCGCCTTGTTTTCTATTCTCCCGTCAATAGGTATTTTTGTTGGAATTATAACATTGATTGGCGCGATAGGTGTTGCATTGCCTGCAATCCGCCTTTCAATAATCGGTGCATTGCAATATGAGACACAAGTCGTTGACACAATCGCCAACAGAGTTGCAAACAGCAGCACAGGAATGAGTTGGTTGATTGGCAATCTTGATGCAAAAACATTTGTTACTATTGCTTTGACAATGACCGTTGCTATCATTTGGGGTCCGCTGTTCTGTCTTTGTTTTTATCGCAAAGTTCAGCCAAAGCTTATGATTGCTACAAAAAAAGACTCAAATCTTGGCAATATTATTTTTGCAGCAGCTTTTATTGGCATGGTTTTGGCTTATCTGTGTGTCTCAATCGGTCAAGCAGCCGGACTTCCCACAAATATCGCCAGTTACTACAACTTGATTGCCGTTGGCGTGGCAGCTCTATTGATGTTCGGTTTTGATATTTTAATAACAAAGTATAAACAATCATGGCTTGAAAACTTTTCTTTAGCGTTTTCAATGCTTGCCGGTATGGCTGTTGTTGCGCTGATAAACTACTACAATCCAACAGCATATGCAGATATGATTTCGGTGAATAATAGCGCATCTGCTTTGCTTAATGCTTTGGGAGGTGTGCTATGAAAAAGAATAATATAAATAGCGTCAAACAAACCTCACAAACACAAAATATTGCTATGACAGTTGAGCAAACAGAAGCAGCAGCCATTGCAAAGGCAAGTAAGGATTTCAATTCAAAGCTCCACACCACAGGACAAATCTGGACAGCTATTGCGCTCGTAATTATGGCAATGATACCGATTTTGTTCAGTATAATTTTGGGCACTGGTCCTGACTGGGCATTATTCTTTTCGTGCATGGCTCTTTTGATTTATTATATGCCAATAGGAGTAGTTGAAGTTTTGACATACTCATATATGTTGGGCATAAACGGAACTTATCTCGCTTTTGTCACAGGAAATCTTTCAAACCTCAAAATCCCTTGCGTTATCAATGCAGTGAATATTGTCGGCACAGAAGTCGGCACAGAAGAACACGAAATTGCTTGCACCGTATCTATTGCGATATCTGCAATCGTTACTACCCTCACAATCGGGATTGGTGTTTTGTGCCTTGCATTCTCAGGTCTTCAACAGCTTCTTGAAAGCCCGCAAGCTCAGTTCTTGACTCCTGCCTTCGGCACAGTCGCATTTGCGCTCTTTGGCGCATTGGGCGGCAAATACCTCGTCAAAAATCCCAAGATAGCCCTCATACCATTTATAATTATGGTGACTCTATGCGTCGGTTTAACATTGGGTGGACTAAGCAGCGTTGTTCAACCAAGTTATTTTATCTTTGTTGGCGTTATTGCTTGCTTAATAAATGCGATAGTGCTTGATAAAAACAAAAAGAAAAAAGCGAAGGCTGCTGAGCTTTCTTCTCTGAATACTATCGGCGAACAAACATCTTTATCATTCAATGAAGTCGCAGAGAAAGCAACAACAGACTACACGAAAAATAAGACAACAACTGAAAACGAACCTGCAAAAGATAAGACAAAGGATTCTAATGAAAAAGAGTAATTAATCTAAGCATTCAAAATCAATTCAAAAGGACTGGCAAATGCCAGTCCTTTTTTATGAACATATGAACATATTTATCTTTTAGATTACATCAAACAACATTTTTACCTTCACGCTTTTGATTTTCCTCTGCCTTGACAAGTTCTTTTGTTGTGCTAATAATTTCCTCGGTTATTTTTTCAACATTTGATGTCTTCGGTTGAGCATCATTCAATTTCGAACTTTCTTTTTTCTTATTGATTTTCTTATCTTCTTTGGATTTTTCTTTTGCAATTATATCTTCACTGTTAGCAAACGCGCGGAATATGGTTTGGAAAAGTATTGTAATGTCCATCATTAGTGTCCAGTTTTCGATATAGAAAATATCACACTCAATTCGCTTCACAATTGATGTGTCGCCTCTCCAACCTTTAACTTGTGCAAGCCCAGTCACACCTGGCTTTACTTGATGCTTGACCATATATCTAGGTATTTCTTTTTGAAAATCTGCAACATGAAACGGGATTTCAGGTCGAGGACCTACAAGACTCATATCACCTTTTAGAACATTAAAAAATTGTGGCCATTCATCGATAGAAAATTTCCTCAAGAACGAACCGAGTTTTGTCTTTCTCGGGTCGTCTTTTGTTGTCCAGCCTGTTTCCTCATTTGGGTTTTGCACCATTGTACGAAATTTGTACATAGTGAATACCTTCTTATCTTTGCCAACTCTCTGCTGTTTGAAAATAACAGGACCTTTTGATGTGCATTTAATAAGTGAAGCCACCGCCAAAATAAACGGCGATGCTATAGTTAAGAATGAAACTGACCCCAATATGTCTACAATACGCTTGACAAAATATTTGCCATTATTGTCAAGAGGTATTTGGCGAAGATTGATAAGTGGAATATTTCCTAATTGGTCAATTTGAGCATTTGTTGGCAAATACTGATAGCAGTAGGGAATGATTGATATTCTAGTCCCCGTCTTTTCGCAGTCTGCCACTATCTGCTGAAGTCGGTCTACATTGTCATAATCAAGTGTGCATACAAGTTCATCAGGCTTATATCGGTTTAAGAGGTCATACAATTCATCATAAGTACCCAAATATTCGCCGTTAAGTGTTTTTTCGTTTGCAACATAACCCACAAATTTGAAGCCAAATGTCGTCTTGGTTTTAATTGCCTGCAAATATTCCATGGCGGGCTTTCCTCCACCAGTTATAATAAGAGTCTTGCAGTTGATACCACGCTTTCTTAGTGATGACAAAACAGCTTTCATACATATGCGCTTAAGACTAATAATAATAAGACATGAAAAATAATACACTAACAAAAGCAACCAGGTAGCATAAAACGATTGAATTGCAAGCAAAAAAATCAAAATTGGAACTATAACTATCGTGTTGGCATAAAAAGTGATTTTAATAATTGTGGGATAAGTCATTGATTGAAGTGGAGCATAAGTTTTGAAGAAACTATAAACAAAAAAATATATAGGCAACAAAAATATTCCGTATATTGAAAAATCATACAAAGGAAAGGGCGCCGATGCAAATGCTATGGCATAATAACAGACACAATAGCTAATGATCAGAGATGCTTCCAGAATTAACATCTCAGCCAAAAGATTTAATCTATTAAAAAACTGTTGATTTTCTCTTATCATTTCTACCTTTGCACAAAATATCAAAAAATCCTGCAAAATATATGACGATTTTATCTCAAATAGACATTATTTTAATAATATTATTATATCACGAGCGACACAAACTAGCAATAGTTTTAGAATAATTGACATAAGAACAACTTCAAGGTACAATAAAATTATTGTAGGAAAATATGAAAATAAAACTTTTGATATCTTACCATAAGCGTTCTAAAATTCTTTCTGATGATATTTTAACACCCATACATCTTGGGCGTGTTTTGGCTCGCGAAAAGGAAGAAAACAGCGATGATTTCAAATGGATGTACGATAATATGATTGGTGATGACACCGGTGAAAATATCTCTGCCAAAAATCCGTCTTTCAATGAACTTACCGCAATTTATTGGGCTTGGAAAAATTACGATGTTCTTGGAGCACCTGATTATATCGGTTTTATGCATTATCGCCGACATTTTGTCTTTCGTGAATGTTCAAAACTATATTTTGAAACCCCAACTATTGACGATAATTATTTTAAGAAAGTCAATTATACCGAACAAAATGTCAATGATATGTTGTCCGCTTGTGATTTTGTGACAAATACTCCACACAAGCGCACATCGGTCTACAATCATTACAAAAATGCGCATGATATTTCTGAACTTGAACTTGTTCTTGAACTAATTAGCGAGTTTTATCCCGATTATACTGAAGCGGCAAACACATATGTATATGGCGATAAATCATATTTCTACAATATGTTTATATTCCCGCGTGACATATTTTTCCGCTATGCAGAATGGATATTTGACATTTTGTTCAAATTTGAAAGTCGCTTAAACGACTCTTCAAAACGTATGTTTGTTTCTGAACGATTAACTGGAATATTTATTACAAAATTACTAAACGAAGGTTACAAGGCAAAATCCTTGCCTACTATGTTTATCACAGGAAAAAAGCCGTCGTTAAAAACTGCATCGAATCAGACAAAAGCGAATCTGCTGAAGCAAAAAGGTGAAAATAGCGGAATTAAGGCTAAATTTTACGCATTTAAGCCAATTATTCTTTATTTTACTCCGTCTTTTATTGTTAAAGCATATAGAAACCGAAAAGCGCGCTAAGTTTTGATTTTTATTTAGCGGAATTATACAAATACAGCGAAATTATTTGATTTTGGAACTTAAATAGTTTATAATGTCCAAATTCAAGGAGCAATACTAAATGAGAACAATCCTTCCTGTTACAAAGCTTGATACAATACGGAAATCCAGTTACATCCTGAATTCTATGGTAAGAAACAGTATCCGTAGCCAGTATCGCAATTCGATTTTAGGCGTGCTTTGGACAGTTTTGAATCCTTTGTTGAATATGGCGGTAATGGCTTTAGTATTTTCTAAGCTTTTAGGTAGCGGCATTTCTGATTATCCAACCTATTTATTGTCAGGTAATATTATTTTCGGGCTTATGAGACAAGCCACTTCCACTTCTCTTACTTCTATTGTTGACAGTTTCGGAATGCTCACGAAAGTCAAAGTACCTTACAGCGTTTTGCCTCTTTCACGAACTATAACTGCACTAGTGACTTTCGCATTTTCATTCATAGCTCTTGTTATTGTAATGCTTGTGAGAAATGTTAAATTTTCTTTTTCAATATTGATGACGATACCATTTCTACCATCATTGCTTTTGTTCAGCTTAGGTATCGCATTTATTCTTTGCACACTATATGTTTATTTCCGCGATATGAAACACATTTATGGAGTTGTACTGACGCTATGGATGTACATGACACCATTGTTTTACACAGTTGACAGGCTTGGAAATCCACTTTTAACAAAGCTTATGCAGTTCAATCCTATGTATCAATATGTAACATATTTTCGTGAAATAATTATGATGGGTACCGTTCCTTCATTGGAATCACATCTTATATGTTATGCTTGGGGCATCGGATTTTTTTTGATAGGATTACTATTCTTCAAATGGAGGCGCAAGTATTTTATACTTCATATTTAATTATGGCAAAAATTGAAAAAGAGAAAAATGAACTGAACTTAACTATTCCATCACAAGAAGAGTTCACAAATGATAATAAAGAACTTTTAGAAAATTTTGAGAAAGAAGAAGTTCTTATAGACATACAAAATGTTTCTATGGTTTATCATTTGGCAAGTGAAAAGGTAGATAATCTAAAAGAATTTGTTATTAAGCTGATAAAACGCAAATTGAAATATAGAGAATTTTGGGCGCTTAAAGATGTCAATTTGGCCGTTAGAAAAGGTGAATCACTTGGACTTTTAGGCTTGAATGGAGCAGGCAAAAGCACACTTCTCAAAGTTATTGCAGGTGTTATTGTTCCTTCATTCGGCTCTGTTGAAATTAAGGGTACTATTGCCCCGCTTATCAATTTGGGTGCTGGATTTGATATGCAAGCGACTGCCCGTGAAAATGTTTTTTTGAATGGTGCTTTGCTTGGACACAGCAAGAAATCCATGCTTCAAAAATATGACCGCATTGTAGAATTTGCAGAGCTTGAATCATTTATGAATGTTCCTCTCAAAAATTTTTCTTCAGGAATGCTCACGCGATTAGGTTTCTCAATTGCCGTTGATGTCAATCCCGACATACTTCTAGTTGATGAGGTTTTGGCTGTTGGAGATGCGCCTTTCCGCAAAAAATGTTTTGCGCGCATAAATGAACTCAAAGAGAATGGCACGACATATATCATAGTATCACATAGTATTGAACAAATTTTACAACTTTGCACAAACGCAATTTGGCTTGATGGTGGTAAAATGGTTATGGCAGGCGATGCTAAAACAGTTTGCAATGCTTATACAGATTTTTGTAACGAGAAAAAATAAAACTTATCGCAAATAATTGTCAATAACTTTTATTTCTAATTATGTGCTACATAAAAAAAGAACCGTATAAGGTTCTTTTTTTGATTTTGAATTTTCAGTTTATATTAGATTTACATTTATTTCTTACACTAGTATTTATTATTTTTTGTGCATTGAGTATTTCACACCCTTGAGTTTATAATATATACGTTTAGCAAACTCTCTGCGTTTCGTATTTTTAGGAAAAAATGTTTTTATAATCCAAGCTCTGAAATTGAATTTCTTTTTTCGGTATTGAACTCCAACACTTTCGCCATACAAAATGCAAAGAATTTTTTCATAAAAAATGCTTTGCCTTGCATATTTCCAAAATACATCAGCTAAATCAACATTCGGAGCAAAAGTCGGAATAACTCTACCAGCATAATGAACAATTTTAGGGTTTTTCAACGCACCGAGATAAGCTTGGTATATTGTTTGTGGAGCATTATATTCCGGCATATCAACAGGCTTAAGGTCATGTACCATAACATTCCAACTTTGTTCAAGAAGCAATGTCTTGCCTTCACAAAGCATATTCAGAATATCTTGATCTTGCCACATCCATTTGAATTCTTGCGCCTGGCTAATTAACTTGCTTGATGTTGTTTCTTTTCTAAATTTATCAAGGTCCATCAATAAAACTCCGGAATTAAAATATTCAAATTCTTTTTTTAGTTTCAACACATTTATATTGTATTCACGTTGAGGAGATTTTTTTTGTCTACACCAGCCAGCTTCAACAGTGTCAACTACAGCTCCTAGCATATTGTTTCCTAAATCTATTTTGAACAATTCAGCAATATCAGTATTGACAACAAGGTCACAATCAAGATAAATTGCTTTAGAATAATTTTTTAAAAAATCCAACATCCCCAACCTTATATAAGCAGTAGAATTGATGTGATTTTTTTCATATAAATTTTTGGAAGCAATATATCTGTCCGCATTTATAAATCTAACTGAAAAGTTATTTAGTCCTTCAACAATTTTCAACAAATTAGCTTTGTTTCTTTCTTCAATTTTATTACCTAATATTATCAAATCATAGTTGTTTTCAGCATTCGAGTTTGAAATTATAGATTGTATTACAACGCTCGCAAAAATTGAATAATTATTATCCGGGGCTAAACAAACGGGGATATTATTTTTTTCAAATGCAGGAGTAACATATGGGCAACTTGTGTCATTAATAAAACATTGTTGAGCTTCTTTCACTTTCAAATCTTTTTTTGTTGCTTTCAAATAAGTAAAATAAATGCCGAACAATCTTTCAGCGACCAAGCCAGGTGTTCTATATTCGAAATTATTACAATTTGTGTAATTTTTCCAAGCATCAAACTCGTCTAATATCGGGAAAACCCATTCACAGTATGTATAGAAAATTTCCTTTTTCATTATATACATGTTGAGAAAATAGCTCATGGCTGAGTTTGCATATTCATCTGCGTATTGTCCGCATTCCGGATAAAGCCTTTTTATTATTTCAATTGATTTTTCGAAATCTTTTATATCATGATTGGGACTCTCTACATAATGATTATAAACAGATCCGTAATGCCCATAATGTCCGTCTTTTCTCAAATTCATTGGAAAAGGCACTATTATATCATTATCACCAATAAATTCTCGCATTTTATCTTCGGATAAACAAATTTTGTCTTCGAATTCTTGATTTATATTGTCAAACATTACGTTATTATATAAATCAGTTTCCAATTTTTCTTCACTAAAAGAAAGATATCTGCGATAGTGAAAAAAACCGTAATAATCTGCATCTAAATTTTTCCACGCCCAGTATTGTGCTGTCATTTCGCAATATCTCGGATTTTTTTCTGAAATATTTTCGCCTTCATCATCACGCAACATTCCCGCAATCGGTCTTTTGCCTTTCGCGCCTACTTGAATAGGAATAAGCAACTTATTCTCAGGTACATAGCTTTCTTTATGACACGAAACTAAAATTTTTATATTTTTCATAATTTTCCTATTTATTCTCCAAATATTTCTACTATTTTTTGAAGTGCAACTTCAATTACTTTGTCCATATCAAAATATTTATAGCTTCCTAGCCTTCCACCAAAAATAACTTCTTTTTCTTGTTTTGCCAACCAATTGTATCTTTCGAATAATTCGTTGTTTTTTTCATTGTTTATAGGATAGTATGGTTCACTCCCTTCTGTCCATTCTGAAGGATATTCCTTTGAAATAAAAGTTTTGGGTTGTTTGCCAAATTCAAAATGCTTATGTTCAATTATTCGAGTAAACGGCACCTCGCGTTCAGTATAATTTATTACTGCGTTTCCTTGATAGTCTTCCATATCTAAAAGTTGATTTTCAAATCTGACCGTACGATACTCCAATTTACCATAACAAAAATCAAAATATGCATCAATCATACCCGTATAAACTATGTTTTTCGCACATATATCATTGTTCAGTTTCAAATTGAAAAAATCAACATCAAGTTTGACATCAATGCCTTTGAGCATATTTTCAATCATTTGTGTATATCCGCCAATCGCTATCCCTTGATAAGTATCATTAAAGTAATTGTTGTTTCTCTCAAAGCGTAATGGTAGGCGCTTAATAATAAAAGAAGGCAAATCTTTGCAATCTCTGCCCCACTGCTTTTCAGTGTAGCCTTTTATAAGTTTTTCATAAACGTCTCTGCCTACTAAGAAAAGAGCCTGTTCTTCAAGATTTTTCGGTTCAGTTATTCCAGCTTCAACGCGCTGTTTTTCTATGATAACTTTTGCTTCTTCGGCGGTTTTCACACCCCAAAGTTGCTCAAACGTGTTGAGGTTGAATGGAAGATTGTATCTTTCGCCTTTATATATTGCGATGACGTTGTTCTCGAAATCGTTGAATTTTGTGAATTTATTCGCATATTCCCAAACTTTCTTATTGCTTGTGTGAAAAATATGCGCACCATAACGATGAACGTTTATTCCCTCAATGTTTTCGGTGTAAATGTTGCCACCTATGTGATTTCTTTTGTCAACGACTAGACATTTTTTGCCACGCTTTGTTGCCTCGTGCGCAAAAACAGCACCATAAAGACCTGCACCAACAATTAAGTAGTCATAATTCATAAAATTCCTCTTCTCCAAAATAATTTTGATAAAATTAATAATTCATCTCTAGAACTAATTTGTTATTTTCTTTGTTTTGCTCTCAATTTAATGAGTAAAATATTTTGCACATTTTCAACTGCGTGTTAGTGGGATATTGAATTTTTTCTTAACTAACATAAAATAGTTCTGTGGAAATTTCTATGATTTTCTTCTTTTAATAAGAATAAGAATCTTTTCAAAATTGTGACAAATCCTTCAACAAGCAAAACCACTTCCGTTTCGCAATACTTACACTATTTATGCAATTATAACATTTCCACAATAAAAGTCAATAAATACCTTTGGCAAAGTCAAAATACAAAATGATATGTTGTTGACTTTCAATCTATATTTTGTTAAAATAAGCATTGTATCTATACAATTAATTATTAGTAAATATATTTGGAAAAGGAAAAAGGAAATTATGCCTAAAGTATCAGTTGTAGTCCCAATTTATAATGTTGAAAGTTATTTAACTACCTGTATAGATAGTCTACTAAATCAAACGCTTGAAGATATTGAAATCATTTGCGTGAATGACGGTTCAACTGACAGCAGTCCTCAAATTCTCGAAGAATATGCAAAAAAAGACAAACGCATAAAATATATTACAAAAGAAAATTCAGGCTACGGACACACAATGAATGTTGGTATAGACGCAGCAAGTAGTGAGTATATCGGCATTTTAGAATCTGATGACTATGTTTCTCCAAATATGTTTGAAGAGCTATACAGCGTCGCAAAAGCTAATGATTTGGATTTTGTCAAATCTGATTTTTACCGCTTCACAGAAAAAAACGGATATAGATATCTTCAACGCTGTTACATTGCCCCAGATGCGAGCTTCTACAACAGAGTGCTAAACCCATGTGAGGAATTGGAAACTTTCCGCTTTATAATGAACACCTGGACAGGTATTTACAAAAAATCATTTCTGACCTTTCATAACATTCGCCACAACGAAACTGCTGGCGCTTCTTTTCAAGATAATGGCTTTTGGTTTAAAACCTCAGCTTTTGCAACAAGGGCGATGTTCGTTGACAAAGCTTATTATCGTTGCAGAAGAGACAACGTAAATTCCTCAGTTCATTCTAAAACAAAAATTTTCTGTGCAAAAGATGAATATGACTATATTGGCGAATTTTTGAAGTCTAATCCGCAACTCAAAGAAAAGTTGTGGTGCGCGTATCAATTGAAACGTTTTCATAATTATCGATTTACTTGCGATAGAATTGGAAATGAATATAAGGAAATGTTTATAAAACAATTTTCGTTAGATTTCAATGAAAGCGAAAAAAATGGCGAACTTAACACAAAAATGTTTAGTGATAGCGAGGTCAATATTCTGCAACTTGTTATGTCCAACCCACAAGAATTTTACAACAAATTTTATAATAATGTTGAAAATGAGTTATCTTCAAAATCTTCTAAAATAGTCTCCATTTTACGCAAAGGAAAGCATTTTGCAGGTCGTTTATTACGAAGCATAAAGCATGATGGTTTTTCTTGCACTTTGAAAAAAATAAACAATTTTGCACAGTTTGTTTTTTCTAAAACAAAACTTTCGATTATACTCACAGTCTATAATGAAGAACAATTTCTTGATGAATGTATGCAAAGCATTCTTTCTCAAACATTTGCAAAGTTTGAAGTTATTTGCGTTGATGACGGCTCAACTGACAATTCCTTTGAATTGTTGACAAAATGGAAAGCAAAAGATAAACGCGTCAAAATTTTGCAACAGAAAAACTCTGGCGCTGGCGTAGCAAGAAATCTTGGGTTGCAGCACGCAAAAGGCAAATATCTGCTTTTCTTGGATTCTGATGATATTTTCGAAAATGAGATGTTTAGGATTTTAACTAAAAAAGCACTTATCACTAATTCGGATATAACAATATGCGATTCATATAAATTTGACAATACATCAAAAGAAGTTTTGCCAAATCAATATGCACTACATAAACCTTTTTCTTCAGATCGAAAAGTTTTTTCGAGGAATGACATTCCTGATAAAATTTTTAATTTTTGCATTGGTTGGGCTTGGGATAAGCTATATAAAAGAAGTTTTGTTAGAAAAAGCAAACTCAAATTCCAAGCTTTGCGAACAACAAATGATGCCTATTTTGTATATTTATCATTAGTAAAAGCTTCTAGAATTTCGATTGTTGATGAAAAACTAGTTTTATACCGAAATAATAATCCATCATCACTTGCGCAAACTCGCGTTTTATCTTGGGATTGTTTTTATAAAGCTATAATCTCAATACGAGATGAACTAAAAAATCTGGAAGTGTACGATCAATTAGAACAATCCTTTGCAAATTGGGCACTTGATTTTAGCATGTGGAATTATTACACACTTGCAGAACCAACAAAAACACTTCTGCGCGATAAACTTCGAGAAAGCTATTTAGCTGAACTTGGACTTCTTGACAGACCTGAGGGATTTTTCTATGAGAATAGAAAATCAGATTACGAATTGATGCAAAATATTTTGAATTCATAAAACATCTATACGTTGTAAACATTATCGTAAACGAAATATACATGGTGAATGCATAAGCTCTCACAATATACAAAAACTATAACACAAGAGGAACAAATGAAAATTACGATTGCAGGAACAGGATATGTAGGCTTGGTATCAGCAACAGTACTTGCCGAAGTTGGTCATGACGTTTGCTGTGTCGATGTCGACAAAGCAAAAATTGAATATCTAGTCAATGGCGGATGCCCTATTTTTGAGCCCGGTCTTCAGGAACTTATTGTAAAGAATAAATCAAGACTGTCTTTTACAACTGATGCTGAAACAGCCTACAAAAATAGTGACGTTATTTTTATAGCTGTAGGTACTCCCGAAAAAAAAGACGGCTCTGCAAATCTGCAATATGTTCTAGCAGTTTGTGATGTGATTGCAAACTTTGTTGAAAAAGATACAGTTATTGTTGTTAAATCCACTGTTCCGATAGGTACAAACGACAGGATCGAAGAATATGTTAAGTCAAAAGCTAAATGCGGCTTAAACTTTGAAATAGTTTCAAATCCTGAGTTTCTATCTCAAGGCACTGCGATAGAAGATATGTTGTTTCCAAACAGAATTATCATTGGAGTGGAAAGCGAAAGTTCAAAAACTGTTATGCAAAAAATTTACGAGCCTTTCAACTGCCCTATTCTTTTTACAAACAGAAGAAGCGCTGAAATGGTCAAATATGCCTCTAACGATTTTTTAGCATTGAAGATTAGCTATGTCAATGAAATTGCTAATCTTTGTGAAGCCTTGGGAGCAGATATTTCCGATGTCACTTTAGGAATGGGACTCGACCCGAGAATAGGCAACAAATTTTTGGGTGCAGGCATTGGCTATGGCGGTTCATGTTTCCCAAAGGATACAAAAGCTTTGCATTGGCTTTCCGGCACAATGGACTGTGCTGTCAAAACTATACAGGCAGCTATAGAAGTGAACGATGCTCAAAAAACCATACTGCTGAAAAAAGCTAAGAAATATTATTCTTCATTCGAAGGCTTGAACATCGCAATTTTGGGACTTGCATTCAAGTCGGGCACTGATGACCTCAGAGAAGCGCCGTCGCTTTCGAATATACCTATACTTTTGGATTACGGCGCAAAGATAAAGGCGTGGGACACAACTGCTGAAAAAAACTTTAGAAAGCTCTATCCCACAGAAATACAATACTGCAATACTCCACAGGATGCATTGAAAGACGCGGACCTTTGCCTAATTATGACTGACTGGCCGGAAATTAAAGCCTTGTCTCCTGAAGTGTTTTCTTTAATGGCAAAACCGATAATTTTAGATGGACGAAACTGTTATCCTCTTTCTTTAATGAAAAACTACAAGGTAGTTTATGAAAGTATAGGCAGAATTACTATAAACAATTTGAGCTAAGTAAACATTTTGGCAAAGCTAAAATTTTAATTCGATACCGTTCTTTTATAAAACAAAAATGCCCTTCAATTGAAGGGCATTTTTTATTTAAATATTTTTTATTTCAGTTTATTTTTCTATTTAAAAATTAACTGAAGTTTATTTATAGAGAGAAATAAAATTTTTATTTCATCGTTATTGATTTAGACATATCGAAAATCAAATTGTTTTCTATATTTCTTATTCTTCATAATTCTTATCGACTGAAACGCATTGAGAATTTGAATTAATTTTTATATGTCTAAAATCTCATTTCGAGTTCTCAAATATTTAGTATTTTATCTTTGCATTGATTTCTTTTACCATATCCATCGGGAGTTTCACAGCTTGTCTGTCATAAGTTACAAATCCGTTGATTTCTTCCTCGACATCTGAAAGCTGAGTATATACAGTAGCAGAAAGTCCCTTCGGAATAAGCGGAACAATCTTTTTCTCGAACAGAGTTTTGTATGCCGTCGCAAATTTTTCAGAATCTTTATAAATACGATAACCGAACAACTTCTCTGGATTATAAATGTGTCCTTCAGTAGGTATTGAGTATCCTCCAAACTCTGAAAGCACTATACATCTCTTGTCGCGAGGAAGTCTCATTGGCGTGAAATAGATATGTAAACTCTTCAGGTCACTCGTGCTCTTCCCTTGGTCGTTCCATCCGCTTACTGAGTCCACAATGCGTGTGGAGTCAAGTTCCTTGACAATCTCTGTCGCTTTGATTGAATCAAATTGTCCCCAACCTTCATTGAAGGGCACCCACACACCAAGCGAAACAACATTTTTCAGATAATCAATCATCGTTTTCAAGTCTTTCCAATATTCTTCTCTTCCTGCTTCATCTTCTCTTCCAAGGAACTTATAGTTCTTCTTGCTGTCTTTAATTTTTATGTTGGCGATTGCAAATCCTCCGATAGCCAAAATATTGTACGCTCCGCCACCCGAAACCATATCTTGCCACACAATTATACCAAGCTTATCGCAATGATAGTACCATCTGAGCGGTTCGATTTTGATGTGCTTTCTTATCATATTAAAACCCATATCTTTCATCAACTTGACATCATATTCCATCGCGCTGTCGGTTGGAGGAGTCAACATTCCGTCAGACCAATAACCTTGGTCAAGCACTCCATTGTGGAAGTACGGTTCGTTGTTGAGAGCAAGTCTTTTTATGCCTTTTTCGTCTTCAATAATTGAGAACTTTCTCATTCCGCAATAAGACTTTATGATATCTTCGTCAACTGCTATCACCAAGTCATATAGCTTTGGATTTTCTGGACTCCAACATTCAAACGCTTTGAGTTTGAGAACAGCTTCGCCTTTTTTTATTTCTGCTTTTGCTATCTCTTTTTTGCCGTCAAACATAACGATACTTGCGGTTTTTGGACTACCCTCTATATCGAGTTTAACCGACACTATGCTGTCATCAATATTTGGAACAATGATCATTGACTTCACAAAAGTTTTTGGAACACTTTCAATCCATACGGTTTGCCAAACACCCGATTGAGGTGTGTACCATATTCCGCCGTGCTTAGTTTTTTGTTTCGCTCTTGCTTGCGTTCCTGTGTCGGCAGGGTCAGTCACAACAAGTGCTATTTCGTTTTCACCCTCTTTCACAAAATCCGTGATTTCAAGTGATACAGGAAAATATCCGCTCGTGAATGCTCCAACTTCTTTACCGTTTATGGTAATGGTGCATGCATAATCGACTGCTCCGAAATGAATGAAAGTTCTGTCTTTCAAAAAATCTGGGTCAAGCTCAAATTTGCGGGCATAATAAAGAATATCATTTTCAGTGGCTTTAATATCACTAAGCCCCGAAAGCAGACACTCTGGAGAGAATGGTACGAGGATTTCCTTGTCGTAACCTACAAATTTATCATTTTTTGATGCAATCGCAAACTTCCATTTTCCATTTAGGTTGACAAAGCTGTTACGCTCCATTTGCGGGCGCGGATATTCTGAAAGCGGAACAATACCGACTTCATCAAAGAATTTGGATTTCAATCTTACTACGCTCATAATACTTTCTCCTGTTTATTCAAATTTTTCGTTATATAAATCAAAGGTACAATCATTAAAACCGCAATACACGCCGCAACCAAAAACAAAGTCGGCGTTGGCACATTTGCCGTTTGAAATACTCCTTCTGTCAGTTCAGCTTGGTAAGTGAACCGCGCCGGGTTTGAAACCGCAGCTGCTTTATTTATTGCTTCACCGATGTTTGGACCGACAACCATTGGAATTAGAACATAAAATATCATTCTGATTCCTTGCAATTTCCCGGCTTCACGCTCAGGAGTGTGGTCACGCACGAGTGCATTCAGTAACACCATAAGCATAATATAACCAAGTATCATCACAAAACCGACTATCGCCGTGAATGCTAAAAGTGCATTCTTTGGCAAATCGCTGATTAAGAAAAGCACAAATAATCCAACAATGAATACTGCGGCAACAATGTAGAGCATCTTTATTTTTCCGACTTTGTCAGATAGTTTCCCGAGAAAAATCGTGCAGACAGCGGCACTCAGAATAACTCCGCCAAGCACTGCGCTATATTCAAGTGTGGTGAAGCCTAAATATTGTTCCATATAAACAATAAAGAACGGCATAAACACATTGCATGCAATTGAATAAATGCACATTGCGCTCAATATAACATAGAGCATTTTGTTTTGCTTGATAATCGAAGGTCTAAAACCGTAAAAAATATTTTTGAAATAACTCCCTTCTTCTCTTTCAAGTTTTGGAGCATCTTTTACAAAAAATATACCAAAGACTCCACAAACAGAAATAATTGCTCCAAGAATTCCGAATAAGTACGGATAGCCCAAACTATCCACAATAAATCCAAATCCGCCAGCTACTATAAGAAGCGAAATCAACGGAAGGGTTGAGAGCACGCCCTCAACTCTGCCTCTGTTTGTCTTATCGGTGTTGTCAGTGACCCACGCATTGAATGCCGCATCATTTGCAGTTGAACCAAAGAAAGTCATAATGCAATCCATAACCACAACTATTGCAATCGTGGCTGCAACGATAATGTTCAAATCAGTAAGGCCAAAAATTTTTGCAGTGTTATCGTTTGATATGAAAGCGAAGCAAGCAACAATCATACCCCAAATTATGTAGCCAAATGAAATAAATTTTCTACGGTTTCCAAGTTTGTCGGAAAGCGCGCCAGCAAACAGAGTTGCGATTGTTGCAACAATTCCACTAGCTGTCACCATAATATTAATAGCGCTGGTTGTCGGGCTGATTGTATCGTAAACAAAAAGATTGAAATACATATTTTCAACTGCCCAAGCAATTTGTCCGAATAATCCAAAAACAATGAGTATAGCCCACATCCTTCTCGAAATAGATGTCTCAGCAGTTGTTTGGATAGAATTATCAATATTTTCGTTCTTACTCATATTTCCCTTTCGTGAGTGAATAATCTATATCTAAATTCACCTAATCACTATTTCATAATTTAATTATAAGCATTTTACATTAAGCATCATATATTTAGTTTTATTTCTGTTTTTCAATTTGAATTTCGACTACTTGTAGCAGGTTTTACTAAACGATATTTTGCTACTTATTTGATTTAGCTACTTGCCGTAGAATTTACATTTTTCTTTGTTCTATAATCATGTTAAGTATCAGCAAATCTTTGTAGTATATAATTTATTATCGATTTTTCGAAATGACAATAATTTGTCAAAAAGTATCATTTCTAAGCGAACTCAATCAATCAATAAGAATTATTTTATCATAGATAAACAGTAAAAACAAGGTACAAACTCAATAAATGCAATCAATTTGACACTAATTTTTTACTAGACAATACATATACATCGAATTTTTAGCGTTTATGAAACTCATCGACTATAAATATAACTTTTGACTTTGCGTGCTTATTATGTTAGAATTTTTTCGTCGGAGGATAATATGAAAATCATTATAGCATCAGACATACACGGCTCGGCATCGAGTGCAAAAAACATTTTGTCAAAGGCAAACAAAAATGACAAAATAATCTTGCTCGGCGATATCTACAATCACGGACCACGAAACCCATTGCCTGACGGTTGGGCGCCTATGGAAGTTGCGGCGGCACTCAACTCTCATAAGAAAAATTTGACAGTGCTTCAAGGCAACTGCGACAGTGAAGTTGATCAAATGATTTCCGAATTCCGTTTCAAAAAAAAGCTTACACTCAATCTTGACCGCTTATTATTTTTCAGTCACGGACACAAGTTCAATATCGACAACCCTCCATCCAAATTAGCAAAAGGTGCAGTAGTTTTTTACGGTCATTTCCATATTCCTTATATCAAGGAGCAAGACGGAGTATATTTTGTCAATCCTGGTTCTTGCGCATTACCGCTTGGGGGCAATCCAAAATCGTATGCGACCTATGAAAACGGCAAAATCACAATTTTTGATTTAGACGACAATGTGATTATTGAAAAGCAGCTTTGATATGAAAAATATGCAATTTTGAAAATGTCTTAATTATTGATTTCGATTTTATTTTTTATTTGTTTGATATTTTAATTTGTTTGGAAAAGTAATAATAATCTTAAATATCTTAAACAAAATTTGCTACCTTCTATACAAACTAAAAGCTCAGCAAAAGCTGAGCTTTTTTATTTGAAAAAATGTTTGTTTATTGAAAATAAAATAGTAAAATTTATTTGTGCAACTTAATGTATAAGCTACATTAAATTCAAACAATACAAGTTAAGAATATATCTCAAATTAATAACAAAAATTTAATAATTTACATTAAAATTCTTTGACATCATTATTATGATATACGCAGAAAGTGAACCTATATTCACCGTTGTCAAAAACTTCGCTTTCTTCATCACAAGTCCAATTTTTGAGCAAATCAAGATTTTCAAAAAATACCGTCGCTTCGCCGTTTGCCTGAACCTTTGTCACAATAACTTCGGAACAATATGGCAACATTGTGCGATACATCATTGCGCCACCCACAACAAAAATATCATCTTCATTATATTTTTTGATTTCGGCAGACAACTCTTTAAGCGAACGAACAAGCACAACGTCATCGCGGTTTCCATCCGGCCACAAAACTATATTAGTGCGGTTTTTCAGTGGCTTGCTGTTTGGAAAAGATAGCAAAGTATTTGAACCCATCACAACAACTTTCCCCATAGTAAATTCCATAAAATGCTTCATGTCTTCACGGATTGAAAAGAGCAAATCATTGTTTTTGCCTATTCCCCATTTGCTGTCTACTGCAACTATAGCTTTCATATTGCTCCCCTAAACTGCCACTTCAATCTTTGATTTGAGCGGAGTAAATTCATAGTTTTCCAAAGTGAAATCATCAACTGTAAAATCGTAAAAATTCTTTATTTCAGGGTTTATCGTAAGTTTTGGTGCGATAAACTGTTGATTATGCAATATTTCTTCAACTATTGGCATATGCCTATCGTATATATGAGCATCAGAAATCACATGCACCAACTCACCAACTTCAAGATTTGAAACCTGAGCAAACATATGTACTAAAATTGCATACTGCACAACATTCCAGTTGTTTGCCGTCAGCGTGTCTTGCGAGCGTTGATTCAAAATTGCGTTGAGTTTTCCACCTGCAACATTGAATGTCATTGAGTATGCGCACGGATACAAATTCATTTCGTGCAGGTCTGAGAAGTTGTAGATGTTGGTCATGATTCGGCGAGAATTCGGATTGTTTTCCAAATCATAAAGCACACGGTCAACCTGGTCAAATTCGCCCTCTTTGTAGATATGTTTTTGAGAAAGCTGATAGCCATAAGCCTTACCTATGCTTCCATTCTCATCTGCCCAAGAATCCCATATATGAGAATTTAAGTCTTTGACATTGTTAGATTTTTTTTGCCATATCCAAAGAATTTCGTCCACTGCAGCTTTAAAATTGGTTTTGCGAAGAGTCAAAATCGGAAACTCTTTTGAAAGGTCATAACGATTTACAACACAAAACTTTTTTATTGTGTGAGCAGGAGTTCCGTCAAGCCACTTTGGTCTAACATTAAACTCAGAGTCCCATACACCATTGTCCAAAATATCTCTGCAAGTGTCGATAAAAATTTTGTCTGCTATGCTCATAATTGTCCCTTTCTCTCGTGGATTTTCATTGAAATTAAACTGCAACATACTGCTATATTTTCTTTGCTACTTCTTCAATCGTTTCGATAAAATTTATATTATTGTTTTTTTATTAATCGCTACTCTATAGTTTCTAAAAACACCAACCATTTCAATTTTCAATATCGCAATTTAATATTATTTTTGCGACAATTTCGAAATCACTAATCAATTCTATTTCAAATTTGAATTTACTTAATGCTTAAAACTATTATAACTGCACTGCTAAAAAAGTCAACTCAAAATCTTGCGCAAATACTCACCAGTAAAGCTTCCCTCAACATCTGCAATTTGCTCAGGTGTTCCAACAGCAAGCACTTCGCCGCCGCCATCGCCGCCTTCGGGTCCTAAATCGATAATATTGTCTGCGAGTTTTATTACATCAAGATTGTGTTCAATAACAACAACTGTGTTCCCGGTTTCGACAAGCCTTTGCAAAATAACAACAAGCTTCGCAACATCGTGCGTATGCAAACCTGTTGTCGGCTCATCCAAAATATACAAGGTTCTTCCTGTTGCGCGTTTGGATAGTTCCGTAGCAAGTTTGACGCGTTGAGCCTCGCCACCAGACAAAGTCGTTGAGGACTGACCAAGTTTAATATAACCAAGACCAACATCATTCATTGTTGAAATCTTATTGTATATCTTTGGAATGTTGCGGAAAAATTCGCAGGCTTCCTCGACTGTCATATCCAAAACATCGCTTATGCTTTTGCCCTTATATTTGACTTCGAGAGTTTCACGATTGTATCGCTTGCCTTTACATACTTCACAAGGCACATAAATGTCCGGCAAAAAATGCATCTCGATTTTCAATATTCCGTCACCTGAACAATTTTCACATCTTCCGCCCGCGACGTTGAATGAGAATCGTCCTGATTTATAGCCTCTGGATTTTGCCTCGGGAAGCGCGGCAAACAAATCACGAATTGCGGTGAAAACACCCGTGTATGTTGCAGGATTCGAGCGAGGAGTTCTACCAATCGGACTTTGGTCAATTGCTATGACTTTGTCGAGATATTCTATACCTTCAATTTTTTCAAAATCCCCGATTTGAAGTCTAGCGCCGTTAAGATTGTTGGCGAGATAGGGATACAAAATTTCATTGACAAGACTTGACTTTCCACTGCCCGAAACTCCCGTGACAATATTTAGTAAGCCAAGCGGAAAATCGACAGTTATATTTTTCAAATTATTTTGCTTAGCTCCAACAACAGTAAGTTTCTTTTCAGCTGCAGTGCGCCTTGTTTTTGGAATGCCAATGCTCCACTCGCCCGAAAGGTATTTACCCGTTATCGAATTCGGATTGTCAATAATATCTTGCACGCTACCAGCGGCAACAACCGTGCCCCCGTGAATACCTGCGCCTACACCGATATCAACAATATAATCCGCTTCACGAATTGTTTCTTCATCATGCTCGACCACAATAAGTGTATTACCCAAATCACGAAGTCCTTTCAAACTGGAGAGCAATCTTCGATTGTCGCGTTGATGAAGTCCGATGCTTGGTTCATCCAAAATATATAGCACTCCTGACAAACCGCTACCGATTTGAGTTGCCAGCCTAATCCGCTGGCTTTCTCCGCCTGATAAGCTACCTGCAGAACGCGCTAAAGTGAGATAAGAGAGACCAACATCTATCAAAAATTTTAGTCTAGCGTGGATTTCTTTCAATATCCGTCGCGCAATAAATTCCTGAGTTTTATTCAGATTTATATCATTCAAAAACTTATCAACTTTAAGAATAGGCATTGAACAGAGGTTGACTATATTTATTCCTCCAACCGTGACGGACAATGCTTCCGGCTTGAGTCTTTTACCCTCACAAACCGTGCACGGCACTGATTTCATATATTTGCTTATATCCGATTTTACCATTTCCGATTCTGTCTCATTGAAACGGCGTAAAAGATTGTTTGCCATGCCCTCATAACTTGCGTGGTAATGTCCTGAAAAAGAGCGGGTGTTGTATTCCATTGGAATTCTATCACCTTCATTCCCGTAAAATATTAATTTTTTTATGTCTTCAGGCAAATCCTTAAATGGTGTATCAAGCGAAAAATTGTATGCTTTAGAAATGGCTTCAAACTGCATCTGAGAAATCTTTGCAGCATCTATACTCCAACCGCTTGCTTTGACTGCTCCTTGTCTGAGCGATAAATTCTCATCAACAATCAAGCGATTTATATCAATCTCACTTGTAAAACCAAGACCGGTACATTTTGGACATGCTCCATATGGATTATTGAATGAAAACAAACGCGGTGTAAGTTCTTCAAAACTTAAGTCGCAATCAGGACAGGAATAACTTGTTGAAAACAAAGCTTCTTCACCATCAAAATCAATAATAACTAAGCCTTCTGAAAGCTTCAATGCGGCTTCAACACCATCAGTCAGTCGACGCAAAACTCCGTCTTTCAAAACGATGCGGTCAACAATTACGCTGATAGTATGCTTTATATTTTTATCAAGTTCGATTTCTTCATCAAGCGTAAACAAATTTCCGTCAACACGAACACGCACATAGCCGCTTCTTTTCAAGCTCTCAAAAAGTTTTTCATATTCACCTTTTCTTCCACGAATTATAGGTGCAAGAATTTGGATTTTGCCTTCGTGCTCCATAATTTTGTCGCATATCTGGTCAACCGTTTGCTGTTCTATTTCTCTTCCGCACTTTGGGCAATGTGGAACACCGACTCTTGCAAACAAAAGCCTCATATAATCATAAATTTCAGTCACAGTGCCAACAGTAGAACGTGGATTGTGCGAAGTTGTTTTCTGGTCAATGGAAACAGCAGGTGACAAACCTTCAATATATTCGACATCAGGCTTCTGCATTTGACCCAAAAACATTCGGGCATAGGATGACAAACTCTCCATATATCTTCTTTGCCCTTCGGCAAATATTGTGTCAAAAGCAAGCGAAGATTTTCCCGAACCAGATAACCCGGTGAAAACTACAAATTGCTCACGGGGAATTGCGAGATCTATATTTTTAAGATTATTCTCTTTTGCACCTTTTATAAAAATTTCTTTCATCTTTGGCTTGCGCCTCCCGTAATTCTATGTTCAATGTTTTAGTATAAGCAATTAAAATATATTGAAACAATGCTCTTACAAAACATAGCAATCTTTGGTTTACTATTTTCAAATTTCCTAAAGCAATAAATTGATATATTTCTTTGACATAAAAATGTAACATTTACACATCAAAAATAATTTATAAGTCATTTCCTGATGTATTTTAGCCGCTTACTAGCTTAACCGTTTTTTCATTTCTTTTCGTAATTCGGCAAGTTGTTCACGAAGCTTTATAGCTTTTTCAAATTCCAGAGCGTCAGCCGCTATTTGCATAAGTCCTTTTACTCTTTCAATTTCGAATGCAATGTCTCTGCGCTCAGTCTTTTTTGCTGTGACGGTTTTCTTTGTGATTTCAAGCGAGTTGACTATACCCTTTGTTATCGTGGTAGGAGTTATATTGTGTTCCACATTGTAAGCGGTTTGCTTTTCGCGTCTGCGGTTTGTTTCATCAATCGCGCGTTTCATACTCCCTGTCATATTGTCCGCATACATAATTACTTTGCCCTCAGAATTTCTTGCCGCGCGACCTATGGTTTGAACGAGTGAAGTTTCGCTTCTCAGAAATCCTTCTTTGTCCGCATCAAGAATTGCTACAAGTTTGACTTCAGGCAAATCCAAACCTTCTCGAAGCAAATTGATACCCACCAACACATCAAAATCGCCTTTTCGCAAACCTGACACAATCTCTATTCTTTCAAGAGTGTCTATATCACTGTGCATATACCGCACTTTAATTCCCGTTTCTTTCAAAAACTGCGTAAGCGACTCCGCCATTTTCTTTGTCAAAGTCGTGATAAGTGTTCGCCCTTTTGCTTTTGTCGTTTTGTTAACTTCAGAAATTAGGTCATCAATTTGCCCTTTTATAGGCCGAATTTGCACTTCAGGGTCAATTAAACCCGTTGGTCTGATGAGTTGTTCTGCAACTTTGTCTGCTTGTTCCATTTCATATGGTGCAGGAGTTGCGGAAATACAAACCATTTGATGAATTTTGGAATCAAATTCAGCAAAATTTAGAGGTCTATTGTCAAAAGCAGCAGGAAGTCGAAACCCGAAATCCACCAGATTTGTCTTTCGTGATTTGTCGCCGTTGTACATTCCACGGATTTGCGGAAGCGTCATATGACTTTCATCTACGAACACAACAAAATCCTTTGAGAAGAAATCGAGCAGTGTGTACGGAGGTTGCCCAATTTCTCTTCCGTCAAAATATCTTGAGTAGTTTTCAATACCTGAGCAATAACCCATTTCACGAATCATCTCGATGTCATAGTTCACACGCTCATCGATTCGTTGCGCTTCAATCAATTTGTTTTGAGCCTTAAACTTCTCCACCTGTTCTGCTTTATCATGCAAAATCTGCTCAAAAATTTCCTCTTTTTTTCCACCGACAATGTAATGTGTCGCAGGATAAATAACAGTGTGTTTAAGCTCCGAAAGTGACTTTGAAGTGACAGCATCAATTTCTAAAATTCTTTCTATTGAGTCACCAAAAAGTTCCACTCGAATTGCAATTTCAGAGTTTGATGCCGGGAATATATCAATGATGTCACCGCGAACTCGAAATGTCGAGCGAGAAAAATCCATATCCGCACGCTTATATTGAATATCCACAAGTTTTCTGCACAAGTCATCGCGGTCTACTGCTTGACCTTCACGGAGTGAAACCGCTTGCGCAAAATATTCCACAGGCGCACCCAAGCCGTAAATACAAGAAACAGAAGCGACAACAATAACATCATTTGCCTCGCAAAGCGAACTCGTCGCAGAATGGCGAAGTTTATCTATTTCGTCATTAATTTGCAAGTCTTTTTCGATGTAAGTGTCGGAACGCGGGATATATGCTTCAGGCTGATAGTAGTCATAATAACTGACAAAAAATTCAACACGGTTTTTTGGGAAAAACTCACGAAATTCATTGCAAAGCTGTGCCGCAAGAGTTTTGTTGTGCGCAATAACAAGCGCAGGTCGTTGCACGCGGTTTATGACATTTGCCATAGTAAAAGTCTTGCCACTGCCTGTGACACCCAGAAGAACTTGCGTGCGCAACCCGTCATTCAAGCCCTCAACGAGGTCTTCAATAGCTTGAGGTTGGTCTCCACACGGTTGAAAATTTGATTCGAGCTGAAATTTGTTCATTGAATTATTCTACTTCCAAACGCCAAGAACATTCAAAAGCAGTCGAAGTCCCCAGGTTGCGGTTGCGGTCAGAATACCTGTCATAAGTGCAAGCAAAATTTTGAATTTAAAATTCGATCGGAAAGCTCTTTCTACGCGAGCGAATGCAAGACCTTTCCTGTGCAAATTGATGCAGTAGAAAAATTCGCCCCTTTTGTCAGAATAAGTTACATCAAAATAGTCATCAAGTTCAAGTGCCTTCAATGTGGCTTCCAGTTCATTTTGTTCAAAATCTAAATCAAGTGAAATTGAAGCAAAAATGTCAACAGGTCGCAACAAGCAAACACCGTCACATTTGACAGCCTCATTGTAGACATAGTACATCACTGCTTTTTCTTTTTTCGTCAAAACATTTTGCTTTTCTAGTGCCATATTTGTTCCTGCATAGCCTTTCGATTTGACATAAGTAAATTCAATAAATCTGCATTCATCTTTGCCAAACTATCCGTTTTCTATTTTTCTTCTTGTATATTTGCGATTTGTGTTTTATTTTTTGTTTTATATTTTTATGTTTTCTTTTTGCTTAATTCATTATACTGCAATTTTTTCTTTCAATAGTTCTTTTTTACAACCTAATTTATCGCAACAAAAACTTCGTAGATTTTTTACTTACATATTTACTCAGATTTGGAAATTAAGCTATTTATTGTCAACTAAGCTATTTATTTTCTTATTCATTTTTACAGCACAAACATTTGCACCACAATATAAACAGCCATAATGATTCCGCCGCCAAACAAAGCGCCAAAAAATGCACCCCAAAATCCACCCTTTGCAACAACTTTTTTCCGTTTGCCAGTCTTTGGGTCAGTCATCATCGGGTTCATAGAGGCGATTGCCGCTTCAACCTTGATTTCTTCCTCGCGTTTTTCTTGCTCAATTTTTGCTCGAGGTGATGCAGACAAGCAATACTCATCCAATGTGAAATATTTGACTTTGACAAGTTCGCGATCCTTCAACTCTTTTATTGCAACTGAGAGTTGGAGCTTTGTCATTTCCATATCAGATGGTAGTTTTGTCAATATATCATCTGCATCCAAAATTTTGTACGCGTCGGGCTCATTGCAAAAACTTTGTATTATTTCAAGCACTTGGGTCAATTTAGTATCGAGCATATTACCTCTTTTTTTTTATATTTTACTTTATTTGAACTAAAACAAATGTTACTACACTGTTTTGTTTGACAATTATATCACAATATAAACTTGAAATCAATATTTTTGCTTCAATACACTACACAAATGCAAGTCATTGTGTTATTATAGCTAAAAGTCTTTTATATATTATAGCAGGTGTTTCTATGAATTTACTTAAGAATTATTTGAACAAAATTGAATTTGACTCGTATGAGGATTTTTGTGGACTAAAGATAGATGTTCCCGCAGACTTCAATTTTGGGTTTGATGTTGTTGATGAATATGCAAAACTTGAACCAGATAAGCGCGCTATTGTATGGTGCAATAGCAGCGGAGAAGAAAAAATCATCTCATTTGGAGAGCTTTCCGTATTGTCAAATAAAGTCGCAAATATTTTGGTAAACCGTGGAATAAAAAAAGGCGATTATATCATGACAATGCTAAATCGCAGATGGGAATACTGGGCAGTTGCCGTGGGTTGTCACAAACTCGGCGTAACTATCATTCCCGCAACGCACCTCCTTACTGCAAAAGATATAGCATATCGATGCAACGCGGCAAATGTCAAGATTTTGTTTGCAACAAGTGAATTCGATGTCATTGAACACACAAAACAAGCTTTGCCAAAATGCGAAACTTTGGTTGAATGTATGTTCACAGGCATTGAAGAAGGCTTCGCTTGTATTGATTCGGAAATTGAAAAAGCCTCAGCCGAATTTCCTAGCGAATGCGTGCGTCCAGCTCTTGATGACTCAATGCTCTGCTATTTCACATCTGGAACAACAGGATTTCCCAAAATGGTGGAACATAGTTTTTCATATCCACTTGGACATATTATCACCGCAAAATATTGGCAGTGCGTTGTTGATGACGGAATTCATTTTACTATGGCGGAAACAGGTTGGGCAAAAGCAAGCTGGGGCAAAATTTATGGTCAATGGCTTTCAGGCACTGCAATTTTTGCTTATGACTATAACGGTCGCTTCACTCCAACTGATGTTTTGCCACTTATTGAATACTACAAAATCACAACTTTCTGTGCTCCTCCGACAATTTATCGTTTTTTAATCAAGGAAGACTTGTCAAAATACAACTTCTCCTCGCTTTCTCACTGCACAACAGCTGGTGAAGCACTTAATCCGGAAATTTTCAAACAATTCTATGAATCAACCGGTCAAAAAATATACGAAGGTTTCGGACAAACGGAATCAACTGTTTTGCTTGCCTCATTTAATACTATAACTCCAATTCCCGGTTCACTCGGAAAGCCTAGCCCAATTTACCAAATCGACTTAATAAACGACGATGAAGAAATTGTACCTGACGGAAAAGAGGGCGAAATTGCGCTTCTAAATTCAGCAACATATTGCGGTTTGGTTTCCAACTACAAAAATGATTTAGCCCGCACTAATGATGCAAGAGGCGGAAAATACTACCATACAGGCGATCTTGCAATAAAAGATGACGACGGAATGTTTTGGTTTGTCGGACGCAAGGACGATATTATAAAATCCAGCGGCTATCGCATAGGGCCGTTCGAAGTCGAAAGCGCGCTTATGGAACACCCCTCAGTTTTGGAATGCGCTATCACAGGTGCTCCTGACCCGTTGCGAGGACAGGTTGTCAAAGCAACAATCGTTTTAGCAAAAAATTACACTGCTTCAGAAGAACTAAAAAAAGAACTCCAAACTTATGTCAAGGTCGCAACTGCGCCATACAAATATCCTCGTATTATTGAGTTTGTTGAGGAACTACCAAAAACAGTCAGTGGCAAAATCCGCCGTGTGGAAATTCGTAAAAAGGATAATGAATAAAGATATTTAAAAAACCATCTACTAAAAATAAATTTTAATTGAGAAATCTATCATTTATTGAAAATATCTATTAAAATGATAAATCGATTATCTTTTGAAATTATACATCTATTGTAAATAATAATCTATTGAAAATCATAATTTCGTTACAAACTTCCCGTTACAAATTAAATTAAGTATAAAACCTAAAAATAAATCAAAAGAAGCGAAATAAAATCGCTTCTTTTTTGTGTATACTTTTTCAATTTTCAATTTTACTTTAAAAAATTACGTCAAGAACATAATATGCCTTTTATTGTCATAAACAGAATGAAATTTTACTTTTTATCACATCACAGACTCATCATTTGCCAATTGAAGCATATTTGCATATCGCATTACAACTCGTGAAGCATATTTGCATCTCACATTACAATATGAGGCAATAAACATATATATTTCATGCACACCAAACTTAATAAACATATATTTTTTGTAGCATATTTCATGAAATTTTGAAAATTTCAATTTTGCGAAAAGTTATTGCTAATTCGTGAATATGTGCTTATGTGCATCTATGGCAAAACAACAATTTCGTCACCTGCTTTGACAATGCCTCCTTTGAGCACACAAGTAAAAATTCCTTCTTTTGGCATAATGCAAAATCCAACCAATCTTGCGACTTCACATCCGTCACTAGCGTGACATTTTTTTCCAATCTGCGTAACTTGATGCAAGGTTTCTCCAATCTGAAGTTTTGTTCCGACAGGTAATTCATAAAGTACTATGCCTTCGGTTGTAAAATTCTCTGCGAATTTTCCATTGCAAAGTCCCTTGACGCCCTGAGCTTCCATTTTTGCTACACTTTCTTTGCCAAGCAAGCTGATTTGGCGGATTCCAGGACCCGCATGAGCATCACCTATTATTCCGAAATCCTCTTTGAGCTCCACAAATTCCACGGGGTGTTTTATATCACCTTTTTTTACGCTTACATTGACTGCAACAATTTTTGCCATATTTATTTCCTTTTATATCCCATATTTAATTATCAATTTTATGTGGCTTTCTCAACAGAATCTTCGCTCAAACTTGCCAGATTTACCACCTGATTTTTCAAGCAATAAAATGTCCGAAATTATCATTTCCTTGTCAACTGCCTTTGCCATATCATATATTGTCAATGCAGCAACCGTCGCCGCAGTCAAAGCTTCCATTTCGACTCCAGTTTTAGCATAGGCACGCGAGGTTGCGAGTATTTCAATTCCACAATCAAAATAATTGAAAGCTATATCAATTCCAGACAAAAAAATGTTGTGGCACATCGGAATAAGCTCCGAAGTTTTTTTCGCTGCCATTATTCCTGCGATTTTTGCAGTGTGCAATACATCACCTTTTGCAACTCCGCCGTTTTTTATCAATTCCAATGTTTCGGGCTTCATCTTTATTGACGCGCGCGCTCGTGCCAAACGGTCAGTTTCAATTTTGTCTCCTACATCGACCATTTTTGCTCTTCCGTCATTGTCTATATGTGAAAAGTCCATACTGCCTCCTATGCTTATCTTTCAATCTAAACTGCTTCCTATGCATATGTTTATATCTAAAACACTTTCTATGTGCATCTTTATGACAAGCTACCTTCTATAGGCATATTTCTATCAAAATTATCAATTTTCGTAGAACTTATGAAATTTATTTTTTAACTCAGCTTTCAAGCAACTTCATCACATAAAAATTAAATCATTATATATTTTGATAGTCAATTTTTGTCTCACTAATTCTTCTTATCATTGAAGCAAATTTGGAAATTATGAATGTTGATATTTTATAGTTTCAATTGGAAAAGAAACAAAACAAACTCAACTAGCCGCCTATTCTTGTCATATTCCTTTGTTGCCGTTCTCCACTTCCTATATTGTGGCATAACGGTTTCTTTGCGACACATTCAATTATATATTCTTTCAGCTTTTGGAAATTGCTCAAATATGGTCTCAAATCATACTCTTTGTTTTCGTGCAAACAATTGAGCATTTTGCCGTCCGCCGTTATTCGCACTCGATTGCAATAAGCGCAGAATTTACGTGATACAGCACTTATAAACCCCAGCTCACTTCCATCTGGGAGTTTGAAATACACCGCATTTGTGCTCCCCTCATTCCCCAATTCTTGAAACTCGGGATGATTGCTTAAAACTTCATTGAGAGAAATTAAATGCGAGTCCGCAAAATGCGTCTGACACTCAAAAGGCATAAGTTCTATGAAGCGCACTGACACATTTTCCTCTTGTCCAAATTTTGCAAAATCCAAAATTTCGTCATCATTTATGCCGCGCATAAGAACCGCATTTATTTTTATTTTTCGCATCCCTACATCTTTGGCTGCTTGTAGTCCATCAAGAGCATCTTGAAGCTTTCCTCCTCTTGTTATCTGGCTGTACCGCGCGGCATTTAAACTGTCGATACTTATATTCACGCTGTCGACACCCGCTTTTGCAAGTCTTCCAGCAAATTCGGGCAACAAAGCTCCGTTTGTGGTCAACGCAATATTTTTTATCGCTGGAATGTTTGCAGTTTCTTCTATAAGTGAAATAGCGCCTTTTTTTACAAGCGGTTCGCCTCCAGTAAAACGAATTTTAGAAACGCCAAGCTCTGACAGCGCGCATATGATTATCGAGAATTCCTCCAGTTTGAGCATTTGTTCGTGCGGTTTCTTTTCGACACCGCACTCGCTCATACAATATATACACCGATAATTGCAAAGATCGGTAAGCGAAATGCGGGCATAGTTTATTTCTCTGCCGTAACTGTCTTTCATTCCACTACCTCAACTGAACCGATGTTTTCAAAGGTGTATCCGCCGATATTCTCTACCTGTTCTTTGAAAGATTTGGATTTCAAAACTTCAATAAAATTCTTTACACGCACATCATCCAACATAGTTTTTGGAAGCAAGAAATCATAACTTTCATTCCCTATTGAAATGAAATCCAAATCCATTATATTTGCCGCGGACAACACCGCAAGTCCGCAATCACACACTCCGCTTTTCACAGCAGTTGCGACCGCAAGATGCGTGGTGAATTCCTTGTCATAACCTTTTATTTCATCCTTTTCAATTCCTTCTTTTTGAAGCAGAAAATCAAACAGCAATCTTGTTCCTGCCCCGTTTTGGCGATTCGCAAAACTAAATTTTCCACCTTTAAGTTGTGAAATTGAACTTATGTTCTTTGGATTATTTTTCGGCACAACAATACCTTGCACTCGCCCAAGTCCTTTGATTAGTGCCATTGTTCCGCTTTCAAAATACTGCTTTACAAACGGAATATTGTAGACTCCGCTCTCAGCATGGAGCAAGTGAATTGGCGCAATATGCGCTGCTCCTCGGCGCAAAGCCATAATCCCCGAGAGACTACCCACATGAGCTGAAGAAACGGCAATTTTGTCAGAAATCAAATCAATAATAGGGTCATGACTTCCCACAATAACAAGCGACCGACGGATTTCTGCGAGCGGTTTGAAAAGTTCAACCTCAACTTCTTCGCCAACTTCTATGCCTTCACTATTTCGCTCGATAGTCAAAAGTCCATCTGCTTTTATCATACTCATAACAGCCGCCGCACCTCTTTCAAGCGGAGAAGCAACAATCTTTCCACCCACGTCTCCAAGCGCAACACGCACAAATTCTTTATTCTTGAAAGTAGAAGTCAAGCGTTTTGTGAGCGTAGCTTTGACAGTTTGGCGTGCTTCACTTGTTTGCCCTGTCATTTTTTCGACAACCGCTTTTACGACCTTATCAAAAACTATATATGCTGAGACAGGATATCCAGGAACACCAATAACAGGCTTTTCTTTTATAAATCCAAGTATAGTAGGCTTGCCTGGCTTAATTGCCAAACCGTGCGTTTTTACCTCTCCTAGCTTTGCTATTGTTTGTGCAGTGAAATCCTTTGTTCCTGCTGATGAGCCCGCATTGATTATCACAATATCATTTTCAATCGTGGCAGTTTTTATCGTGTCTTCAAGCAACTGCTCCTCATCTTTCACAATAGCAAAGCGATTTGGAATTCCACCATACTCCGTTACAAGCGCAGAAAAAACACGAGTGTTGCTTTCCATAAGTTTGCCTTCTTCAAGTTCACTTTGGTGCTCCACCATTTCGTTTCCTGTTGGCAAAATCGCAACTCTTGGCATTTTGAAAACCGATACAGTTTCATTCCCCGATGCTAAAATTGCCCCCAAATCTATTGGACGGATTTTGCGGTGCGATGGCAATATCATTTCTGTTGCAACAACGCTTTCACCAACAACACGAATCTGCTGCCAAGGACGCGACGGAGCAATAATTTGAATTTCGTTGTCATTCAAAACAATGACATCTTCAATCATTATTACGCTGTCAAAACTCGGTGCAATAACTCCGCCAGTATTGACATATTCATACTGCTCCTTTTTCAAAGTTAGCGGTGTGGTTTCACTTGCTGACAATGTTGACTCGGAAAAGACCGCAACACCATCCATAGCTGAAGCGTTATAAGTCGGGTCACAGCAAAAAGCAAAAACCGCTTTTGCAGTAATCCTGCCTGTCGAATTTATCGTTGGTATTTCTTCACAATCCATTGAATGAATGTTTGCTAAATAATTTTTAAGTGATTCTTCAAAATCATTATTTTCTATATAAGTGTTTCTTTCCATATACCGTTTGTCAACTTGTCTGACAATATAGCGTCAGCCAATCTACGCAAATTATAGCGCAAAAACTTTGACTTTTTCCCCCTTATTTATTCCTTCACAGTTATCAGGCAAAACTATATATCCATCTGCTTTTGAAAGTTGGGCAAGGTGTGCTGATTTCAAAAATACAGGTTCAGCCAAAATTTCATTTTCATTTTCTAACAATGAAACGGGCTGTATTACAGTTCTTCCCGGTGTTGACGGAAAATTAGACGAAGTAGTTGCAAAGCATATTGATTTCCTATCACAACCTAAAACAGAAAAAATCGAATTTTCAATCAAAACTTTGTAAGTCAATGCCGCGGCAAGCGGATGCCCTGCCAAACCAATCACCAGTGAATTTTTTATCTTCGCAATCATTGTCGGCTTGCCGGGTTTGAGCGCAATTCCATGAACAAGAATTTCTCCAAGTTCACTCAAAACTGCTTCAGTGAAGTCACGAGCGCCAACTGAACTTCCACCTGAAATAAGCACCATATCTGCAAGTTCAACAGCATTTTTTACTGCGCTAAAAAGTTGCACTTTGTCATCTTTGACACGCGATATTGAAACCACTTCAAGTTCACTGTTTTGACACAATAAAGGGATTATTGTGCTATTTATATCTCTAATCTTACCGTTTTGCGCAATTTCATCAATTCCCACAAGTTCATCACCTGTTGAAATCACTGCTACTTTCGGATGCGAATATACTTTAATTTTCGAAACTCCTACGCCCGCCAAAACGCCAAGTTTTAGTGCCGTAATCTTTTCACCCTTAGACAATACTTTTTCGCCTTCCTGAATATCTTCTCCACGCAACAGCATGTTTTCACGCACTTTTGCCGATTGATAAATTGCAATACTTTCGTTCATTCTTTCGGTATGTTCAATCATAACAACAGCATTTGCGCCCTCTGGAACAACTGCTCCTGTCGCAATCTCAATTGCCTCACCGCGCATTAGTTTTTGTGTTGGCATTTCGCCCATTCTTACTGAGCCTACCACTTTCAATATTGAGGGAACACTTTCACTGGCACAATATACTTCCTGCGCACAAACTGCATATCCGTCCACAGTAGAACGATTGAACGGTGGCAATTCTTCAAGAGAAAAGACATCCTCATATGCAATTTGATTTAGTGCTTTTTCAAGGCTTACAAAATCTCCCGACAAAACTTTTTGCGGGAGATTGTCTTTCACAACTTTCGTTGCTTCTTCAAGTGTTTTGACTTTAAAAAAATTCATTTTTACCTTTATTTCAAAATTCTAATTTCTTTGTTAGATTTCTAATCATTCAATACAAATATTTTGAAACCACAACAGAAAATATCTTTTGAAAATTTATATTGCTATACTCTTGCGCATTCACTAGCTTCGCCGAGCAAAATATCAAGACCGTGTTTGACAGCATCAAGAATTATATCAAGTGCTTCACGGACTGCCTTTTCAGAACCTGGCAAATTTATGATAAGAGAATTCTTTCTCAAGCCCGCGACTGCTCTCGATAGCATAGCGCGATTTGTAAATTCCAAACTTTTTGCGCGTATCGCCTCAGCTATTCCTTGTGCTTCTCTCTCGATAACTGCTTTTGTCGCTTCAGGAGTGACATCACGCTGAGAAAATCCTGTGCCTCCTGTTGTCAGCACAAGCGGAACTTCCAACTCATCTGTGAAATAAAGTATTGCATTTTTGAGCCTGTCAAATTCATCAGGCACTATCACAATCTCTGCGACATCAAAGCCTGCGTTGGAAACTACTTGAGCTATTGCCTTGCCACTTTTGTCTTCACGCAATCCTTCGTAACATTTGTCACTTGCCACAATAATTCCAACTTTTCTCATCATAGCTCCAGTATTTTGACCATCATACTTTCAAGGTCAATCAAAACAATTTTATTTCGAAATTCTTCCGCGATTCCACACATTGCTTTGATTGCCAAAGCAGATTGAATTGAAGCCACGGTTGCCACGGCATAACTGATTGTATCATGTGGAGTTTCAACAGCTTTTGAAAACAGTCTTTCAAAGCTGTCTTCTTCGGGAAAACAAATCAGTGCTTGTCCTTGTTCGCCTTCCACTGCAGCAGAAACCAAAATTTTCCCTCTTTTTTTACATTCAATTGACATAAATTCTCGAGTCGAAAGATTGTCAACACAGTCCAAAACTATGTCAGTTTCTTCAATCAAATTTGCATTATCTTTGGTCAAAAACTGATTGAAAAATTTGACATTAGCCACGCTTGTTTTCTTTAACCTTTTCGCATAAACTTCTGCTTTCATTTTGCCTAGCGTATCGAAATCAGCAAGAAGTTGACGGTTCATATTTGATTGACTAAAGCTGTCGCCATCCAATAAAATTAGTTTTCCAATTCCAGCCCGCGATAACTCTTCGATGACATAGCCACCAAGTCCGCCACAACCCACAACAAGTGCGGTTTTATTTTTTAGTTCTGGATTTTTATAAATCATTTTGTCCCTCTGGTTTTCAACTCTTCCACAACTATAAGCTTTCTAGCCTTCTAAGCAGTAGGCAAGAATATAATTATCACAATCGTTTTGTCTAGTTTTTGACTCTTTACATCAGTCTATCAACTTTTTGACTTTGTCTATCAACGCATTGCCTCAGTCTATCAACTCTTCAAAATTTCAGCTTTCTAGCCTCCTGATGCAGGGGACAATAACATAATTTTGTCACCATCGCTCAATTTTGTGCGCCACATCTTAAGTTTGTTTATGTTGACTTCATTGACATAAACAAGAAACTGCTTAACATCCTTGACTTCAACTCCAAATTCTTTCGAAATAATCTGCAAAAGAGTTTTTATATCAGAGCAATCTGCTTCCATTTCTTTTTTTTCAAATTTCACTCTAGCTGAGCCAAAAAATTTCACATAAACCATATTATTCCTCCGCAATCTTCAAACGCTTGAGCAGACTTTTTTTCGGTATACCGTTTTGATCCCAGCAACGGTTTTTATAGTATGCTTTTTTGAGTTTATCAAGCGGCACTTTTGATTTTGGATTTCCTACAATCTGAAGTTCTTCAGTTAGACGAGCAGGAAGCTCATCATCAGCCGCCGACACGCCTAAGTGAACATCAATCATTCTTTCAAGATTGTATCCTCTCTCTCCAATGCGAATAAACTTGCCAAAATTCAACTTCATCCCTGTTGCTGCAGACAACGCCTTTGGATGTGGCAACATATTTGCTGGCATATTGATTGCAATCAAAGTTGGAAAACGCAAAATAAATCTAACAGGCAAACCGAAACCAGTTGCGAATTTGTTTACCACTCGAGTAATAAGACTGTTTGGTTTGCTAAGCAAAATCATCGGAAAGAAAGCATAGGTTGTGAACAAACAATTTCCGCCTGCCGAGCACGCTTCCATCAAATCCTGAAATAGCGCAGTCATCCCGGCTTTTGCTCCTGTCGAATATGGATTGATTGAAAGTCCCAATCCCTCCATGACCACCATATACCCACCGTTAAGGTGACATCCACCGCGGTTTGAAACTGCATAACCCAAACCTTGTCCAATTGCGCCACGGGGTTCATATGCCGCAAGTTCCATACCCTTTACATTCATCGCGAATTCTACTCCGCCATATTTTTCCGATAATTTTTTTGATCCTTCTGCCAACTCATCGCCTATCCCTTTACGGTGTGCTATGTCATCGATTATTTGGTCTATGTTATCGATTTTCCCAAACTTTAGACCATTGTTCCACATCCCTTTTTCGTTGAGTTCCATTGCAAAAGAAAGCGTGTTTCCGCAAGATATAGTGTCAAGTCCAAGCTCATCCATTTCGTTGTTCCAGTCCAATATCTTCTGCAAGTCATTGTTTAGTATATTTGAGCCAAAAAGCCCTATAGTCTCAACTTCCGGGCCTTTCACATCCTTGCCGTTGACTTTGACAACACGCCCGCATTGTATCGGACAAGTGACGCAACCCTTGTTTTTGACAAGAAAGTCATCTCTGAGAGTTTCACCGGATATTGCCTCAAAATCTTCATATTTCCCACTGCGGTAGTTGTTTGTTGCAAGAAGATTTTTTGCGTGCATAGGAGTAACAAGTCCGGCAGTTCCAAGAGCCGGCAACTGAACACCCGTTGTTGGATGCGCTCGCAATCTTCCTGTCCATGCTTTGCTGATTTCCATCAAAGCTTCTTTGTTTTTTGCTGCTGGTCCTTTTAAGCCTGATGCAAATAAGCCTTTAAGATTTTTAGAACCGAACACCGCGCCAACACCGCCACGACCTGCAGAGCGCTCTTCGCTTACAACGCAAGCATATCGCACTAAGTTTTCTCCAGCAGGACCTATCACAAACTTGCCGCCCTTGCCTTCCATACGTTCTTGCGCTTCACCGGTCTTAAGTCCCCAAAGGTGATCAGCATTTTTGAATTCTATTCCTTTATCAGTTATGCTAATATAAGTATGTTCTTCTGCTTTGCCCGTTATTATTATAGCGTCATAACCCGCACGCTTTAGATTCAATCCGAAATTTCCGCCACAATTTGACGACGTATAATAGCCGGTGAGCGGTGAAATTGTTGAAACATTAAACCGCGATGAGCAAGGTGAACCCATTGCATTCATAGGACAAGTAGTGACAACAATCATATTTTCAGGTGACAGCGGGTCAATTTTTGTCTTTATATTGTCATAGACAATTTTGGCAGCCATAATTTTCCCGCCCAAAAACAATTCTCTTTCTTTATCCGAAAATTCATAGCCTGTGATTTCTTTTGTAGTAAGATCAATATTCACAACTTTGCCTGTGTAAGCGCCATAATTTGTATCCATAGTTCCCCCCTACCGATTTATTTTAAATATTTTTTGTCCTTTTATATTTTTGTATTTTATCTCTACTTATTCTATTTTAATTCTACTTTCTAAAAAATTATAACATTAAATTTTAATGTTTTCAATATATAAATAATAATTAATTTGTTGACTATATGAAAAATCATAGTTTACAAATTTATCACTTCATAGTATAATCTAGCTATCACAAAATTCCGATTTCCATTGACCTAAGGCTAACGCTAAGGCTTGGAAACGATGGGTATAGCGGGAAACGGCTGTGCCTCCCATATGGAAAGGAGAAATTATGAAAAAAAGACTTTTAACACTTGTGCTGGCATTAGTGCTGGTACTATCTCTCAGCATTTGCTTTGTTGCGTGTGATAATACGCAGACAGGCGATGTCAAAATCCGTATTTCCACAACAACATCAGTAAATGATTCTGGACTTATGGAATATCTAACACCTTATTTTGAGGCGGACAATCAAGGATACAAACTTGAAATTTCATCTGCTGGCACAGGTGCAGCAATCAATTCTGCAAAATACGGCAATGCTGACCTCATTTTGGTTCATTCCAAATCACAAGAGGACGCTTTTGTTGCTGAAAATTATGCACGCATAGTTGGAAACTTTGCAGCCGAGCGCATTTCATTTATGTACAACTATTTCGTTATTGTCGGCCCGACAACTGAACCTGCGACTGAACCCCAAACTGATCCTGCAGGTGTTTTGAATTGTGAAGATGCCTCAGAAGCATTTGCGGCAATCGCAAGTTCCCAAAGCGAATTCATATCTCGCGGCGACAATAGCGGCACACATACAAAAGAAGTAAGCTTATGGCCAACAGAACTTGGCATAACAAAAGATACTGATACATTACCATCAGGAGTTACAAGCTGGTATACTTCGGCAGGACAAGGAATGGGCGCGTGCCTCACAATGGCTAATGAAAACAACGCATATGTTTTGACTGACAAAGCAACATTTCTTTCATACAAAAATGACCCGACAGGAGACAAACTCCCGAATCTTACACTTTTGATGGAAAATTCAGCTAATCTGCAAAATACATATTCAATGATAGCAGTGAACAATGATGCTCCGTTTATTAGCAGTACAACAGGCGAAGCTCTGCCAGCAGGAACTGTTAGTATCAATGAAGCAGCTGCAGATATCTTTATCAACTGGATGAATGGGGAACATGCAAGCGCGCTTATCAATTTCTACGGTACATCGAGTTATGGCGCTCCACTGTTCTATTTGATGGGCTAATTCATGTTGCAAGCATTTCAACAAGCGTTTGAAATGATGATAAGCGGCAATGCACTACTTCGCGAGATTGTCGCAACCACCCTTCAAATGGCATTTTCAAGCTCACTTTTGGCACTCCTTATCGGGGTGCCAATTGGAGTTTTGGTTGCCAACTCCAACTTCCACGGGAAAAAAATAATTGTAGTTTTGATGCGAACACTTATGGGATTGCCTCCCGTTGTTGTTGGTATTGTAATTTTCGTGCTTTTTTCCGGCACTGGCCCATTCGGTTCGCTAAGGCTAATATATTCCGTAGACCTAATGATTATCGCACAAGTTTGTCTCATTTTTCCGATTGTCGCAGGAATGACAGAAACTTTTGTATCATCAATCTCATCACCAATTTTGGAAACTGCCAAAGGACTTGGCATTGGCAAATTAAAAACAAATTTTCTAACACTCAATGAAAGCAAATATCAAATTGTGGCAATCTATCTATTTGCATTTGCACGCGCAATCTCTGAAGTTGGCGCAGTTCAAATCGTCGGCGGAAATATACTTCACAAAACAAGAGTTATGACCACAACAATCGCCCTGAACTACAACACAGGACAATTTACATATGCTATCGCGCTTGGAATAATTCTATTGCTTATAGCTCTTGGCGTAAACCTTATAGCAAGCTTGTTACAAAGGAGGACAAAATGATTTTGACCATTGAAAACCTCAAAAAACAATATGGCGACAAAGTTGTACTTGATATTGAAAAGTTTGAATTTGAAAAAGGCTTGAAATACGCAATCATAGGCGCAAACGGTTCAGGGAAATCTACACTTCTCAAAATTTTGGCGAAAACCGATAAGCAAAGTAACGGTAATTTTGAATTTGAAAAAGATACAGCCGTAGGATTTATGCCACAACATAGTTTTGGATTTTCAATGTCGGTGCTTAACAACATAATGCTAGCCTTTCCACTCAAATATAAGAATATTGCAAAAGTAAAAACATTGGAAATTCTTGAAAAACTTATGCTTTTACCGCTCAAAAAGAAAAACGGGGCGCACTTGTCAGGAGGCGAAACTGAGCGTTTAGCACTTGGAAGACTCTTATCTAATCAACACGACATTTTATTGCTAGATGAGCCGACTGCATCAATGGATGTGCAATCCGCAATAGTAGCAGAAAAAGTATTGCTTGAATATTTGAAACAAAATGGTGCTACTTTAATTTTTGCAACACATTCACTAAAACAAGCAGAACGAATTGCTGACATTATTATTTTTTTTGCAAACGGAAATCTAATAGAATATGGCAAAACAAAAACGGTTTTGAATTTTCCCACTTCTTCACAACTTATCGAGTTTTTACAAAAAGCGTAAGCAAATAAAAATGAAGATATTATTTCTAATAGAAAACTATATCTTCATTATTTTTTTCAATAAATTAATGCTCATTTGTTATTACGCTGCGAAATGCAAATTACTATCATATTCAAACCAATCGCCAACAGAATATAAATTGAAAACTGCTTCAGTAACATAGAAGCCTGCAGTGTCCCCATTCTCCGCCTGAACCCATATGCAAAAATTTGTTGCGCCAGCTCTTGGGTCAATCATTTTTAATTCTCCAATACTAAAAAGCAATGGTTCACCAATAGTTTTATTGATAACTGTGCCAGAGATGACAGTTACACTGTTGCAACCCGAAAAAGCAACAGTAATCATTAAAATTATAAGCAATACCGACAAAACGACTATCCGTTTCCCTCTTATCATTTTTATTACCCCTAATCATTCTTTATAATTATATTATGCTAGTATAATAAATTATGATAGATGAGTAATTTGAGTGATTATGTCACTTTTTAATTTAGAATGAAATTTTGCAACTTTTATAAAAAAATTTGTCTATAGGCATAAAAAAATGCAAAACCAAATAACTTATTTCTTACCAATCTATATGAATTAACTAAATTTAAAAAATATATTTTGAATGACAAAAATTATTAGTTTTATTTATAAACATCGCCCGCTTCAAAATAAAACATTTCGGATTACAACTTTCATATCTGGAAAATTTTGCTTTGCTAGATGTTCTTTAATAATTTTACATAATGAACTCTATAGTTTATAATAAAGAAGAAATTTTTGATTATTGTCAAAATATTTTCACAATTTTGACACATAAACAAATTAAAATCAAAATATAAACTGAAGGTAATATTTGAGGTGAACTATGAATAAGAAAGTTTTTACAATTATAATTGCAGTAATGCTGGTTGTTTGTATTATCGCCTTTTCTGCTTGCGATGAAATCTCACTTGCTGGCGAGTCTGCCTATGAGATTGCAGTTCGAAACGGCTACAGCGGAACGGAAACAGAGTGGCTTGAGAGTTTGGTCGGTTCAAACGGAACTGACGGAATAAACGGAACTGACGGCGATGACGGCGTTGACGGTGCGTATGCAGGTAAAGGCTATTCCGCTTACGAAATTGCAGTTTTAGAAGGTTATGAAGGCACAATTGCTCAATGGCTCGACAGTCTAGTTGGAGACAGAGGCGATACTGGTGCGACAAGTGTTTCCGCAGCCACAAACAAAGCAATCCTCTCCGTTGTATCAGTGACAAGCGGATTTACCAAAACTACATACAACTACAATCCTGCAACTCAGCAATATATAGTTGCAGGTGAACAAGAATATGCAAGCGCCGGAGCTGGAGTTATAATT
This sequence comes from Clostridia bacterium, assembly GCA_028710495.1. Taxonomy (GTDB): domain Bacteria; phylum Bacillota; class Clostridia; order Christensenellales; family CAG-917; genus STD2-102. Next base: position 86,252 of record JAQUST010000002.1, read on the forward strand.
CAAGACGATAAAGAAAACGGAACTGCTTACATAGTCACCAACTACCATGTAGTTTATGATGCAGACGCTAATGTAAAAATAAGCGATGATGTCGCAGTCTATCTTTATGGAATGGAATATTCTGAATACAAAGTTTCAGCGACTTATGTCGGTGGCTCGATGACATATGATATCGCAGTGTTGAAAGTCACAAACTCCGATATCTACAAAAATAGCAGCGCGCTTCCATGCTCAATTGGAAGTTCAGGAAACATGGTTGCAGGCGATCCCGCAATAGCCATTGGAAACCCTGAAGCAACGGGCATTTCTGCAACAGCCGGTATAATCTCAATAGACAGCGAATATATCACGATGACTGCCGCGGATGACACAACCGAAGTTACATTCCGTGTCATGCGCATCGACGCTTCCGTAAATGGTGGGAACTCAGGCGGCGGATTGTTCAACAATGATGGCGATCTCATTGGTATTGTAAATGCAAAAATCGTTTCAGACAGCATTGAAGGTATAGCGTATGCAATCCCAAGTGACCTCGCAATTTCTGTCGCAAACAATATTATCCGCAACTGCGATGGCGAAACCATAACAAAAGTTCAGCGTAATATTTTGGGTATAAATTTCACAATAGAAAACAGCAAGGCAATATATGACAGTGAAACAAACAGAACGCAAATAGTTGAAACTATCTCTGTTAGCGCAATAACGGCAGGAAGCCCTGCCGAAACCGCAGGACTAATGATTGGTGATATAGTGCTCTACTTCACTCACGAAACCACAATCAAAACGGTTGACCGCGCATTTATTCTTGCGGACTACTCATTCAATTTTGAAGAAGGCGATGTGATAACTTTGACCGTTTTACGTGGTGAAGAACAGATTGACGTCGCTATCACCGCGCCTGTTGCAATATCGATTGACTAAATTAAGTTGTAAGCTTTGAAAAATTAACACAAAATGGCACTCAACTGAGTGCCATTTTATTATGGAAAATTCAGAAAGCTTCTAGGTTATTTTAAAAATGAACGACTCCGCTTTCAACTTGTTAAAAATACGTTTCTATTTTATTCTTTTGTAAACTGCTTTAGTTTTAATTTGTTGACAAGCCTATAAGCCTTTTCTATTAAATTACGGTTGTGAGATTTGATTTATTTATATTAAACTTAAAAATCAGCTCAAAAAATAGATTTACTTTTTTATTTTTTTAGTATATGTGGTGAATCCGTCAGGCATATATCCTTCCTTGCAATACAAGTGACACGCATTAACATTCGATGTCAGCACTTCAAGAGTGATACTCACTGCCTTATCTTTATAGAAAACTTCGAGCCAGTCCATAAACATACTCGCATAGCCTTTGTTGCGGCTGTTTGATGAAATGTATAGTTCGTCCAAAACTATAACATTCCCCCCTTCTTCGTTGCACCAGTAAGAGGTTATAATCGAATAACCCGCGATCCCATCTTCGCCGATAATAAAAAACCCCCACAAGTTCTCGTGGCGGTCTAATACTCTGTCAAATGAAAGATTGGCGATGCTTTCGTCATATTCACGCAATGTTGCATTCGATCGGTAGAACTCTTTGCAAAGTTCTTTAAATGCTTCTCTATCAGATTTTTCAAACTCTCTAACAAACATAAAAATCACTCTTTATTCATTTATTTTGAGCAAATTATATCTTGCAAATATTCATATGTAAAGTGTTATTTGAAAATTATTCAAAAGATTTTTTTCATTTTTATTCGTCAAAAGATTACACAAAAAAATTAGTCTATATATTTGCTCATTTATGCATTTTAGGTCAAAAAATGCTTGCTACATATTGCATTTCTAAGGTGATGTTAAAGTGATTTACAAAATTTTCCATTTTTATTAAATATTAAGTAAATTTATAACATTTTAATTTTTTCAGTTTAATTTTTATTCAAAAAAATAGTTTTATTGTGATCAATTTTGTTCTACATATTAGATATATAGTTGCGGATAGAGTCAAAAAGCGTTACATGAATATTAAAATGTAAGATATTAAAAAAAACGGCATCGTCGTTTTTTTATTTGTTTAGAATCAAAAAAATATTACAATTTATCTTAATTTTATAGGCGTATATGCTCTTTCATCGGAGACGCTTTTGTATGCAGGCCTAATGATTTTGCCTGCGTTTAGCAATTCCTCCATCCTGTGCGCGCTCCATCCTGAGACTCTGGCAACTGCAAAAATCGGAGTATAAAGTTCCTCAGGCAAGCCAAGCATACGATATGCAAAACCACTGTAGAAGTCTACATTTGCGCTGACACCTTTATATATTCTTCTTTTCTGCATAATAAGTTTTGTCGCTATCTTTTCAACATTATTGTACAATTTGAATTCATTTTCAAGACCTTTTTCAAGTGACAATTCTCTCACAAATTCTTTGAATACAAAAGCTCTTGGGTCTGATATAGAATAAACTGCGTGCCCCATTCCATAAACAAGCCCTGTTTTGTCATATGCATCACCTGCTAGTATTTTATCAATATAAAGTGACAGCTCATCTGTATCATTCCAGTTTTTCACATTTTTCTTTATATCATCAAACATTCTCACAACTTTGAGATTTGCGCCGCCGTGCTTTGGCCCTTTGAGTGAGCACAAAGCTGCCGTCATTGCTGAATATGTGTCTGTTCCTGAGCTGGTAACCACATGTGTCGTAAATGTTGAGTTGTTGCCGCCTCCGTGTTCAGCGTGCAAAATTAGAGCAATATCAAGCACAACCGCTTCCGACTTTGTAAATTTGCCATTGGGACGAAGCATATGCAAAATGTTCTCAGCTGTTGAGTATTCCGCAATTGGATTGTGAATTATCAAGCTCTTGTTGTTTTTGTAGTGTGAAAATGCTTGATAACCATAAATAGCAAGCAAAGGAAACACCGAAACCAACTGAAGCGATTGCCTTAAAACATTTTCAAGCGAAACATCGTTTGCATTGGTATCATATGAATTGAGTGTCAAAATGCTTTTCGACATTGAATTGATAATATCAGAACTTGGAGCTTTTAAAATAACATCCTTAACAAAATTGTTAGGCAAAGTTCTGTGGTTTGATAAAATAGCGCAAAAATCATCCAATTGCACCTTGGATGGCAAGCGGTTGAAAAGCAACAAATATGTAGCCTCTTCAAAACCTCTGCAGTGTTCATCATCATGATTGCCAATCAAGTCTTTGACATTTATGCCCCTGTAGAACAATTCACCCTCACAAGGAACGAGCGCTCCATCTACCATTTTTTTGGATCGGATTTCGGACACTGCCGTCAATCCTGCAAGCACACCAGTTCCGTTTATGTCTCGCAAACCTTTTTTCACATCATACTTTGAGTAAAGTGTTTCGTCTATCTTACCATCGGTTCTGAACACCTCTGCAAGTGATTTTATGTCTTCAGTAATTCTATAATTTTTGTTTGTTGCCCGTTTGTATGTTTCAAGCATAGCTTCATAAACGGTATAGTTGTTTATATCTCCACAATTTATTATGAAATCAATTGAAACATCAAAAACATCTGCCAAAATCTGCAAATGAGAGATGTCGGGATATCCCGCGCCGCTTTCCCACTTGCTTACTGTTTTGTCGCTTATCCCAAGCATTTTTGCAAGGTCAAGCTGCTTCCACCCCTTTTGATATCTTAAAAATGAAATCGTTTTCCCCGTATTCTTAGCGTCCATATTCACCTCCAACTTTTACCATTATACATAATTTTTTACAAAAAGTAAAGTTATGCGGGCACTTTAAGTGAATTTGCGTATATAAAACCAAAATAAGTCTGCGAAAAGTAGACAATTTTGTCGAGCTCATCTTTGCATCAAAAATTTATAGTTCGTACAAATTCTCCATAACGGGTCTCTAATTTATTTTCATCTCTACAAATGCAATTCACATAATCTTTTACATAAGTATCAAAAAAGCCGCTGTGTTGAGCGGCTTATTTGTTTTGGTAAATATGAGATTCAATTAAAATACTAAATTTTGTTGTTATTTGAGGTGGGCTTTTGTGTTTTGGTAAAGATGAGGACAGGACATTACTTCGATTTACTTAAAGCGAATTTTTTCACTCAGCTTATTATACTCTTCAGTGTATGCGCTTTCACACAGATGGAGTAACAATTTGCAACCCCTCTCTTTTAGCCATTAAGTTGGCAGTCCCCTTGATGATGTTGTCTGCTACGGAATACTGCTCTCCGCTTATTATCATTTCAGTTATCTTGCCTTTCGTGGCAGAGGAAAGCATATCATAGTCTTTAACCGCTGTCCTTGCTGTCGATGTGGCTTTGTTCCTGCTTATACGGTCGCCTATCTTGAATGATGTTTCTTTGACTGCAATATCTGTAGAAGTTTTAGAAACGGATAATTTTTTATCATTAGATGTTGCCTTTTTATTTTTTTGCACTATAATAGTATTAGAGAAGGCTTTTGCTTCTCCGGAAACACCGCTTTGGATTCGTTTACCTTCGGGGACGGATACAACGTTCAATCGTTGTGCGGTGTTTTCATTTACTTTAGTTATTGCATATATATGATTTTTTTCATCAAATTTGCTCTCTCCAATATTCAAATAAATGCTATGTCGTTCCCCTTGATAAATAAAATCTGCGATGTAATAGTGAAACGCTTTGAATTTTTTGTGTTCAACTTTATTTGCTGAATGAGAATACTTTGCATTTTCAATTACTTTTTTAAGTTCTGACAGTTGTGCTACTTTTTTATCGCTCGCTTTTTGCGATATTTTTTTTGCGTCGCTCTTGTCCATAATGGCTTTTCTGCCGTCGCTTAAAGTAAATTCCTGTCCTGCGAAGCTTTCAATCAAGTATTTGCGCCTGACATTGTATTTGCTTTCTGATGAACTTTCAATCAACCTGGCAAGTTCGCTATTTTCATTGATTACGATAACATCATCAATCAAGTACTTTGTTATCTTAAAAGCTATGTCCGCCTTATGTTGCATCTTTCTTAGTTTTATTTCTTTCTCTTCCATTTTGTAATTCCTCCTTTTTTGTGCTCTTGCTACCCTACACTTATATTTTATCATCTTTTACTGCGAAAAAAAGGGTTCAGGTAGTGTCTTTTTTTTGTTCAGGTAGTGTCTTTTTTTATTTAGGTAGTGGCTAAATGCATTAAATTATTAAATTTTATTTTATTTTGCAATTTGAATGTAAAAAAATAAGAACTGAGCAACTCTTGCTAACTCAAAAAGAGTTAGCAAGAGAAATTAAGTGTATCGATATCAACTGTTCAAAAATGGGAACAAGGCAAAATGGATTTAAGTTTGAAAAATTTAAGAAAGCTAAATGAAATTATAAAAAATAATTAGAAAATTAAATTGTGCAATAAATAACAAAAAAACAATTAAGAAAAGAGAGCCTATTATTGGCTCTCTCCTTAAATACTCTCGTTTCGTTTGCTTTGTTAACTTGAATATATTACAGTTTCTTCTAATCATGAAATTTCTTTGCCAAAAACTTTGGTTCACAATTAACCGAATACCGCAATACAAGTGTCTACAAAGCTGACAGCGACAGAATATTTAAATTTTCGGAATATTGTATACCTGAAAACGCAATACGAAACAAATTAGACCATATAGCTCAACAGGCAGAGTTGAAAAGAATACGCATTCACAACTTTATACATTCCCACGCTTCCGTTCTTTTGAGTAGAGGTGTACCGATTATAGAAGTATCAAAAAGGTTGGGACATTCAAGCCAACGCAAACACTGAATACCTACGGACACTTGATGCCAAAATCAGACGATAAGGTATTGAGCGTTTTAGACACAATTATTTAGTGAAATTATTTTTTTGTTTTCATTTTGTGTTCAGAACAATATATTGTATGTATAAAATGAAAAAAACCACGATATATCGTGGTTTTTCCTTTTGGTGGAGATGAGGGGATATTGCTCCGCTTGACTTGAAGCAATAGGATTTGTTCGTCTTTTTTTTTACAATCAGCTCATTATACTTTTTCAGTGTCTGCACTTTCTCGCCGGTACGGGGCAACAATTTCCCAAATTGTTGCCTGCGTTTGAAAATTGCTACTTATATAGCAATTCTCAAACTACCCTTCCGTTCAAATCCCCTCACCTGTTTATTCCATTTTCTACAAATTAAATATGCGTAATCATTTTGTATTTATCAAAAAACCCGCTCTTTTGAGCGGGTTTTTTGTGTTTTGGTGGAGATGAGGGGATTTGAACCCCTGTCCAACAGACCTTAAATGGCAGTTTCTACATGTTTAGCAACTGTTTGTTGTTCTCTCCTTTTGGCACATTTGCAAGCCTCCATTTGAAAAGTTCGTAATGACAACGAAGCTACCGAACGCTCACTTCGCGTTGTCTGTTTTTATGATACCGATTGCTGAGGGAACAGAAAACCTCAGGTCAGCACGCAGTTTCTAGTTAAGCTGCAAAAGCGAGATTCTGTTGGAATCCCATTTCACGATTGTTCGCGTTTAAAATTTGTTTCCGTTTTTACGCAGACGAGCCAGCGACATGCTTCTACCACCCTAAACCTATTGTCGAATCCAAAACATCCCCTAATCCGCATTTTGCAATTTTTGAAACGAGTCAAAAACAAGACAAAACGGTTCATAGAGATATCCTAGTGTGCAATCAGCTTTCGTGTTGTTTATATTATATCATAAAATTTGCAATTGCAAACAGATTTTATTAAGTTTCACAATTACAAGCTAATTTATTATACTTTAGCCTGACATCTTGCAATTTTATTATGATTTCCAATAAACAAAACTATTTCTATCTATTTTCAACTTGCAAACATTTGTTCTCATCTATTCTAAGCTGTTCTTATTATTTAGAAACTTATTTTATTGTATTTTTGAATAATTACATCTATTTTCCTATTTTTTCAATTTATTAACATTGCTTCGTATGTTCTCTTCTGTTCTTTTTTTGAAATCGAGTAATTATGTTAGAAATTAAAACTAAATTTTGCATTTCTTCCTATTTACGTTTGCATGATTGACATTTGCATATCACTAATATAGTATATTGTTAGATAAAACAATTGTTTAAAGATATTTTATTTAGAGGGTAAAAATGAAAAAATGCGAATATTGCGGAGCAACATTAAATGATGATGTAACAAAATGCGAATATTGCAATGCTAATCAGCCTATTTTACAAAATGAAGAAAGGTCAAAATTTAATACTCAACCGCAACCGCCACAACAAATAATAATAAATAACTACCAGCAAACGCCTCCGCAACAACCTGTTCAGCCTAATTATTATAACGGAAAAAAGCCAAAAAACAAATGGGTTGGTTTTTTGCTTTGCTTCTTTTTTGGCATATTTGGTGTACATAGGTTTTATGAAGGAAGGATTTTTTCAGGAATACTATTTCTTTTTACTTGCGGATTTATGGGTATTGGGTGGTTAATCGACACGATTGTTCGATTGTTTAATTCAAATCCATATTATGTATAGAATTAAAGTTTGCAATCTGTCCTGAGAATTTGTGGAATGTCTATTGGAAAATCTTATGATATATTTGTTTTCACAGCTGACTCGATTACAATTATTAAAGAAAGCAAAAATTTCGAATACATAGATTTAATTGAACTGCTTCCGATACATTTTGCAAAAAATCTACTTTATTCTTGTTTGCGATTTCTCCATTCCTACTCAATTTCCGTTTCTCTACTCTATCTCCGTTTCTCTACTCTATCTCCGTTTCTCTACTCTGTCTATGTTTCTCTACTCTGTCTATGTTTCTCTACTCTGTCTATGTTATCACTTTTTTTATATCATATTTCTTGACAGCTTCGATTTAGCGTGCTAGACTGTGCTCAATTAAATATTTGTTAGGGGTGGCAGTGAAACTGCCTGAGATTACACCCTTTGAACTTGATTGAGTTAGTACTCACGAAAGGAAATTTGTGCAAATTGCGCGCCCATAAGATAATCTTGTGGGTGCTTTTTTATTGCGCAGGGCTATTCTCGCTAGCATAAGGAGTTCTTATGACTTATTTCAACGAACTGTCATTGTTTGACAGGTCATCAACAATCGCACTTTACCTCACGATTGCAATTTTCTTGCTTATCGGTATTGTGTATCTATTGGTCAAAAAAACCAAGCCCGAAATGTTGAAAACAACAAAAAATGTTTCAGTCGGTTTTTTGCTTGGATATGCAATCGGATTGCTTTCGATATTGTTCTATTTGAAGCTTGATGAATATCTAAGCGCGGGCTATATTGACACAGCAACTTTCTATCCTATTATTGCACTTCTTGCAACTGCAATTATCTTGACCGTCGGCGCGCTTTTTATATCGATATTCAAGAAATCCGCATTCAAACTTTATTCGAAAATCTCACTTGCTGTTGTGGGCATATTTGCACTTGTGCTTTTTATTCTGAATATGGTCGACACCTACCAACTCGGTGCAATGGACACCACAAGTGAAACATTGCTCTATATTTTTACTTTTGCGATTGTGGCAGTCATTGCATCGCTATCACTTGTTTTTGGCAAAAAAACCGAACAAGCAGACCACACGAAATCTATTGTTTATGCAGCGGTTTGCATTGCAACCAGTTTTTCGCTCTCCTACATACGTTTTTTTGAGCTACCACTGGGAGGTTCAATCACATTTGCAAGTCTAGTTCCATTGATGATTTACTCTTATATGTTCGGCATGCGCAAAGGCGTGCTTGCAGGGGCAATTTACGGCTTATTGCAATTCATTCAAGCTCCTTGGATTATTCACCCTGTGCAATTTTTGCTTGACTATCCAATCGCATTTGCAGCAATCGGATTGACAGCTATTTTCAAAGAAACTGGCATTCTAAAAAACAAAGCGGTTTTGCAATTTGCGTTTGGCTCAATCATTGCTGTTCTCATTCGCTACTTTTCGCACGTTGTCAGTGGTATCTTCATTTGGGGTTCAGGCGACCCCGAAAATTACAACGCAGTAGCTTGGTCATTCCTCTACAACAGCTTTACGCTTGCCGACCTTGCTATAGCGCTTGTTGCAGGTTGCATGCTGTTTTCATCGCGAGCCTTTGTCCGACAACTCAATGTTCACACTCTGCCAAAAAATATTGTTGCACAAGCTAATGATAAAAACAATGTTTCTTCCAACGTACATGATGATAACGATTTTTAGAAAACAAAAGCTTTAGAAAATTATAATTAAAACTCAAAGAAATCATTTGAGTTTTAGAATGAGTAGAATTTATGATTTGATAAAAAGCAAACGGATTATAGGTCAATTTGTGTTTTGATGAAAAAAGCAAACTTTTATAGGTAAAATTTGATTTTGTTGAAAAGTGAACGGAATAAAAAGAAATAAATAATTATGGAAGTAAATTAATTTCAGAAAATGTAATCAGTTTTTCATAGCAAATCTGTTTTGAAAAAGCAAATCTGTTTTGGAAAAGGAAATATAAATTTTGAAAACAAAGCAGTTTTGAAAATGAAAATACATTATGCTTATTTATGATAATGAAAAACTATTGCCTCTCCAACTGAGAAGTTCAAAGTTATGCTGTTGCTTGTAGCAAGATTTGAAATTCCTCGAGATTGATATGGCTCAATGCATAAATTTTCCAACGGATAATGTAGATTCACTGAATGTTCAACAACAATAGTCCCACCAAACGGCACAACAGAAATTGTGTCGTTTTTGTTTGTTGCAAGATTGAATTCACCCTTTGCGAAATAGATATCAAGTCCTTTTTCACGTGCTACAGCTTTTGCGCCCAGTTTGTCGGCATATGCAAGCAATGCAAAATTTCCTAATATGTGGTCTGTCCTACCACCCAAAACTCCATAAAGGTTAAGGTTTTTATAGCCTTTCTTCACGGCATATTCAATGCATATTTCGCCGTCAGTTTCGTTTTTTTCAATAGGGAATTTTACAAACTCTACATCTTTTGGAATTATGTCAAGACTGTCACCATCACCCAAAATAATATCAGGTTTTCTTGATTTCAAAATATTTGCTCCACCATCAGCGCATATTACAAAAGTATCATTGATATCAACTTCAATGCTCTCGCCATTCAAAACTATTGCACAGCTTTTGCCTGATTTATCACTCATTATTCTCTTTTCATTTTATAATCTTGAAATCCATATTTACAATCATCGTGCGACGGAAAGCATTATTATGATTTTATTTTCGTATCAAATCGTTAATCAAGTCGCGTACAACTTCGCTTGCGATAAGCAAGCCTGCACTACCCGGGACAAAAGATATGCTTGCGGGAATATGTCTGCCGTGTTCCTCAAGTTGCACAGTAGGTGTTAGTGGGACTTCATCAGACCACAATACCTTCAAGCTATCAATTCCCAATTCCTTGAGTTCTTTGCGCATAACTCTGGCAAGTGGACAAACTGAAGTTTTTTTGATATCCGAAATAATAAATTGCGTATTCAATTTGTTTCCGGTTCCCATTGAAGAAATAATTTTGATGTTTTTTTGTTTTGCCAAAATCACCAGCATAAGCTTTGATGTCACAGTGTCTATTGCATCAACAATATAGTCATAGCCATCAAGGGAAACAAGGTCTTTGGTTTGGCTTGAGTAAAAGATATCATAAGTTGTTATGTCCAAATTTGGATTTATATCAAGCAGTCTTTCGCTTGCAACCTCCACCTTTTTTCTGCCTATTGTAGAATGAAGTGCAATAAGCTGCCGATTCAAGTTTGTCTCACTCACTGTATCGCTGTCAACGATTGAAATATGCCCAATACCAGCACGGACAAGCGCCTCAACAACAAACGAACCTACTCCACCAACGCCAAAAACTGCAACCTTGCTTGCTTGCAGTTTGTTTATCGCATCGTTTCCGAGCAAAAGTTTTGTGCGTTCAAATATTTTTTCATTCATACTGTTTTTGATTTTATATTTTGATCCTATTTTTTTAAGTATGATTTTCTGTTTAATTCCAGTTTAATTATGATCATAGTAACTAAGCATCAGATAATTTATCAGTAATGATAAATAGTTTCAATCATGCCTTCAAATTAACAATTTCATATGTTTTGAGCTTCGAATTAATTATTGCGTAGAATAAAGAATTCAAAGTATACTTTTTGTTTATTATTCCGTTTGAATTTTTTCTTTCTTCAAGAGTTGCGCCTGCTTCTCAAAGTATACTTTAGGAATACCGCTTTCGATTGTTGGCGGAGCTTCCTTTGTTATGCTTGAGCCCAAAATGTTTGCATATTTTTCAGGATAAAACTTGAAGTACGAAACGCCCTTTTCCTCACGCTGAGAAATAAACTTTTTGCTATTGCACCAAACCATTGATGGCATACCTATCACAAACATATAAAGCGGGCCCAAAATAAGCGATTGAATTGTGTGACCATATTCGTGAACTGTTGTGGCGCGAATCCACTGTTCATCTCGAGTCCCGTTGACGAATATAAACATTCCGAGTGAAACTCCTCCAAATTTTCCGTTGTGGTAAACACAAATCGAGCCGTAATAATGCGTGCGTTTGCAGTAACGGTATTTTGCAAGCAAAAACAATCCCAACAAGCTTTGCAAAATTCCCCAAGTCCATTGAATAACCACATATAAAAACATTTTTACATATTTCAATATTTTCATTGCTTTAGTTTAGCATAAATATAACTTGAGTTCAAGGGTATTGTTGACTTTCGAGCGCGATATTAGTATAATATTTTTGTTCAGTGAAGTACAATTTAAGAATAATATATCAATAATTTATTACCATTCGTTAATATTTTAATAAAAAATCAAAATAACACTTTGCAGTAACTTAAATATTTCTTATCGACGGGAATTTAACTAAATATATAGAGAATAATATTGAATAAAGAAGGACAAAACAATGCTTCAACTTAAATCAATAACAAAAAATTATTTCGTCGCAGATATGAAAATACCCGCTCTAAAGGGTATTGATGTCGCATTCCGCAAAAATGAATATGTTGCAATTCTAGGTCCTTCAGGTTGCGGTAAAACAACTTTGCTCAACATTGTTGGTGGTCTTGACAGCTACACTTCAGGCGACCTTTTGATAAATGGTCGTTCCACGAAAGAATTCAAATCCCGTGATTGGGATACGTATCGCAGTCGCAGAATAGGTTTTATTTTTCAATCCTACAATCTTATTCAACACATCTCTGTTATTGCCAATGTTGAACTTGCGCTGACTATATCAGGGATTTCTCAAAATGAAAAACATGAGCGCGCGCTCAAGGCATTGGAGCGCGTTGGACTTCCTGAACAAATAAGCAAAAAGCCGAATCAACTTTCGGGCGGACAAATGCAACGCGTCGCAATTGCGCGTGCAATAGTCAATAACCCCGAAATCATTTTGGCTGATGAACCTACAGGAGCACTTGACAGCACCACTTCAATTCAAGTGCTTGAGATTTTGGCAGATTTGGCGAAAGAAAGACTTGTAGTAATGGTGACTCACAACGCAGAACTTGCAAAACGCTTTAGCACAAGGACAATCAAACTATTAGATGGCGAAGTTGTCAGCGATTCAAATCCATACAATTCAAATGATTTAGAAAACGACATATCAAAACAACAATTCGATGCGAATGTAACCTTATCTGAAAATGTTGATTTACCAACTGAAAAGCCGCTTAATAATATCAAAATGAAAGATAAAGTTGCGGATGTTGCAATAAAGCGCAAAAAGAAACGCAGTTCAATGTCTATATTTACCGCGTTTTCATTGAGCGCGAAAAATCTCATCACGAAGAAATTTCGCACAATCCTGACTACCATTGCAGGTAGCATCGGTATTATTGGAATTGCTTTGGTGCTTTCAATATCAAATGGATTTTCTCTGTTTATGTCAAATCTTGAACAAACCACACTTTCAAGTTTTCCAATCACTGTAAGCAGTATTTCAGTTGATGTATCTTCTGATGCTTTTAGTTCTCCTATTAGTGAAGGCGGAGAAGGAACTTATCCAGACACAAAATTGGTTATGCCTTATGTGCCCAAAAATCAAATGGGATATGTTACATTTCGCCCAAACTATATTACAGAATCTTATGTTGACTATGTGAAACAAATGGAATCAGAACATCCTGAGTGGCTTGCTAGTATCTCATACGCTCGCACCGTACAAATGCATCTGCTAACAAACAAAGGAACATCTGCATCTCCTGAATATTCTCTTGTTGACACCACTTCTTTGAAGGCAACTTGGTGGCAAGAACTTTTGAGCGAAAATTTTCTTATGGACGAATACGATCTTCTTGATGGAGCATTTCCCACAGCAACAAATGAGATTGTGCTTATTGTCAACAACAAAAATGAACTGACTGTTGACACGCTGAAAACTTTAGGCTATGTTCCAAAACTTATTGCAGGCACATCAGACGAGTACGAACCATATTCATTTTCAGATTTTATTGGAGAGAATGGCGAAGGCGGAAAAGTTTTTAAGCTGATAAGAAACAACGACTATTATATTCAAAACGGAACAAATACTGATGACATTCCGCTTTATGAAGAGTTGAATTCATCTGATTTTGCCACAGCGTATGAAAATAGTGAAACCGAACTCAAAATAGTTGGAGTTATCCGTGTGAAGCAAGATGCTGAACTTGCTCTTTTGAGCTCAGGCATTGGTTATCTCCCCTCTTTAACGGAACAAATTTTAGCCGATTGTGCCTCTTCCGATATTGTCAAGGCACAAAAAACTACCTACGTGGATGTTTTGGGAAACGGATTGGATGAGTTCGAATTTGATTTTACTGCTGTTGACAGTTATATAGCTCAGATTGAAGAAGTCGATATTTCGCAACTTCCTTATTTTTACTACAATATTTTGCATTTTATAGATGAAGAAGCTTACAATGATTTAAGTAGCAGACCATTCACTTTTGGTGAACTATATGATGATATTGCACAGCTTGACGAAACTCTGGATGATGATCCGGCAACTCCGATTGACAAAATGCTTATGCCTCTTGCTGATTACGGTTTTAATGTGCAAATGATAAAGAATTTTTTGAATGCGGATTATGTGACTCGAATGAAAGAAATTGGAGCTGACACCATCCCGACAACAATAAGCATTTACCCCGCATCATTTGAAAGTAAAGCGCAAATTCGCAACTTTCTTGATTCGTACAATGATATGATGCAAAACGAAATTGAATATATCAAATATAATGACCTTGCCTCCACTATTTCCGCGTCAGTATCGCAAATGGTAAATATTACTTCGTATGTCTTGATTGCTTTTGCCGCTATTTCGTTGTTTGTTTCATCGATTATGATTGGAATAATCACTTATATCTCAGTGCTTGAGCGCACAAAGGAAATTGGCATTTTACGAAGCCTTGGAGCAAGAAAACTCGATATTTCAAATGTCTTCAACGCAGAAACTCTAATAATAGGATTTGCTTCAGGTGTTGTGGGCGTTTTGCTTGCAGTCATTTTGAATTTCCCTATCAATATGATTATCACAAATTACGCGGGTTCAATGGTTCAAAATCTAGCTAGACTCAATCCTTGGCACGGGATTGGTTTGGTTGCATTGAGTATGGTTCTCACTGTTATTTCAGGACTTATACCTGCATCACTTGCCGCAAAGCGTGACCCCGTTGTTGCCTTGAGAGCTTGATTATTAAGATATATATAGACCATTTTGTTTTTTGTTTGATTTCTGCATTTGGTTCTGACTGCTTTAATCTGCTTTTGTTTTAATCTGTAAATGTGGTTCTGACTGCTTTAATTTGCTTTTGTTTTGATTTATGTTTATTTTGGTAGGAAATAATTAGTTTATATACGGTTTTGATTGTTTCAAAGAACTCCCCCTTTTTCTGAAAATAAAAAAGAGGAGTTTTTTTGTGGAAAATTATTGACATATTTTTATTTTGGTAATATTATATGAATAGATGTTCATATAATATTGTGAGGTGCTTATGTCTGAAATAAAAACTAATACCCAAAATCAAACCAATCATTGTTGTTGCATTCATGATGACATCGTTCAGAGTGTAGCAAAAAATCTCAATACCAATGAGGAACTAACAAGTTCAGCAGAGCTATTTTCAGTATTCGCGGATTTCACAAGACTAAAGATTGTCAACGCTTTACTTTTGCACGAAATGTGCGTTTGTGATATTGCAACTCTGCTCAAAATGTCGCATTCCTCAATATCCCATCAGCTTTCTGTTTTGAAATTATCGCATATTGTTAGTGCAAGGAAAGACGGAAAAGTAAAATACTATTCTTTGTCAGATGAACACATCTCCGAATTGTTCAAACTTGCTTTGGAACATATAAATGAATAATCGATTTTAGAATGCTTCGGAGGTCATTCAAAAACAAGTAATTTTATTAAGAACAACAAAACAATCGATTCGATGAAATAAACGATCAATTTCAGTGACTTGCAGTATATTTAATTATGCAAATTGCAGCAAGTAGTAAAAACCTAATTCAATGCGAAGTTTTTCGTCATTGAAATAAAATAAAAACTATGAAAACATACGAATATAAAATAGAGGGATTGGACTGCGCGATGTGCGCACAATCAATACAAAAAAAGTTGCAACAACAAGAATGGGTGGAAAGCGTGGCCGTCAACTTTACGATTTCGAAAATATCATTGTCGACACCGCGTGAAGACGATGTTTTTGACAATGTCAAAGAAATAGTTGCTCGAGTTGAACCCGATGCGACAATACACAAAATAAATCAAAAAATTGATGATATAAAGAGAAAATCGTTTTGGAAGCGCAACTGGTTCTTCTTGTCTTTTCTTACAGGAACAATTATTGGTACAGTCGGAATATTGCTTGGCTACTTAACAAATTTGAAAATATTAAGTTTGGTTTTGATGTGCATTGGAGCTGGACTTATGGTGATAAAAACTGCCGAACGCGCGGTTTTAAAAGCTGTCAAAAATCATTCAATAGATGAAAATTTGCTTGTGACAATATCTGTTGTGGGAGCTATAGCGATAGGGTCGAGTATGGAAGGACTAATGGTCATTTTCCTGTACCAAATCGGCAAATTTTTGGAAGCACGTGCTGTTGAGAAAACACGAAAAGATTTGGACAGCCTACTCAAAGTTAAGCCTTCAACAGTCAGATTGCAAACAGAAAAAGGAATTGCTGAAGTCTCACCATCCACTGTTCCTGTTGGCTCAACAATTGTGGTTTATGCAGGAGACATTGTTGCGCTTGACGGAATAATTATCGCTGGATCTGCATCTTTGAATATGAGCAGTCTTACAGGAGAAAGTTCCCCTGTTGCGATATCAGAAGGTGAACAAGTTATGTCCGGGTCAATAAACCTTGACGGCGTTTTGACCATAAAAACAACCTCAACTGATACCGACAGCACCATAACAAAAATAATGAATCTAGTGGAAACCGCGGCAGAACGCAAAGCGAAAACCGAGACGATAGTGAGTCGTGGTGCTCGCTACTACACACCAATAGTTATTTTCATTGCCATATTCGTTGGCTTGATGTTTGGTTTTGTCGGAAAAATCGGAGTTAATGAAAGCATATATCGCGGAATGATTTTTCTTGTTATCTCGTGTCCTTGCGCAATAGCAATTTCAGTACCGCTCTCCTATTTTTCTGGTATTGGCAATGCTTCAAAAAAAGGAATATTGGTCAAGGGCTCAAACTATCTTGATGCAGTCGCGAACTTGAAAGCTGTTGTATTTGACAAAACAGGAACTTTGACTACGGGAGAATTTTTGGTCACAAAAATTGAAACACTTGACAATGCGATGAGCGAACAAGATGTTTTGCAGCTTGCCTCAATCGGTGAGCAGAATTCCACGCACCCTATTGCCAAAGCTATTGTGAGTCACTATATCGAACAGCAAAATAAAAACGGAAATGTCTTCAACGAACTTACTGATAAAGCGACATCAGTCACTGAACTCGCAGGGCGCGGACTTTCGTTCAAACTTAGCGGAAAAAACGTTTTTGTTGGACGCGGGCAAAGTGAAAGTGACTCCACTGTGGTTGATGTTGAAATCGACAACAGTGTCGTTGGTCGAATATACTTGCGTGATCAAATAAAAACCAATGCAAAAGAAACGATTGCATATTTCAAGAATAAGGGTATTGAGTCTTATATGTTCACTGGCGACAATAAAGCAGTCGCAAAATCTGTTGCTGCAGAAATCGGGATAGAAAACGTGGAAGCAGAAATGTTGCCTATGAACAAATTTTCAAAGCTTGAAGCGGTGCTTGACAAAATGCACAAAAATGAAATGTGTGCTTTTGTTGGAGACGGAATAAACGATGCGCCAGTTCTCACTCGTGCGGACATCGGAATTGCAATGGGCTTGTCAGGTTCAACAGCCACAATAGACACCGCAGATGTTGTGCTAATGAATGATGACCTCAAAAAACTGACAACTTTGCATAAGCTTTCTAAATTTACAAAACTGATTGTTGCCCAAAATTTAATTTTCGCACTTGGAGTAAAATTTTTGTTTATGATTTTGGGGACAATAGGTATAACAGGAATGGCTTGGGCGGTGGTCGCTGATGTTGGATTGACTCTATGCACAATTTTTAATAGCATCCGTGTGCTTAAACTCAAATAAGATTACTAGAATAATCTATAACAATAGATTTTGAGTATTGTTTGAAAAAGCACTAAAAAGTTTGTTGTTTTTATATAAATATTATAAAAACACTAAAACACCTCGCAAATGCGAGGTGTTTTAGTGTTAATTTTATTAGATTAAATTGATTATTTCGCTATTTAATACAACAGCTTCAGCGTAGATTTCAATCCACTCATCATCGATTTCGACTCATTCTGCGTAGTTTCAATTTATTCTGTGTCGTTTCAATTTATTCTGAGTCGTTTCAACTTATTATGAGTAGTTTCAATTTATTCTGCATTTAATTCAAATCATTAACCTTTGAATGCATAATATATCGCATTGATTGCGCTTTCATAATCCTGTGTGTCTACACCGACAATAATGTTCAATTCGCTCGAACCCTGGTCAATCATTCGAATATTGATTTTAGCCTTAGCAAGCGCGCTAAATAGAGTTGAAGCAGTGCCTTGTCTTGCTGCCATATTGCGTCCGACAGTGGCGATAAGAGAAATACCGCTGTGCAGTTCCACATTGTCAGCATTGACGGATTCTCTCACTTTCTCAACAACCTTTTGCATTTTATTCTTAATGAGGTCATCACTCACGACAACGCACAAAGTATCAATGCCTGAAGGCATATGCTCAAACGAAATATTTTCATATTCCAAAACGCTTAGCACCTTTCGGCAGAAACCAACCTCCGCATTCATCATCGATTTTTCTACCAAAATAATAGTGAAGCCTTTTTTGCCGGCAATACCCGTGATAATGTTTGTGTTGTCAGATACTTTGTCATCCGGAACAATCATAGTCCCCTTATGACTTGGCTCGAATGTGTTTTTAATATTGATTGGAATTCCCACGCTACGCACAGGAAAAATTGATTCTGGGTGCAACACATTTGCGCCCATATAGGCGAGTTCTCGAAGTTCACGATAACTCAAGAATTCAATGTTTGCGGGATTTTCAACAATGCGTGGGTCGGCAGACATAAAGCCGTTGACATCAGTCCAGTTTTCATATATGCGGGCATCTGCCGCACGCGCTACAACTGCACCTGATATGTCAGAGCCACCGCGAGAGAAAGTTTTGATTTCTCCCTCAGCATTACTTCCGTAAAATCCAGGAATGACAGCATATGGATGTTCAGCTAAGGTCGTTTTCAACAAGTCCAAAGAATAGTGAAATTGAAATCTTTCATCGCTGAATTTGAAAAATTCCGCCGCATCCAAAAAGTCATAACCGATTTTTTTTGCGAGCACTTTGGCTGCCAAATATTCACCACGCGAAGCAGCATAATCTGGAGTCACTGAAGCATTGATATTCTTCTCAATTTGCTCAAAATCTTCACTCAAATCCAAATCGATATTTAAGCCTTCAATTATTTCCTCAAAACGGGTGCGGATAATAGCAAATGATTTTGAACAATTTCCACATTCCGCCGCTTCATCAAAGCACTTATACAAAAGATCGGTGACCTTGGTGTCGTCTTTTTCCCTTTTTCCAGGAGCAGAAACGACAACATATTTCCTTTCTTTGTCGGCAAGTACAATATCGGCAACCTTACTGATTGTCGATGAATTTGCCATCGAAGTTCCCCCGAACTTACAAACTAACATAGCTTCCTTCCTTTTGCGCAAAGCGCTAAACTTTTATATTCGCAAAATGCGATTTTCTTTTGTATATTCCCTAAACAAAACAAAGTTGTGTCAACAAATTTATATTTTCTTTGCTTCAAAATAATATCTCTTTTCCTCTGCCTCACCCATTGAAAAAGACTTTTTGCAAAGCGCGCCGTGGTCAAGCACATACTGAAACAAATCCGCTTTGTCTATTGCCGGCATTTTGATTGCCACTGCTTTTGCTTCGCTTGCAACCGCCAACAAATTTTCCTCTCCGTGAATATAGTCAACACTAGTTCCTTTGTGCGATTTTACATAATCAGCAACAATCTTTTCAATTTCTGCTATTGCTTGCGGTGTTGATATCGGCATATCTAACACTGTTACGACCTTATCATATTCAATTTCGAGTTTTCCTGTTCCTGACAACTTCTGCGAAAGCTCAACAATCAAATCTTCTTTTGCACCGAATACACAACGGTGAATTGGTTCAAATTCAATTCCGTCACAATGAAGGTTTTCTATTTCACACAATGCATATCTTGCAGGATGATTTTGTTTTTCAGACTCTGACAGTGTCGGTTTTATAATTTCCCAATGAGCTTTTGCCGTTGCTAAAGAATGATTTCCGTCTCCAACTGCAAAAACAAAATTTGTTACTTTTCCATACTTTTCTATTTGCAGGTCGGTGTCTTCAAGTCTTCTGAACGCATCTATCACTTTATTTGAATCGATAGCAAAGCCTCTCAAGTGTCCACCTTCCATATTCAAATCGAAATCATAAAGCTTTGTGAGTTGCTCACGATTTTCAAACAAGTCTTCAATTATAGCTTCTTCTCTGTCATCAATAAGTAAAATAATATGAGGAAGTTCAATCGGTGCTCCACTTCTTATCTTTAGACGAGGGGGAATTCGGTCTTCAACAACACCCTCTGTCGAGCGAATTGGGCTCTCTTTTGAACCGTCATAAATAAAATCATCTAAGTCAACATTTGCAACAATACCTATACTCTTTTTGCCGTACTTTGTGTCGCGTTCAACCAAAACGAATTTATTGTCCATTTGTTTGAAAACATTATTTTTTATATAACTGTGCATTTTCTGCTTTATATTTTCAATTCTGGCATCACTGTCACCGTCTTCAAGATATACTTCTGGAAATATCAAACGGAGCGTGCTGGGCTCATCGCCCACAAACTCATCAAGTTTTTTCCAATATGCGCGTTGTGAAGTGAATTGGTCACAAGATACGACAGACCATTTGGTTTTGTCAATGTTGTCGCGTGGCAGTAAAATTGGCATAGTTTTTAAGGTATTGTTCATCTTTTATGTATTCCTTTTGAAATCTTATGTTCTGTTTGAGTTCTAATTGAGTTCCACCCGCATTCTGTTTGAGTTCGAATTGAGTTCTACCCGAATTCTAATTGATTTCCATTCGAATTCTGTTTGAGTTCTAATTGAGTTGAATAAGTATGTTTTTTGAGTTCTTATTTTGGTAAACAGTATTTCTAGTCATGTTTTCTCAAGTGTTTGACTCTTTGTGCGGCTTTTTTCGCAAGTGCGGAAGCTGAAATACCAAATGCTTCTTCAATTTCATCTTTCAACTTGTCCATTGTCATATAACGTTTTATTTCACCATCTCTCACAGTGGAAATGATTCCTGTTTCTTCGCTTATAACAATCGAAAGCACATCGCTTTCTTCAGAAATACCTATAGCAGCGCGGTGACGAGTGCCCATATCTCTGCTTATGTTTTTCTGAGTAAGTGGCAAGAAACATCCCGCCGCCAAAATCTTGTTACCTTTCACGATAACTGCGCCATCGTGAAGCGGTGATTTCGTGTTAAAAATGCTTTCAAGCAAACCCGCCGACAAACTTGCGCCAAGTCTAGTGCCCGTTTCCAAAATTGAGGCGGGAACTTGAGTCGCACATGTTATGACAATGATTGCACCTATATCTTGTTTCGCCATATTTTGGCACGCTGTCAACATTTCCGTTGTGGCATCTCGCAATTCGTCATCACTTCCATAGCCCTCACTGTACAAATCAATACCGTGCGGATTTGAAATCTTTTGCGCCATTGAGCGTAAATCAGATTGATAAACAACTGCGCTAGCAAAGATAATAAACATTAAAACATAATGCGTTGCGGCCCTTGCAAATGTCAAAATTTCATATCCTGCCATATACGAAAACACATTGAGAACTATAGCTAAAATAATAACAGCTAGAAAAATAACCAAAACTCTTAGATTGCGTTTGTATGCAAAGAAAAGAACAACAAGTGTCGCAATGGTTATCAAAATCGCGCCGTCAACTAGAGCATACAAATCAATATTTTTGAAATACTCCAAGAAATTGTACATAGTCCCTCCCAAAAGCAAGTATGTGTCATTTGTGTTTTATCATTAATGTGTGTTACTTCTTATATTTCTTTTCTAACTATAAGCTTCATCTTATAATGCTTGTAACTGTTATATTTTTATGATCATAAGATTTGTCTTGTCTGCTAGTTACTGCATAATTTCTTATCTTACTATAAGTTTTGTCTTGTTATGTGATTTCATCTTTCTTTTCGACTTTTGGTATTTTGAAAAACAGAATATATAGTGACTTAGTTGTGACTTATATATTTTGTATTCTTCTCATTATCAAAATCTATACATTTGAGCAAAATACTCAGTTTTCACTTGTCAAAATTAAATATCGAACTCCTCAAATACTTTTTCATCCTCTTTTGGCGGTTCAGTTTGTGTATTTGTCGGTTCAACTTTCGATTCCTTATCTTTTTTCTTCAGCCAGTAATATGCGCCGAATGCTCCACCGATAAATAAAGCCAAAACAACAGCGCCTGTTATAACTGCATAGATTTCGCCATTATCAAAAAACAAAACATAACCTAGTTCATTTAGGATTGGCTCAAAATAATCTGATGCTCCCCAAATAATTGCCGATGACAGGTAAGTTATGCCCTGAATAACAAGATAAGGGATTGCAAACCCCTTGAAACCTGCCGACCATTTGCCTTGCGGAATGTAAGATTTCTTCAATATCATAAAGAAATAAAGTGCCATTGCGGTTGTTGAAAAAATAAGACCTGAAAGGTAAGTGAAATAAATCGACATTGCTGGCGTAAGAAACTGGAACGCTCCAATAATTGCAATCACAACTCTTGAAACCGCGATGAAGAACATATAGTAAAAGCAAAAATCAAATCGCGATATATACCATTGACCAAGTGTTCTAGACATTATATTGTGCATAATCGTTGCCCAAATATAACTGATTGCGATAGCGACAATGCCATCGAAAAGCAATATTTGGAAAATGGCAACAGCAATATCTGCGGCTGTCCCTGCAAAATATTCGGCATAACCTTGCCAAATGCTGTATGCGGCTGCCAGAATTGAAACAACACCAAGCCCCGCCATCACCCAGATATTATATTTTTTGTTTACTTTTGATTCTATCATATCACCATCAGCGTTGCGACCGCGTTTTGAAGCGCGAAGTTTCCGTCCACGGATTCTGACACAATTTTGTATTGCATCTCAGCAAGCATCTCCACTATTTTTTTAAGTTTAATTTGAGTATAATTTTTAGCCACCCTTTTCAATCTAAATACCGCACCTGTTTGAACTCCGAGTATTTTTGCAAGTTCTTCCACGCTTTCCTCTTTTGAAAGATTTATGTGGAGCATTCTGCGATACTGATTGATAAGCAATCCGAAAACCGCATTTGGTGATACTGCATCTTTTATGAAAGCGTCCAACACTTTCAATGCTTGCGCATTATTACGCTCGCTCATCGCGCTTGAAAGTTCATATATTCGAGTTTCGATATCAGGAAAAACGAGTTCTCTCACATCATCTGAGGTTATTTTCTCTTCAACATAGCTTTTAAGTTTCAAAAGTTCATTGGCTATACGCGACAAGTTGCCTTGCGTGAATGAAATCAACATTCTCTTTGCGCCGTCATCCATTGTGCGGACAGGTTCAACCTCGAGTATTTTTTCTATTTCATATATAAGTTCTGCATCTTCAAGTCTTCCACAATCCACAATCTCTGTTTTTTTT
Organism: Clostridia bacterium; assembly: GCA_028710495.1. Classification (GTDB taxonomy): domain Bacteria; phylum Bacillota; class Clostridia; order Christensenellales; family CAG-917; genus STD2-102. Next base: position 109,544 of record JAQUST010000002.1, read on the forward strand.
TCAAGCGGCTTCAAATTGTCACCTTCCGCAAATAAAACCAAAACGGAAGTAGGATTCGGGTCTTCAATGTACTTGTCTAAAATCTTTAAATTTGCTTCAAGTTGTTTCTCCGCAGTTTCTTTGACAAGTACTATACGCTTTTCATCAAAAACAGGCATAGTCTGAAGCGCGTCCACAACGGAATTTGCGCCGTCTGACAATGACATAACAGAAAAATTGAAGTCTGAATATTCCCTCGCAACCAAACCTTGAAAAATTTTCGCTGCCTTTTCTCTCAGGTAGCTATCGCCACCTTTGACGATATAAACAGGCGCTATATCTTTGTTTAAGTTTTCCTTTAGTGCGGTGACCTTCAATTTTCCCTCTTTTATATTATTTAATAATACGCTATATTTTATCACTTTCGCGCACATATGTAAAGAATAAAAACTTTATTTAGGGTGATAATATTCACAAATGAAACCAAATAGGAGAACAAAATGACTTTTAACCCATTCAACGAAAAATCAAAAAAAGTAAAAGACACATTTGAAGACTGGAAGACACTATATCCTGATTCTTACGACAAAAATGAGGTAAGTCCGTTCACGCGTCTTAGAATAATCCTTATGAACGGCACAGAATATGAAGCTACTTGGTTTTCGCATCAATTCAACCGACATTGCACAGACAATGACATTCGCCGCGAAATAGCTTTGTCGAGAAGAATTGAGCAACAGCAGCAAAAAAGAATTGCTTGCCTCAAACCTATTGATGAATCAATTTTGGAAACCACAATCGGATATGAACAGCTTGCAGTTGATTTGACCTCAATACTTGGAGCTCGTGAACCAAACAAGTATGTCAAAAAAGCACTTGATTTCGCACTACTTGAAGACTTTGACCACCTATATCGTTATGCTGACCTTTTGGAAATGGAGCACGGAATTCACGCCGAAAGACTTGTCGGCGACTACACCGAAATTATGCCCGGTCGCCCAACCATATCAGAGCACCGATATCCTTATGATGATGTACGTCGCTTCGTTGACAACAAATCCGCTGATTTGCTTACTAAGCTGAACATTGCTATCATCACTGCTGCTGAACAACAAACTATGAATTACTATATGAACATCGGGCAGTTCTACACTTCAGATTTAGGTCGCAAGCTTTATTCAGAAATAGCGATGATTGAAGAGCAACACGTGACACATTATGGCAGTTTGATGGATACACGAGGAACTTGGCTCGAAGAAAATCTTTTCCACGAGTATGTTGAATGCTATCTTTATTATTCGTGTATGGAAGATGAAGAAGATGCCAAAGTGAAGAAAATTTGGGCGCAACATCTTGAACAAGAAATTGCCCACTTGCAAGTTGCCGTACAAATTCTTGAAAAGTATGAAAACAAACACTGGTCGGAAGTCATTCCAAACGGCGCATTCCCCGAGCTTTTGACTTTCCATTCAAACAAGGAATATGTTCGCGATGTTTTGAAATCAGTCGGACTCACCACTGAAAAAGAAGATTATATTTTAGCAAAAGACTTGCCTGAGGATTATGAATTCTTCAAATATCAAAAAGCAGTAAACAAAAATAGCGCTGATGTGGCATCGCACAATACTATATCGAAATATATAGAACAAAATGGACTTGATTATCGTTTTGAAGTCGCTCCTCATCCAATACGCCAGCTTCGAGATAGACAAGAAGACAACACCGATGTTGGCAGAGCATAATCCTTTATATTATTCTTCAGCGCACGACAAGAAGAGTTAAAGTGTTGAAAAGCTAATAAAGCCAATAAAATGCATGTAGAGTCTACGCGCATTATGTTGAATAAAACAGGAAAAAGAAAAACCGCTACGATAGCGGTTTTTCTATGTTTTTTGCAAAAATTTTACTCTTGAGCGACAAGTGTGTCCAAATATTGAATTAGTACGTCCAAAGTTTGAGAATATTCATAGCTTGTAAATTCATAATATTTTCTGTAAGCTTTTACTGAGTACGCATCATTTACCTGCTCGAAATAAAAATATCGACATCCGTCGGGCAGCGGAGTGGTATAAGACTTCAAATTTGGCGTGTTATAAATAACCAAAGTGAAACGAGATTCGCCAAATTGCATTTTAATTGTATATTTTTCGGTATCAGCGGCGTATCCAGCGTTATCATATATCCATTGCAAGCCATCAACTTCGTTCATAAGACTATTCATTTCATTGGCTACAGGCGATAAATCCGCATCAAAAACCGCAGAAGCTTGGTGTTCGGTATTTTCAGTTATACCGTTGTCGTAATACACGTCGATTTTCGATGCTTCCGACAACTCGTATCCAAATATATTTACTCCGTCGATAAAAGTATCAAAATATTCAACAATCTGTCCGGCATTTGAATCATACGAAACATCTTTCAGACAATAAATAACCTGTTGATTAGCGGGAATGTCTTCTTTTTCGGAATAGCAAAAAACGATATTGCAATCGTTACTGTAGTGTGGATAAACAACCATATCAAATATCGACTCTCCGAATTTCATTTTCAAAGAATATAGCGTTACGTTGCCAGTGACTACATTCGTGGTGCTTTGTTTATATACATCAATTTTGTTCATCAGAGTTTGCAATGGTTCGCTTATCGGAGTCAAGTCGATGTTATTTTGTGAGAAGAAAACATTATCGTCGCACATTCCTCCTATATTGTATAGCATTCTATTTTCCGAACAGTTCTCAACATTGAAACCATACACGTTCACGTTTTTGTTCTGTTCGTATCCATTGTCTGCAACAGCGTATGTGATAACTGAAGAGCCTGCAACGACAAGCAATATCGTGACAATTGTGCAAAGAGAAATGATAATATGATTTGTTTTTTTTAATTTCATAATACTTATTCTCCTTATATAATTAACATTTGAAAGTTTAATTTTATTTGAAACACTTTCAAATTACACTCAATAATAGCGATTGATGTTTATAAAGATTTTTCGTCAAAATCAACAGAAAAACCGCTGATTAGCGGTTTTTCTGTGTTTTTTTAGATTATTTTGTATCTTTTTATCTTGACCGTATAATACTTTTTTTCGTTTTTTATTTCATAATAGCAACATATATAATTTAATACATACATTTGCAATTTTCGTGTTTTGAAAATACTTACAGTTTAATTATAAGCAGTACTCAAATTCTCAACAAATTCCGTTTTGTTAGCAAATTTTGTGCAGTTTGCAACTTTCGTGTTTTGAAAATACTTACAGTTTAATTATAAGCAGTACACAATTTCTTAAAAATTTGTGATGTTTGTAAATACTTGCGTTTACAAATTCCATATTTTTATCAAATTTTATGATGTTTACAAATTTTGTGCAGTTTACAAAACTTTTGCTAAAAAATCTTTCAAACGATCACATTGAGGATTCTCGAAAAAGTCCTTAGGCTTGTTTTGTTCCATAATTTTTCCTTCAGCCATAAACAATATTCTAGAACCCACTTCCCTTGCAAAGCCCATTTCGTGCGTAACAATAACCATTGTCATTCCTTCGTTTGCGACTTCTTTGATTAGGTCAAGGACTTCACCCACCATTTCAGGGTCAAGTGCTGAGGTCGGCTCGTCAAAAAGCATAACCTTTGGATTCATAGCAAGAGCTCGCACAATCGCTACACGCTGTTTTTGTCCGCCAGACAATGTTGAAGGATAAACATTCGCCTTTTCCTGAAGTCCGATTCGGGCTAACAGGCGCATTGCGTTTTCATATTCTTCATTTTTCACTTCTTTCTTTGTCGTGGCAGTCAATTGAACAACTTCAATTGGGGAAGGGAATACGGATCTTAACAATTTTCGTTCGAGATTTTCAAGTTTTGTAGTAAGTTCAACTTTCTGCTTTGTCAATTTTTCATCATAAACTACAAAATTTTTGCCGTTTTTATTTTCTGTCTTTTTTGTCTTTTCCCATTCTGCAATTACAGGGGCTAAAACTTTCTTTGCATATGCTATCTTCACTTCAAGTTCTGCACGCTTTGCGTCAATTCTTGCTTGGATATCAACTTTGTTCGCTTCAAGATTGGCATTGAACTTTGGAGCTTTTTTGTTGTTTTTCTTTGTCTTCGCCAAATTCTTGCTTTTGATTTTGACTGGCGCCAACATAATGTTTTTCAACACTGTGAGGTTGTTGAATAGATTGAATTGCTGAAAAACCATTCCCATTTTTTGACGATGTTCATTTATGTCAACTTTCAGGTCCGTAAGATCAACTCCTTCAAACATCACCTTTCCGTTTGTTGGGTCTTCAAGAACATTCAAACAACGCAAAAATGTTGATTTCCCGCCGCCTGACGGTCCAACAATAACGATTTTTTCGCCTTCTTTGATTGTTTCGGTTATGTCATCAAGAACGAGAAGATTTCCGAATTTTTTTGTAAGATTAATTACGTCTATCACTTTTTCTCAACCTCCTCTCAATAATTTTAAGTATTGATGCGATTATATAAACCATAACCAAATAGAACATAGCCGCAACGCACATAGGCACAAGATAATCAGCCATATTTTGACCCGACCCGACTATTTTTGCCGAGAATGTCAAATCAATCAAGCCGACCATTGAAACAATCGATGTTTCTTTTAATAAAGCTATGATTTCATTTCCTATTGCAGGAATTACATTTTTGATAGCCTGCGGAATAACTATTCTCATCATTGTGGTGCCATAACCAAGTCCAAGCGAGCGCCCGGCCTCCGTTTGCCCTATTTCCACAGATAGTATACCCGCTCTTACATTCTCCGCTACATAAGCTCCAGAGTTTATTCCGAATGTTAAAATAGCGGTGATAATAAGTGGGAAACCACGAATAGCAAAAACTGCGAACGCCATAATGAATAGTTGCAACGCAACTGGAGTTCCCCTGACAATTGCGACATAAACATCACAAATGAAAGCAGGAACTTTCATATACTTGCTTCTTGTCGCAGCTATTTTGATAGTTGCCACAATCAAACCAAGCAAAAGTCCGATAGCTACTGCGCCCGCAGTTATTATCAAGGAGTTTTTCAAACCCTCTGCTATCGTAACCATATATTTTTCGGTGGTGAACACCTCTTTTATACCGTTAAAAAAATCCACAATTTTTCCTTTTTAACAATCAAGGCAGAGGATTGCCTCTGCCTTATTTTTCAAATTATATTTTTATAGAAGAATTAACCGTCAAGACCAAAATGTGCCATAACAAGTTGCTCAACACCATTTTTTCCGTTCTCATCAACATCTGCTAAAAGTGTGTTCAAAACAGCGTTGATTGCTGTCAAGAGTTCAGTTTGATTTTTGTTGACTGCAATGCCATATTCTTCTAATGTTGCGGTGTCAGCATCATAGTAAAGCGCATAAGCTTCATAAGTTGCCGCATCATTTTTAATCAAATATTTTGATGGGAGTTCATCAACCACTATGCAGTCAATTTGTCCTGCTTTCAATGCTTCGTAAGCTAGTTGAGCGTCATCATATGCTGTGCATTCTGCATTAGTGCCTGTCAATTCGCCATCAACACCCTCTTCCCATCCGTCGATTTCGCCTTGCACATATATATTGCCTGTTGTATCAAGTTGAACACCTATTTTCTTGCCGCCAAGTTGTGACCAAAAGAAGCATGTTTCGTCATCATTTGCGGTGTTTGTCGTCATTGAATCTTTTGCAATAATCACATATTGAACTGAAGTGTAGTAAGTCACCGAGAAGTTGACCTTTTCCATACGCTCGCTTGTGATAGTGAAACCTGCTGCGGCGCAATCACAAAGTGTTCCTTCTTGAACATAATTGATAAGTGTGCCGAAGTCTTTGTTTTCATATACTACTGTTTTACCAAGACTTTGACCAACCAAGTTCATGATGTCGACATCAACCCCTGCGATTTCCGTGCCGTCATAGTACTCAAATGGTGCAAAAAATGCGTTTGTGAAAACAACGATTTCGCCTTGTTCATTATTGTTGCAAGCTGTGAGTGCAAAACATCCACAAATTGCCATTGTTAAAACCAAAATCAAACTAATTATTTTTTTCATTTTAATCTCCTCGAAAATTTCTAATTTCATTATTGATATACTACCAAAATACAAATAAATATGCAACTATTTGAATAAAATTTGCAAAATTATTTATTATTTTAACATTTTATGCATTTTTAGTTTGATATATATACAATTTAGCAATATTTATGCATAATTTGCAGATATTATATTTTTTACGATAATTATCTACTTCATTATTTTCCTAACCTTGTATTTTTAACATTCGAAATTGTACTAAATTTGTTTATTGACAAATTGTTTCTTTGGAACTATAATGACTCGCGTACGAATTGTGCAAACCCGCTCAATTCAGACGGAGGTACAAATGAAAGACTATTACACAATTACTATAGCTGGTGAAACCCGCAATCTTCCTCTCTGCCCTGTAAGCGACAAACTCGACATAGCTGCATTTATTATGTTTTCGGATGTTCCCATGACTATTGCAACAGCAAAAGCACTTTTGGAAAAAGCCCCTGCTTTTGACCTTATACTTACTGCAGAAAGCAAAGGAATTCCTCTTGCATACGAAATGGCAAGACAAAGTGGAAAAAATTACATTTTAGCAAGAAAATCGCCAAAAGTGTATATGAAAGAGCCAATCAAAATCGAAGTCAAATCTATCACGACTGCAAAACTTCAAGAACTCTATCTTGATGCTTCCGACGCCAAACTTTTGAATGGAAAACGAGTTCTTATCGTGGATGATGTTATTTCCACAGGCGAAAGCCTTCGAGCACTTGAGGGTTTGCTTTTGCATACCGGTGCAAATGTAGTCGGGAAAATGGCTGTTTTGGCTGAGGGCGACGCCGCTGACCGCAGCGATATAATATACTTGGAACATCTACCTCTTTTTTTCAAATAAGAATACAAACGGAATATTTTCTTAATCCACTATTCCTCTCAAACAATTCAAATCAAAACAATTCAAATATAATGATGGACATTCAATTGGATGTTCATTTTTTATTTAGACAATTTTCAACAATAGTATTGCAATCAACGAATTAATAATAAAAATCGATATTTGTTAACGTTGATAATTTTAATAAAATATGATAATATTATAAAAATTGGAAAATTTAGGAGAATCTATGAAAAAAATTACTACTATATTACTCATTTTTGTTTTAATGTGCTCAATGTTTTTGCTAGCAGCTTGCGGAGATAATAAAACACCTGGTGAAGAAGAATTGAAATCTAGCGGCGTTAGCTTGACAGAAGCATTGCCCGCTTTCTTAAGTCTATCTGACAATTATGCATACAGACAAAGAATTCACCAGACAAATGGCGAAGACTGGTTTGACTTTTCATTTGTAAAGTTGAATGATGGCGATGTTTACTTGCAAAGGACTCATATTCATAATAATACTGGCTGGATGGCAGAAGAAAGTGCATTTACTGATTATGAAAACCACGCCGATATCGATTATTATGTTTATGACAAAAATCAGGACAATAATTACATAATATATCATCAATTCAAATATAACAGCACCGACACGGAAACTCAGAAATATTCTTATAGCTACGACTTAGCAAGCAATAACGATACCGCGCAAAGCTGCTATTATGATTATTCTTTTTTGAATGCCGAAAACTTTACGTATTATAAATCAACAAATGACGACGGAGAGGAAGAAGTGATTTGGAAAGCGTCTACCGAAGTGATGACGGATACTCAGTTCAAAACGAATATTTTGACAGCTTTTCACAGAGGCATTTCAGATCTCGATCAAAAAAGAATCGACCATGCATATTTGCGAGTCGAAAACAATATTGTGACTGAATTTTCATTCAGTTATTGGGGCGGATATGATGACCAACAAGAGTATTACATCGACATAATGTTCGATTATGATCATTATGAATTCAGCACTCAAGAACTGACAACTGGATTTACAGCTTACAACCCAGATTAATGATAATAAAAAATATTTAGGAAAAATAAGAAATGCAGATAATAAACTGAAACATAATTTGTTCTTTCTACGATTTATATTTGCAAAATGATGAAGTTTGGCAAACCGCTTGTAACAATAGCAAGCGGTTTTTTATTGCGGTTTTTATTTTAGAGAGAATTGCAGATATTTTGATTAAATATTTAAATAATAAAAATGTAAATTCTATATTAAAATAACTTGAAAAATCTGAATTTGAATCCTAATAAAGCTCATCATCCAAAACCTAATCGAAAAGGATACTTGAACTGCCCAACTCAATCTTAAAATTAAAAATCGCTTTTTTGAAATCCTATTGCAAAGACTACAATCCAATAGGTTCTAAAAACCATAGTTTTATTGACTAAATTATATATATGTACTAAAATATATATTTAATGGAAGAACTTAAACAGGAGAAAAATTGAGAATAAACGGTGCGGAAATTTTAATGAACTGCTTGATTGAGCAAGGTGTGGACACCATTTTTGGCTACCCGGGGGCTTCAGTGCTCGCAGTTTATGACACACTTTTAGATTTCCCCGTTCGTCACATACTCACCGCTCACGAACAAGGTGCGTGTTTTGCCGCTGAAGGCTATTCCCGCGCCAGCGGAAAAGTCGGCGTAGTCCTGACAACATCGGGTCCGGGCGCAACAAACTTAGTCACGGGTATTGCAGATGCATATATGGACAGCATTCCTCTTGTTGCTATAACGGGAAATGTCAGCCTTGACAATTTGGGTCATGACTGTTTCCAAGAGATTGACATATTCGGGATGACACTTCCTATTGTCAAATACAGTTATATTGTGAAAAGCGCCAAAGAACTCGCACATACAGTGCGTGAGGCTTTCAGAATTGCTCAAAGCGGTCGCAAAGGTCCTGTTCTTATTGATATACCCACAAATATTTTCAACGAAATATCTGAATACGAACTTATTGCTCCCGAACCTATTCTTCCAAAACTTATTGACACGACAGATTTAGTCAAGATAGCTACACTTATAAACAGTAGTGAGCGTCCTCTTATCTATGCAGGCGGAGGAGTTATTGCAAGCGGAGCAACCGAGCAAGTCAAGGCACTTTCCACAAAGATTTCTGCTCATGTTGCGGTTTCATTCATGGGAATAGGCGCAGTTCCTTCAAGTTTCAAGAATTATATCGGAGTTGCTTCAAATCGAACTACTGCCCCAACAACCGCTTTGAAAGAATGCGACCTTCTAATTTGTCTTGGAACACGGTTTAACAGCAGAACCGAATCAAACAACAAACTTCTGACAAAACGCAAGCTTCCTATTGTTCATATCGACATTGACAACGCAGAAATCGATAAGAATATACCGACCACGCGCGCCATTGTCGGCGATGTAATACTTGCTATTGAAGAGCTTCTTCCACGCCTAAACGGGAACGCAAACGAAGAGTGGCTTGCGCGGGATTTCGGCGAAAAGCCCATAAAAAACAGAGCTGTTGACATTTTGAATTCACTTTCAAAAAAAGTGGATAAACAAACAATTATTGTCACCGATGTCGGGCTTCATCAGCTTTGGACAGCGCTAACTTATCCAGTGGAAACTCCACGGTCATTTTTAACCAGCGGCGGACTTGGCGTTATGGGGTTTGGGCTTGGCGCTGCAATTGGTGCGGCGCTAGCGAGCGGGAAACGCGTGATTTTAGTGACAGGCGACGGGTCTTTCAATATGAATCTTAATGAACTTGCCACCGCAGTAAAAAACAAACTCGGCATTATGATATTGGTGATGAACAATAGTTCTCTCGGTATGATACGGCAAATTCAACAGGAAAATTTCTCAAGAAGATATTCTCAATCTACACTTTATCTGAAAACGGATTATGTTGCTTTTGCCAAATCGTTTGGAGCAGATGCCTACTCTATTGAACAATCAGATGACATAGACAAAATATTGGATATGGCGCTTCGACACAAAACTCCAGTCGTTATCGATTGCAAAATACCTATCAATGATAAATAAAGTGTTTTGAAATTTGACTAGAAGGTGTCTGAAAAGATAAATATTTCACCATATTTTGACTATATATCCAAATAAATGACTTTGTTCGGCAAAATATACAATGCAAAGCCAATATTTTGAAGCAAAATGTGACACAACATAGTCAATATTTATAAGCAAATATAAAATCAAAGTGATATTTAATACAAAATATTACACTGCTAAATCAATAATCAATATCATAAATAAGCATAATGCCTAGGAGAACTAATGGAAACAGAAAAACGAATAATTTCAATTCTCGTAAAAAACCAACCCGGTGTTTTGTCCCGCATATCGGGCTTGTTTTCGCGTCGCGGCTACAATATTGACTCATTGTCGGTTTGCGCAACAGAAGATGACCGATATTCACGCATGACAATCACAGTCACTGGCACAAAAGCGACTGTAAAACAAATAATAAGTCAGGTTGAAAAACAAGAAGATGTGGAAAAAGTTTTAGATTTTGATGAATATGCTGTTGTTTTTCGTGAACTATTGCTTATCAAAGTGAATGTGAAGTCCTCTGAGCGCAGTCAAATTGTTGATCTTTGCGAGATATTCAAGGCGAAAGCAATAGATATTTGCGAAGAAACAATGATACTTGAACTCACTGGGAGCACACAGAAAATTGACGCTTTTATAAAAATTCTTATCCCCTACACCATTATTGAAATGGCAAGAACAGGTGGCGCGGCACTTGAGAGAGGCTGAAACTAATGATAATAAACATAGCATTGGCAGGTAGAAACGGAATAGGCGCGGACATTTTGGATGCGACAAAAAATGTGCTTTTGGCTGTTGGAGTAAAATTTGGACACTCTTTTAATTTCTCCGAAGCATCAATAGGAGAAGAGGCGATAATAAGTTTTAGCGAACCTTTTCCCAAACAATCCGTTCAAATATGCAAATGTTGCAGCGCAGTTATTGTTGGCGCGTTGTGTTCTAACCAAAACGTCACCTCAAGTTGCTCTCAAATCTCGCTAGCGGAACTAGAACGGGCATTGGGGCTTTATTCAAACATTCGATTGGCAAAAGTTTACCCGGCGCTTATCGACCTCTCTCCGCTTAAAAATGCGGATTCTATTGATATCGCAATCGTTCGAGAAGTCTTGGGCGGTTGTTACTATGGCGACCGTGGTTATCAAAACGGCGAATACGGCAGAGAAGCCTACGACACGGAGCGATATAGTGAAATAGAAATTGAGCGTGTTGCGCGCACGGCATTTGAACTCGCACAGGAACGCAAGCAAAAATTATGTTCAGTTGACAAAGCAAATATTTTGTTGTCCTCAAAATTGTGGCGAAAAATAGTGCACGATATTCATGAAGATTACCCCGATGTTGCGCTTTGTGATATGTATGTTGATGAGTGCGCAAAACAACTTGTGAAAAATCCTTCCCAATTTGATGTCATTTTGGCATCCAATATGTTTGGTGATATTATAAGCGAGCTTTCAAGTGGTATTGTAGGCAATGACAACCTTTTCCCATTTGCCTCAGTGGGCACTACAAATTTCGGGTTGTATGGCGCAGTTGCCAATGTTCAACAAATGACTACCTCACTTGATTCAAATCCCATAGGCATAATTTTATCCTCCGCACTTGCCTTGCGTTATTCCTTCAATTTGAACAAAGAAGCTGCCGCAATAGAATTTGCCGTTGACAAAGTTTTTGATATAAGAGCTGTAAACATTGAAAATGTTGTTGGCAAAGCATTTGATAAAAATTCTGACACAAATGATATTTCTCTCGGAAACAATATAGCACTTTCAGCATTACAAATGTCAGATTTAGTAATCAACAATTTACGATAATTTATTTGTATATAATCTCTAAATTTTGTGTTTTCGCCTCAAATCTGCGTGACAATACGCGCAAAAAGACTATAATATAACAAAGGCAAAAATAAATTTTTAGAGGTATATATAATGAAAGAAAAGGAACTGCAAGAACACATTGATGTTGCGAAATGGTTTTTGAGTGAAGAAAAGCGCTTCGACATGTGCGGCAATTATGACTATTGCGCATTTTGCGAAATGAAGGAAGAAAATCCCTGCGCAAATGCTATGCTGAGAAAAGAAAAGGCTAACAAACCAAAAACTGAAATAGGCGAAAACGGTTATCCTACAAATGTTGTTATCCGCTCACTTGAAGAAAAACTTCAAGATGCCGACCAACTTACAAACGAACGCTATGAACAAATAAAAGCTGAACTTCTGTCTTACAAAAAAGTTAATCATCGCGTCAGCAAAAAATGTGACAACTATCGCGCCGGTCGTGGCAACTTGCTCGCAAAAATTACACTTGTTGGGAAAAGCCTCAGAATCAACTTTCCGCTTGACACAAATGATATAAAATATGAGGGACGCAAATTTCCGCACAAAGATTTAGGAAACAAAAAAGCATACATGGACGCGCCTTTCCAATTCAAAATTACTTCTGAATTGTCTGTCAGAAGGTGTTTTGCACTTATTGAAGATGTCATGACAGAAAAATCTATTGAAAAGAAAACGAAGAAGTAAAAATAAACAAACAATATAAAACAATCAAAAAGCTCCCAAAATTGGGAGCTTTTATTTTTACACCAACAAATTTAATTAAATTCTTGAAGCAACAAAATTTGCGACATCGCCCACTGTGACTAGACCAGCTACATCACAATCGTCAACAACTATGCTCCATTCTTCCTCAACATTCATAAGCATTTCAACAAGGTCAAGACTATCAGCGCCAAGCCCTTTTATTATTTCTGTATCTTCTGTGACAGTTGTGGGGTCGATTGCAAGTTGTTCTGCAATCATTCCTTTGAGTTTCTCAAATATTGCTGTTTTGGACATATTATTCTCCTTTTAAAGTGTTTGCATTTTGCAATTACTTTTTATATTTATTTTTTTTGCATATCTATTAACAAAATTCATTTTACATAAGAATTATTGCAATGTCAACATAGAAAAACTTGTTGCAAGAGCAATTTGCTTTTGTTGATTGCACTCACTATTCGTTATCATATTTCACAAGGATTATCTCCTGCTGTTTTGAAGCGGCCGTGCAAACATATCCTTTGAAAACTGGTATTTGCGTGAGAATTACTCCCTCGTTCATAAGTTCCGCTTTCTCTTTTTCTATTTGCTCAATTCCGCCAAATATGAAGCTTATACCCTTTCCTGTGTATTTGGCTAGCGCTTCATATGCCGTCCATTTTTTGAAGAAATCTTCATCGCTTTCAAAATCAATAAGTCTTGAAAACTTTCTATTGTCAATTTTTCTCACAAACTCCAAATCGATTCCGACTTCACTATCGGAAAATGCAATGACAAAAAATCCATGTGAATGCGAGACCGAAAATTTGACATTAGAATTTTCAAAATGCGGTTTTCCATTCCTGCAAATTATCGGATTTTCAATTTCTTCAGTAATACTTTCGAAATGCGAACCGCAATTCAAATCATTGGTCAAATTCGCATACTTTGCCAAACATTTTTGCACCTGAACATCGCTTTCATATTTTCCTTTCCCAAAAAAAATTATCATATCACTTCTTCGCAAACGGAGTCGTATTTCTTCCGTAAGTATTGTTGAGTTCAAGATAATAGTTGCGGTCGATTGACAAAATGGCGTCATACGGCACACGGAATTTCCAATTTCCTTCTGCAACGCCAGGGGTGTTTATTCTAGTATCGCCACCATAACCCAGCAAATCCTGAAGCGGAATAACTGCAAGTGATGAAGACGAAGCTATCACAGTTTTTGTTATAGCTTTAACCGATTGACAGTATGGACCGCCTGCTCCCCAACCCGCATCTGTAGCGCCACAATACTTCAACACAAATTTTCGTGCCTGCTCATTCAAATCGTATAACCAACCAAGCGTCGTGTTGTTGTCATGCGTTCCAGTGTATGCAACAGAATTTACATCATAGTTGTGGGGAAGATGGGTCGAGGGTGTTCCATCAAATCCAAATTGAAATATCTTCATATTTGGAAATTTGGTTTCTTCAACAAACTCAACAACTTCTTCTGTCAGCAACCCCAAATCTTCAACAATAATGCGCGCATTCTTGTTGTCTTTTTTTATATAATTGACAAGTTCCATACCTGCGCCCATTTCCCAATGACCGTTGACGGCAGTGTCTTTGTCTTCAGGTGGAATTGAAAAATAATTGTAGAATGCTCTGAAGTGGTCAAGACGAAGTGCATCGTAGACTTTCAAGCAATGCGAAATACGCTTTCTCCACCATGAGAACTTGTTTCCGCGCATTTTTTCAATGTCATAGAGTGGATTTCCCCATATTTGCCCGTTCGCAGCAAAAACATCTGGAGGCACACCTGCTATTGCTTTAGGTCGCATATTTTCATCGAGTTGGAAATCATCTCTGTTTGCCCAAACATCAACGCTGTCAGTCGCAACATAAAACGGAATATCTCCGATTATGCCAACTCCGCGCGCATTGATTTTATCTTTGAGAGCAAACCATTCACGATAGAACTCAAACTGCTCAAACTTATAAAATTCTATTCTTTTTTCATATTCTTTTTTTGCTTTTTCAACAGCTTTTGGTTCGTGTTTGGCAAGATTTTCTTCCCAATTCCACCATTCTGTGCCTTGTTCTTCTGCAACTGCCTGAAACAATGCATAGTCATCAAGCCAGTATGCTTCTTCCTTCGAATATTTATCAATTTGGACTTGTATTTTAGGAGTTATATGCTGGTAGGCAACTTCGAGTATCCATTTGCGTTTTTCTTTTGCAAATTCATAATTGACTTGATACATATCTCCGTGATACTTTGCGCTGTCAGCTTCCTCTTGATTTATCAGACCGAAGTCCATAAGCTCAAATGGGTTTATATACAAATTGTTGCCCGCATAAGATGAAATCCCACAATATGGTGAGTTGCCCCAACCTATTGAAGTAATCGGCAAAACCTGCCACCAGTGAAAACCCATATCTGCGATGTTAGAAGCAAAAAACTCCGCATCACGCGAAAAACATCCGATACCAAACTTGCTGGGGAGTGAAGATATATTGCACAATACTCCAGCGGATCTCTCGAAAATCATATTTTCTCCTTAGTCCTCTTCAACACGAATAACCGCACGAATGGCATCGACACCTGCAAGTTTGCTCATTTCGGCTACTGTTTTCTTAATTGTGCTTGTCTTTGTTGCTGAAGTGACAAACACGATTGGTACTGAATGCAATTTGTTTGAGTTGCGCTGAACAACAGACAACAAATTGACATTGTTCTTGCCAAAAATATTAGCTATTTTGCCGAGCGTGCCTTCCTCATCATTGGCAGTTATGCGAATGTAATATTTTGAAGAAAAATCCGAAATAAAATCGTTATCATTGATTTCAGTTTCTTCCATAAATGGATAACGGTCGGGGGTTTCTTTTTTTGCAGCAAATATAATATCTGAAACAATAGCGCTACCTGTTGGAAGCGCGCCAGCGCCCCTGCCATACAGCATAATATCATCAACAGCATCTCCATTCAAAAACACTGCATTAAATGATCCCGAAACTGATGCTAGCGGATGAGTTGAAGGGACAAAAACAGGATGAACACGCGCCTCTATTTTCCCGTTTTTACATTTTGAAATCGCAAGAAGTTTGAGTGTCATTCCAAGCTCTTTGCCTATGTTAATATCGCAAACGCTAATATCTGAAATACCTTCACGAAAAACTTTTTCTAGCGGCACTCTTTTGTGATAAGCAAGCGATGACAAAATACTAAGTTTGTATGCAGCATCAAATCCTTCGACATCAGCTGTCGGGTCAAGCTCGGCAAAGCCAAGTTCTTGAGCAGATTTGAGTGCGTCTTCATACGCAGTTCCACTTTCACTCATACTTGAAAGAATATAGTTGGTTGTACCGTTTATAATTCCTTTTATTTGAAGGATATGATTGCCTTGCATTCCTTCAGTCAGTGTGCGGATAATAGGAACACCGCCAACGCAGCTTGCTTCAAAATAAAGCCCTGCATTTCCCTTTTTTGCCGCCGCCTCAAGTTCAGTCCAATGCTTTGCAAACAACTCTTTGTTTGCCGTGACAATGCTTTTGCCTGCTTCAAGCGCCTTAATCAAGAATGTGCGCGCAGGTTCGATTCCGCCAAAAAACTCCGCGATTATTTTTATATTCGGATTATTTACTACAGCATCTATGTCTGTGGAAACAATAGAAAGGTCAACACCCAGTTCCTCACATCTTTTAATATTTTTTTCGAGAATTTGCATAACTTCTACATCAAGATTTTGTGTTTTCTTAAAATATTCGCGATTCTTGGTCAAAATTTCGTAGGTTCCGCCGCCAACAGTACCGAGACCGAGTAGTGCAACTCCAATTTTTTTCATCAGGACTCTCCTTCCAATTCTTATGTGTTTGTCAATTAGTTTTTTGCTCTGCTAAATTTGATTTATTAGCCACATTAGATATAACTTATGTGTTTTATTATCTTATAATTTTTTGACTTCTATTTTATATTTATAACTTAATTTTATTTATAACTTATACTTTTTGGTAAGCTATTTTGTTCAACTCGCAGATATAAATGACTTTGCTCAAATGAATTATTATTTCGGTTTGAATAATTACTTTTTTTATGACGCTTGACGCATAATTCTTTCTATTTGTTCAGCTCATAAATATAAATGATTTATATGGTGTTTGACACATACTGCTTTCTATTTGTTCAGCTCGTAGATATATTTGAGCCCTTTCAAAGCAAGTGCACGGTCAATTATATCAATAAGTGTATCATCTACTGTTTCTATAAGTTCAGACAAACCTCCGGTTGCAACAACCTTTGCGTTTTCCATACCTTGTTCCATTCGAATTTTTTCAATGAGTCCTTTGACTAGTCCCGCATAACCATAAACGATACCCGATTGCATACAAGTTCGAGTGTTTGTGCCAATTGCATTCTCAGGCTTAATAAGCTCAATTCTGGGCAGTTTTGCTGTTGTATTGACAAGGCTTTCCGTTGCAGTCTTAATTCCGGGAGCAATCGCACCTCCAAGAAAAATTCCGTCATTGTTGATAGCATTAAAAGTTGTTGCTGAGCCAAAATCCACGACAATTATCGGTCCACCGTAAAAATGAAAGGCCGCAGCACTTTCAACAATTCTATCCGCACCGAGCTCGCCTGGGTGGTCATACAAAATCTCAATACCCGTTTTGATTGAACTATCAACAAAAATTGGTTTTAAGTCTTTCATATAATAACTGCACATATGTTCAATCGTGTAATTGAGCGATGGCGCAACAGATGAAATAATAATTCCTGTTATATTCTCAAAAGTGACACCCTTTGATGCTAGCAAGTCAAAAACCACCATACCGTATTCATCAGCAGTGCGTGAATTTTCAGTTGACATTCGCCAGCTACTTTGCAATATTTCGCCTTTGTAAATACCAATTTTTACGTTTGTATTTCCTATGTCCATAACTAGCAGCATATTTGACCCCTTTTTGTGGGTATTGATTTGTAATAATGTTTTACAATATTATAGTTCTTATTACAAAACTATATATTAGTATAACAAAACATACCGATTTTTTCAAGTCAAATTAGGGAATATAAAATATATTATTATCCGACTAATTGTGAAGCGCAATAACGAAAGCTAGAATAAACAAGAATGAATGCCACAAAGCTATAGGGAAATATACAATTGCGCACAGGCTGTCACGCATAAATAGTAGTACAGAAATGGTTATGCTTAAGGCGAATATAATAGCAATTATTGCAGTTGCAATATATATCTGCTGGAAGTAGAAAAATGTCATTATAAATAATATTGAAAAGACTCCGTCTAAAATAATAAATATAAATTGAAGACCGAATTTTCTGTTTACAATTAGGCGCGCCAACACTATTGAAATAAGTACATAGCTTATAGTTTCGCACAACTCATATACGAATATATTTGGCATAAAAGAAGGTTTATTTAGCAAATTGAACCAATTAACATCTATTTTGAAGAAAAATGACGAAAACCACGCTATAATAAGCGTGTAGAAAATTGCAGTTACAAGTCCTATTAGCCATTTATAAAATCTCATTGCATTGCCCCAAATATTCTATTTTTGGCAAGGCAATATTATGAGGATTTTGTCTAAGTAAAAGATTGCGTAAAATATTTCACACCTATAATTCAGTCGGAATCTAGCTCAAACTTTTTGCATTATACAATATGTATTTTCGAATATTTCAGCATCAAACTTTTGAGGATTCCAGTTACAAACTGACTTAGTATTTTTCTCTTATCTAATTTATTAGTAGAATATTTATTCTCAACAGAATTATATTAACCTCTGTTCAATCCAATTTAGTTTATTGCATGTACTCAGTCAATATATTAATTTCATAAAGCAAGATTGTTTACGAAAAATATAATAATACAAAATGTATACTGAAGATAAATCAATGATTATGCTGTTCAGGCAAAAATTAAACCCGACTTTTTGAGTCGGGCTTAATTTTGTGTTTGCCACTATGTAGTCATTTAGTAGATCCTATTTGCAACCGTAATTGCCGCCACATCCGCCGCCGCAGCAGCATAGAATAAGTATCAACCACAGACAATCACATCCGCCGCCGCCAAATCCGCCACCGAATCCGCCGCCGCCGCATCCGCCGCCACCGCCGCAGCAGCACAGAAGAAGAATTAACCAAAGGCAGTCACATCCGCCACCGCATCCGTTGTTATTAAAAAATCCGTTCATTTTAGAACCTCCTGATATTATTTGGATTTCTCCATACTTCACTTTACGCAGAGTGAAAAAATATTGTTCCAAAAAATTCGATAAGTTTGGAATACTTGACATACTTTGTTAAATATACTATTATCTTGGAAGCATGCTGATAATGCAATATACCGTTCACGCACTCCAGCGCGGACAAAAGGAACTCTTATGGCAAAACTTACAATGGACAAGCTGGTCGCACTCTGCAAAAACCGTGGTTTTATCTTCTCAGGAAGTGAAATATATGGTGGACTTGCAAACACTTGGGACTACGGCCCACTCGGCGTTGCTTTGAAAAACAATATAAAAGCCTGCTGGTGGAAAAAATTTGTTACTGAAAGCCCGCTGAATGTCGGCGTTGATTGCGCTATTCTTATGAATCCTATGGTATGGCAAGCATCAGGTCATATCGGCGGTTTTTCCGACCCTCTTATGGATTGCAAATCTTGCAAATCTCGCCATCGTGCAGATCAACTTATTGAGGACTACAACAACCGCAAGAACATTGAGATGAGCATTGCAGGTTGGACAAACGAACAAATGGAGCAATATATAATAGACAAGGCAATTCCCTGCCCTGTCTGCGGGAAATCTGATTTCACAGGCGTCCGCAAATTTAACCTTATGTTCAAAACATTCCAAGGCGTGACCGAAGATACTTCTTCGGTTGTCTATCTAAGACCTGAAACTGCGCAAGGAATATTTGTCAATTTCAAAAATGTCCAACGCACCTCACGCAAAAAAGTACCGTTTGGCATAGCGCAAATTGGAAAGAGTTTTAGAAATGAAATCACTCCCGGTAATTTTACTTTCAGAACCCGCGAATTTGAACAAATGGAACTTGAATTTTTCTGCAAACCTGGAACTGACCTTGAATGGTTTATGTACTGGAAAAATTTCTGCCATCAATGGTTGCTTGAATTGGGTATGAAAAGTGACAATTTGAAACTCCGCGACCACAATGCAGAAGAACTTTGCTTTTATTCAAAAGCAACTACTGACTTCGAATTTTTGTTTCCTTTTGGTTGGGGCGAACTTTGGGGCGTTGCAGACCGCACGGACTACGATTTGAACCAACACGCAAAGACCAGTGGAAAAGATATGCAATATATTGACCCTGTGACAAACGAAAAGTATGTGCCATATGTTATCGAGCCATCTCTCGGCGCTGACCGTGTCACACTAGCTTTTCTTTGCGACGCATACGATGAAGAGGAACTCGAAGGAGAAACCCGCATTGTGTTGCATTTGCACCACGCACTTGCTCCAATAAAAGTTGCAGTTTTGCCACTTCAAAAACAACTGAATGAAAAGGCTGATGAAATTTTCACTGCCCTGTCCAAAAAATTTGCTTGCGAATTTGATGGAGCTGGTTCAATCGGGAAACGCTATCGCCGTCAAGATGAGGTCGGAACGCCATTTTGCGTAACAATCGACTTTGATACTTTGGAAGATAATACCGTTACCGTTCGCGAGCGCGATACGATGGCACAAATTCGAATCAATATCGACCAACTCGAAGAATATATCACAAATCAGCTCGAATATTAGTCTAGGTTTGAATAAATAGTTTCGGACTAGAATATTAGTTTATAGCTGAAACTAGTTTTGGATTGATTACTAGTTTTGGTATTGTATATTAGCTGTGTGCTTTAACTTTATTTTTGGACTTGAAAATTTAATTCATATTCTGATAATCTATATTTTGTATAATTAATTTCAAA
>JAQUST010000030.1 GCA_028710495.1 Clostridia bacterium
TTGCGCTTTTATTTATATCATAAATGTAATTTGAATGTGCGATTATTTCTTCACTTAAATAGTTTTCAATTGTTTCGTTCGCTTTCTCAATTTTAAGTTCATCATTTATGGTTGCGCTTTTATTTATATCTGAAATATCATTTGAATGAGGATTAGTTTCTTCACTTAAATTGTTTCCATTTGAGTCGCATGATTTTTGTTTTTTGAGTTCACTGTTTACAACTGCGTTTTCGCTTATATCTTTTTTAATAAGTGATTGAATTGCGTGAGAAGCATCGTCGCAAATATTTGTCACGCGGTTTGTCAACCCGTTCTCCAACATAAGTTTGTCGGCGTCTTTCACCGCGTCTTCAACTATTTCGACTGCTGTTATTTTTGCATTCGGCAAACGGAGCGCGAGTTCGGCAGTCAAAAGTCCAACTCCGGAATATAGCTCAATTATTTGAATTGAGTTAGAATTATATTTTGGGTTTTTAGAAATTTGGTTAACATCAAATTGGTTGTTTTCGTTGCCTAAATTTGTAGCACTATTATGAATATCAATTTGGTCATTCTGATTGTGTTTATTTGCATTAAAATTTTGGTCATCACTTCTGTCGTTTTGATTATCTAGATTCAAATCAAAATTCTGAGAATCAAATTGTTCGTTATGGTTGTCGCACTTTGCATCAAAATTTTGAACATCGCTCCGGTCTTTTTGATTGTCGTGCTTTGCATCATTTTTTTTGGCATCACATTGCCTGAAATTGGCTTTTTCTATTTCGAGACAGACTTTCTCATATATTTTGTCACGGATAGCATTGTTTATTTGCAGAAACGAAAGCGGAGACACAACGGCTTTCAATATGCCAAGCGATTGTTTTTGTGGAACGCCATAAACTAGTTTTGCTGAACTTCCTAATATCACATTCGTGTTCTGCACATTCGGTGAAAAATATATTTCGAAATTGTCAAATTTAGCTTTGAGCTTTGCAATCAAAGCATTAACACTTGGCAAAGTTTTCCCATTGCCAACTATTGTTAGTGAAAGCGTGTCCATCATTCTTGCAACTGCGTGACGCAGAAATCCTTTTCCTGTGTTCTCATCATAAACTGACAATGCGCTCTTGCATTCATTCGCCCACGAAGTAATACACTCAATCAAATCTGCCGCCCAACGTTTGTGCAACGGACAATCCTTCATCGGAACTATCGAATGTGAATTTTTCTCAAAAAAACCGACAACGATTTTGCCGTTTCTTTCGCCAAAAGGTAACGAGAGTTTATTGCGATAACCCCACTGGTCATCAAAAACCACTTCATCAACCTCCGCAGTTATGCCAGCAATTTTACGCAAATTGTTGATGAGATTTGCACGCTTGTGTTCAAGTTGCTTTTCGTATTTTATGTGTTGCATATCGCAACCGCCACACTCGCCAAAATGTATGCAAAGGGGCTTTATACGGTCATTTGATGGTGATAAAACCTCTATTAGGTCAGCAAACGCAAAATCTTTTTTGCAATGCGTCAACTTTATTTTGACAGTTTCTCCTGTTATTGCAAAAGGAATAAACACAACCGCGCCATCTACTTTTGCGACGCCTTCTCCGTTCACACCTATATCAATAATTTCAACTGTCAAAATTTCGCCGTTTTTCATTTTTATTTTTCCTTATCGTTAATTCGTATTTCAAACTAATCATAAAAATTTCATAAACAATTGATGAAATATTTACATATAACAAATTTATTTCAATTTCAAATTAATTTTTTTTAGTGCTCAGGATATTTTATAAATCACTTGCATTATAGAATTCAGTTAAGTATAATAATGAAGATATTCGACTGGGTGTGGCGCAGTTTGGTAGCGCGCTTGACTGGGGGTCAAGAGGTCGCAAGTTCAAGTCTTGTCACCCAGACCAATATTTTGACACAATTTTGCTAACGCACTTTGTGTCTTTTTTCTTGCTTTTACCCATTACCATTGCATCACATATTTTTTCATTTCTTTACTATAGCATTGCTTTTTTGTATTGCATTAATATTTAATAATATAACTTTTCTATTGATTGCCGTTTGCTTTGCTTACATAATAGTTCAAAACACCATTTTTTGTTGCGAAGCTTTATAATTGCTTTTATCTTCAGAAACAATTAAATATTGTTTTGTTTTTGTGCAGCTTTGATTTTGTATTGGTTTGGCATAAGTATATTAATTAGTAGAGTCCAATTTAAGTTCAAATGTATAAAAAAAGGGCTTTTTTAGCAAGCCCTCAGTAAACTATTTTGTAGCTAAAACTTTTTTCAACTTTGCAAATCTAGGAAGTCCGTCTTCAAGCGGTGCTTTTGCATCGCCTTGAATAAGAGGCAACGCGTAATCAATAAATTCTTGTGACAAACCTGTTCCGTTGTTTATTATCCATTCAGAAGGAACTTTCTTTTCTGTATTGGCAGCAAGTTCAAGAGGCATTAAAACATATTCACACTTGTAGCCGTTTGACCTATCGCATTTGAAAATAACCATTTTATCGGTTTCGCCATCACATGCAAATTTTACTGCTGCCTCACCCGCCAAAAATGCTTCTTCAACATCCGTTTTTGATGCAAGGTGTGCACCACAGCGTTGCATAAGACTGAATTCAATCGCGCGTGTTTTGATGCCAAGTTCAATTTTGATTGCACTTGCAAGGATTGAAGCAATACCACCAAGCTGTGCATGTCCAAACAAATCGGTTGCAGAAGCCGCAAATTCACCAACATATTTACCCTCTTTATTTTTGATGCCTTCTGACACAACCACAATACATTTGTTTCCGTTGTTTTTGCAAACTTCTTTTACATCATTTAGAAACTTGTCCAACTCAAATGGCGTTTCCGGAAGATAGATAAGGTCTGCGCCTAGACCCTTTACGCCTGCAAGCGCTGCGGCGGCTGTGAGCCAACCCGCGTTTCTTCCCATAATTTCGATAACTGCAACCATACCTGTGTCGTAAACTTTTGCGTCGAGATTTAATTCCATCAAAGTGGTTGCTATGTATTTTGCCGCCGAGGCATATCCCGGGCAATGGTCTGTTCCGAACAAATCATTATCAATAGTTTTTGGCACGCCGATAACATTGCAATCCCAGCCTGATACTTTCATATATTTTGAGATTTTGTTGCAGGTGTCCATACTGTCATTTCCACCATTGTAGAAGAAATAACGAATGTTATATTTTCTGAACACTTCAAGCAGTCTTTTATAATCCGTATCATCAACACCGACGTCTTTGAGCTTGTAACGAACAGAGCCGAGTGCCGAGGAAGGTGTGTATTTCAATAGTTCAAGTTCGTTTGGGTCTTCCTTGGAAATATCGTAGAACTCTTCATGTAGTATGCCACGAATGCCGTGAGCAGCCCCATAAACAGCTGTAATATTCTCTTGCGCTAACGCTTCAATAAATACTCCTGCTGCACTTGAGTTAATAACTGATGTCGGACCTCCTGATTGCCCGAACATACACGCACCTTTCAAACCTTTCATAAACTCCTCCTATAAACTCAATAGCTGAGTCATTTTGTATAAATTTTTATCTATATCTTTCTTTTCATTGAGTGCAGCTTCCAAGTCCATAGCGAAAATTTTATTGTCTTTGATACCTACAGCTTTTGCGCCCTCTCCTTTGCAGAGAAGATCAACCGCATATGATGCAAATTGAGCAGCCAGAACTCTGTCAACATTTGATGGTGAACCGCCGCGTTGAATATGACCAAGCGTAGTCACAGTTGGTGTTCTTCCTGTAATTTGTTTTATTGTGCTGATAAGCTCAGTTTTGTCGCCTGCTCCTTCAGCAAAAACTATCATATTTGAAGTTTTGCCACGCTTTGCGCTCAAGTTGACTCTTTCAGCAACCTCTTTGAAATCAGTTTTGATTTCAGGAACAAGCACATATTCGCAACCACCTGCAAGCCCTGAATAAAGAGCTATATCGCCGCAGTTTCTTCCCATAACTTCAACTATGCTCACTCTCTCGTGTGAAGCATTTGTATCACGAAGATTGTTGATTGCGCCAAGAACTGTATTGACTGCAGTGTCAAATCCTAATGTGAAATCTGTGTAGGCAAGGTCATTGTCTATTGTGCCTGGAATGCCGATAACATTTATACCAAACTCTTTGTGAAGTGCAAGTGCACCTGCATATGAACCATCTCCACCGATAACTATCAAATTGTCAATATCACGGCTTCTTAGATTTTCAACTGCCTGCTCACGAACTTCAAATTGCTTGAATTCAAGACTTCTTGCAGTTTTGAGTATTGTTCCGCCTCTTTGAATAATATCCGAAACGCTTCGTGGATACATTTGGAAGATATCACCCTTGATAAGACCAGCATACCCGCGTTCAATTCCATATATCTTGTATTCGCGATAAATACCATATCTAACAACTGCACGAAGACAAGCGTTCATTCCCGGTGCGTCACCACCGCTCGTTAAAACAGCGATTTTTTTCATTTTGTTTATACCTCTAAAATTTTATTTCATTTATAGTGTTCTAATGCTCAGACGACTATCTTGCTGGCGTCGAACGGTTTACGGAGTCTTTTACTGTGTATTTTTACAGTTTCTTTTTGACTTCTTAATCTAAAAACATATTGCTTATTCAATTGATAATTATATCATATAATGATTTTTTTGTATAGACTATATTTTCATTAATTTGTTTTTCGTTTCGATACTGTCTTTATGTTTTTTTCGCCTAAAATATTGCGAAGTCTAAACATAAGTTCGTCCGTTATTGTTACAATTGAATTGAACTGTTCGACACGGTCTTTACTTCCTTTGACAACTATTTGTGCCTTAACTATAGTATTTCCGGGGTACATCGATAATACACTTTCGACAAGGCTTTTTTGATTTTTATCTTCAAGTAAAACCCATAAAACATCATCAGGATTTCCATCTTTATTGCTCGTTGTCATCTGAGTCAAAATTGCGATTTTTTCGATAATTATCTTTGGTTCTCTTTCATCACGCAAATCTAGTTTGCCCTGAATTTCAACAGGATTTTCTGTCTGCAAAAATTCTGAAAACTTATCACACGCCGGAGCATAGATTGCAAAATTTAGCGCACCCGTTAAATCTTCAATTTGTCCGACAAAGAACGATGAAGTGCCTGCTCTCGATATCTTCTTTTCGATTTCAGTGAAAATACCTCCGAACTTAACGCGCGTGTTCGAAAACTCCATATTCAACATTATCTTCTCGCCTTCTTCTTCAGTCGGTTCGTCAATGACATCATTTGAAAGTATTTCTTCATCTTCAAATTCAATTGCATCTTCTTTTGCATAAATCATTGAAGTGTCAAAAGAATATTTCCGCAATTCCCTTGTGTATTCCTCAAGCGGATGGCCCGAAATGTACATTCCCAGCACTTCCTTTTCATACGCCAAAAACTTTTTCTTGTCATATTCGGGCAAGACATCATAAGTAATCGGCACATCCTCAATCAAACCGTCGTCGAAGAAACTGAGTTGGTCAGTGTCTTTGTGCTTTCTCTCCGACAGTACGATATCAATAATTTTAGTGTATGAGGCAAGCATTGTTGCGCGAGTCTGACCGAAACAATCGAATGCTCCGCCCTTGATTAGGTTTTCAAGCATACGTTTGTTGACAAAAGAATTTCTTGAGGCAAAATCTCGCATATCACGGTATTTGCCATAATTGTTTCTCTCATTGATTATCTCATCAAGCGCAGTTGAACCAACGTTCTTTATTCCCATGAGTCCAAAACGAACACAACCGTTTTCGATAGTGAAAAACTGTTCTGAACGGTTTATATCAGGCGATAAAAATTTGAAGCCTTTTTGCTTCATATACCCAATGTAGTGCTTCAACTCATCGGATTTATTTATGCGGTTATTGGCAACAGCAACTAAAAAATGTAGCGGGTAATAACACTTTAGATATGCCGTACGATAAGACAACACCGAATAGGCAGCCGCATGTGATTTGTTGAACGCATACTGTGAGAATTTCAAAATCTGGTCAAAAAGGTCGCTTGCAACTTCTGCAGGTACACCATTCTTTACAGCTCCCGGAACATTAACGGAGCCTTTATCAGTCGCCATGTCACCGCCCTCGATAAACAATGACTTCATTTTTAGCAATATATCGACTTTCTTTTTTGACATTGCGCGGCGCATAACATCAGCTCCGCCAAACGAAAAGCCAGCAAGCGAGCGGGCAATTTGCATAACTTGTTCTTGATATACTATGCAGCCGTAAGTAACCCCTAGAATTTCTTTCAAGAGAGGATGAGCATATTTTACGCCATCTGGATCGAGTTTGCCCTCAATATACTGGTCAAGATATTGAATTGGTCCTGGACGAAACAACGAAATGCCTGCTATGATTTCTTCCAAGCAGTCCGGCTTCAACTTTGACATAAACTTTTTCATTCCACCGCTTTCAAGCTGAAAGACGGCTTCGCAATCTCCACCGCTTATTATTTTGAATACTTCAGGATCGTCATATTCTATTTTGCTAAAATCAATATCGACTCCCTTGTCTGCTTTAATATATTTCAAGGCCTCTGCAATGTCAGTCAAAGTCACGAGTCCCAAAAAGTCCATTTTCAACAATCCGAGAGCTTCAACTTGAGTCTTGTCAAATTGTGTTGTGATATCTTCTTTGTTTCTCTGAAGTGGAACATGCTCCACAACGGGTTCGCTGCAAATAACAACGCCTGCGGCGTGAGTTGAAACCTGCCTTGGCATACCTTCAAGTTTTTTTGCTTCATCGATAACTTTTTTTGCATCTGGATTTTCGCGATATAATTTGATAAACTCAGGCACACCATTCTTTTCATCCAAACAATCTGCAATTTTGTTTCCAAGCGGAATCATTTTCATCCAATCATTGACTGTTTGATACGGAACTTCAAAAGCTCTGGCTACATCTTTTATTGCCGCTTTTGTGGCCATAGTGGAATACGCAATAATCTTTGATACATTTTCTTTGCCGTATTTGCGCTCAACATAATCGACAACTTCCTGCCTTCGCAAACAGCAAATATCAATATCGAAATCAGGCATAGAAACTCTTTCTTTCGAGAGGAATCTCTCAAAAATGAGATTGTATTTCAATGGGTCAACTTGGGTTATTCCTATTGAATATGCAACAATGCTACCTACACCGCTTCCTCGACCCGGGCCAATTGAAATACCTTTTTTTCTAGCCGCATTGATAAAGTCCCAAACAATCAAAAAATATGATGAAAATCCACATTCGTTTATAACGGAGAGTTCATAATCCATTCTTTCTTGGATTTCCGGAGTTATGACATCGTAGCGTTCTTTCAACTTTTCATTTGCAAGGTCGCACAAAAATTGCTCAGTGGTGCGTATTCCCATTTCTTCATTAGTGTATGGAGGAATGAAATGAACATCGATTTTGGTCTTGAATGTGAAATTGCACTTGTTTGCAATTTCTACGGTACTAGAAATAGCTTCTGGACACCAGTCAAACAATTCTTCCATTTCTTCGGCAGATTTCAGGTAGAATTGGTCGGTTTCAAATCGCATACG
>JAQUST010000003.1:0-12357 GCA_028710495.1 Clostridia bacterium
AAATTTGCAGCAGCAAAACAAGCAGCAATTGGATTCTTGACTGCCGCAGGTTACACATGGAATGCTACAACTCATAAATTTACCGCAGCACCGGACGGCGCGAAATTTGAATATGAAATCATTGTTCCTGGAGACGGCGGTGGAGACCATCCATCATTCTCAATATGCACATGGGTTGAAGGTCAACTTGCAAGCATTGGCATTACATTGACAATCAATGATCCAGCGGATAGCAATCAATTATGGACAGCTGTTGAAGCAGGAACACAGGAATTGTGGTGTGCAGCTTGGGGCGCAACGGTTGATCCTGATATGTATCAAGTTTATTACAGCACAAATATTGTTGGTTTAGGCGGAACAGAGAGCAACCACTATTGTATTCAATCAGATGAACTCGACACACTTATTATGAATGCAAGAAAGAGTGCCGACACTTCTTTCAGAAAAGACACTTATAAGGATTGTTTGGAGATAATCTTGGATTGGGGTGTTGAAATTCCTATCTATCAAAGACAAAATGCAATAATATTTAACACAAGCCGTGTTAAAATTGATTCAATCACACCAGACATCACGACATTCTGGACATGGATGAATGACATTGAAGTTCTTGAGATGAACTAAGCAAAAACAAAAATTAGTTAAGATAAGGGCGGGGGTTCTTTATAGAGCCCCCGCCTAATGTCTTAACGAAACAATGCTTTTTGAAATCTCTTGAAATCAAGAGATTTTATGCTTGAAATAAAGAATTTTTTACATAATATAAAAAAGCAAATAAATGCAACAATAAGGTTTAATAATGCTAAAATTTATAATAAAAAGATTGTTACTATGTTCAGTGATTCTCTTTTTCGTAATGTTAATAATATACACAATTATGCATTCGCTGCCAACGAGTTATGTTGAGAGCGTTGCGCGTGAACTTGCAACAAAACCGGGAAGTCAGAAAAGCGCTGCACAATGGATGGTGGAGTTGAACGCACAATATGGCATGGACAAAGGCATTATTGACGGTTATATCTATTGGTTGGGTCAAGCCATACAGGGCAATTTTGGGGACAGCTGGTACTACAGTATTCCTGTTGTCGATGAATTCAAAAAAGTTATTTGGAATAGTTTCTATCTCGGCGTAGCTGCTTTCGTTTTGGAAATATTTATTGCAATACCTCTTGGCGTGGTCGCTGCAAAAAAACAATATAGTATTACAGATTATTCGGTTACAGTTGTTTCATTGATTGGAATTTCACTTCCAACATTTTTTGTAGCAACAGTTATGAAACTTATTTTCTCCGTCAAATTAGGCTGGTTTGATATCAGCGGAATGATTGGCAGAGACTATCTTTCATTATCTGCATTTCAACAATTTTTCGATGTGGCAAAACACTTTATTATGCCAATCATAACTTTGACAGTTGTAAGCATCGGCGGTATGATGCGCTACACCAGGACAAATATGCTGGAGGTTCTAAACTCCGACTATATTAGGACTGCGCGCGCTAAAGGTCTTTCAGAAAGAAAAGTCATCAACCACCATGCTTTTAGAAATACATTAATTCCTATTGTCACCATAATTGGTGGCTCACTTCCAGGACTTTTTGCGGGCGCACTTATCACAGAAACTTTGTTTGCCATTGAAGGCATCGGTTATGCTTCCTATCATGCAATGATAGCGGGAGACATTCCGTTTACAATGTTTTATCTGTCATTTATGGCAATTTTGACATTGTTAGGTACTTTAATCAGTGACGTACTCTATGCTGTGGTTGACCCGCGCGTAAGAATAAACTAAGGAGGTGCATTATGAAAAGAGATATGACAAAATTTGAAAATATAAAAGAAGAAGAATTAAATGACATCAATAGAGTTGCCAATGCACCTGAAATTGACGAAAAACCACCGATTGACATACCTCAACAGGCATTAGATGATGAACGTCGTGTAAAAGTAATATCGCCGAGCGTTTTGGTCGCAAAAAGATTTTTCAGAAACAAGCTCGCTCTTGTGGGACTGGCTATATTGATTTTTATGTTTGCGTTTTGTTTTTTAGGTGGTTGGATAATACAATACAATCAGAAAGAAGTTTTTTACAAAAACGATTCTATTTTATTTGATTATGCAACAGCAACAGAAAGAACAAGTTATGAAAACTACTATTTAGTTGACAGCAATGATATTCATTATTCTGTACGCAATATGCTTAACTCATATATCATTGATATGGAAGCACAGTCACAGACAACAAGAGAACTAACTGACACTGAAAACAATTCATACACATTAAAAAAGCTTGGTGACAATATTTATTCGTTGGAATATAACCAGATTGATAGTGTTGCAACTTATTCAAACAATGAAACGACAGCAACATACAACTCATTTTTGGATTTACTGATACTTGAAGAAGATGTGATTATAGAAAACGAGTCATTTTTCAAATCTACTGTTTCAGCAAATATTGAAACAGGTTCATTCAGTTACTCAGGTGATGATTTCATTATTACTCCTGCAGGCACTAAAAATATTTATACAGTAAAAAAAGTTGTTGCAGACGGTTTGTTTGATTATAGTGAAGAAATGCTTGGAGTTGATTTTGAAAATGCAGTAAAGGCAAATCTTTCAGAAGATACATTTGTGTTTAATGATGGAAACTATATCGTGACCCTAAATGCCACGGGTGTATTCGAAATTTCCCGTGATTTTGGATTGCAGAATGCTCTTTACGCGACAACATTTGTTTTTGATTGCTACGATACAACCGTAATTTTGGATAATGATTTCAAATTGGCTGCTTTTATGGCCGTTTACGGAAGCACGAATTTCA
This sequence comes from Clostridia bacterium, assembly GCA_028710495.1. GTDB lineage: Bacteria > Bacillota > Clostridia > Christensenellales > CAG-917 > STD2-102. The sequence goes on from JAQUST010000003.1 coordinate 2,822, forward strand.
CTTATGATGAGAGAACTTTTAGCATTGCTGTCAATGAGGACGACATTTTGATGGTCAGTGAAACCACAAGTGGAACGGCTGTTCCTTTTGCAAATATGTCAACTTTTGCTGTTCGCAGATACAATGGTGAAGATACTCTAAGCATCAACTTCAAACTTCAGCTTGAAGATGCTGTCACAATTATGCTTGAGCAAAATATTACTGAGACAAGTTTTACGGCATACACTGTATTGCTTGATGAAAACGGAGAAGAACTTGTTGATGAACTCGGCAATCCTATTTATGGTGAAGCTGAATTTGATTTGGAACGCAACCTTTCGTATTTCTTACTGCGCAATTTCCAAGAAAAATATCTTATCAATATTTATGATGCTCCCTCAGCAGCTCACTGGCTTGGAACTGATGCGAATGGTATGGATGTTTTGACACGCATAATGTTTGGCGGAAGAATTTCTCTTATGATTGGCTTTATTGTTATTTTCATATCATTGTTTATCGGTGTTATTCTAGGCGGAATAGCCGGATATTTTGGAAAATGGATAGACAATATTATTATGCGTTTAGTTGATATATTCAACTGTATCCCAACATTGCCGATATTAATTATTCTTGGTGCATTTTTTGACGCCGTGCGTATGGATCCATACACAAGAATTATGTATTTAATGATTATTTTGGGTGTACTTGGTTGGTCGGGTATCGCAAGACTTGTTAGAGGACAAATTCTCTTCCTTCGTGAACAAGAGTTTATGATTGCAGCTGAGGCTACAGGCATAAAGGTTTCAAGACGAATATTCCGTCACCTTGTGCCAAACGTAATGCCACAGTTGATTGTCAATGCGACAATGGGACTAGGCGGTATTATTTTGACTGAATCAACTTTGTCATTCCTGGGTCTTGGAGCGAAATATCCTCTTGCGACTTGGGGCGCGATGATAAATGCAGTTAGCAATGCAACAGCAATGATAAAATACACGTATATTTGGATACCTGTCGGGCTATTGATTTGTTTGACGGTTATTGCATTCAACTTCGTTGGTGACGGTCTACGCGATGCGTTTGACCCGAAAATGAAGCGTTAGGAGGTGCCAAAAATGGAAGATAAAGAAAAGAAAGTTGGCATCGTTGCCAATATTCAAAAACAGTTTCAAAAACGCGAACGCAAAAAGACAAACTATATATCCGCGCATGATTCTGCAAAAATTTCCCGTGAGAACAGGAAAATTACAAATATCATTGAACGCAAAAGAAAAAGAAGATTTGTACCCGAATCTGAGTATTTGACCACTATGCACGACGAAAAAAATGTTGTCGAGTTTGACAATGTGCATACCTATTTCTTCACTGATATAGGAACAGTGAAAGCAGTTGACGGTGTGACATTTGAAGTGCCTTTTGGAAAAACTGTCGGTGTTGTTGGTGAATCGGGTTGCGGAAAATCAGTTACCAGCCTTTCGCTTATGCAGTTGGTGCAAAGACCACAGGGACAAACTGTTGAAGGCGAAATCCGCTTCAATTCAGGGGATAAGGCCTATAATATAGTGAATGCCCCTGCTTCTGTAATGCAAATGCTTCGTGGAAATGAAATGTCCATGATTTTTCAAGAGCCAATGACAAGCCTTAACCCCGTTTTCCGTATCGGAGCGCAGGTGGACGAAGTTCTATTTTTGCATAACAAAGGAATGAGCAAGAAGGATGTAAAAGAAAAGACGATTTCTCTTTTGGAGCTTGTTGGAATTGCCAACAGTGTAGGAGTCTACAAGATGTACCCTCATGAGCTGTCAGGCGGCATGAGACAGCGTGTTATGATTGCTATCGCACTTGCTTGTGACCCGAAACTTATTATAGCTGATGAGCCAACTACGGCGCTGGATGTCACTATTCAAGCACAGATTTTGGATATTTTGAGTGACATTAAAACAAAAATAAACAGCAGTATTATGCTTATCACTCATGACCTTGGCGTCATTGCAGAGATGGCGGATTATGTTGTTGTAATGTATGCAGGGCGTATCGTTGAAAAAGGTACGGCGCAAGATATTTTTAATCGTCCATCGCATCCATATACTATTGGACTTATGAAGTCAAAACCAGTCGTGGGCAAGGATATTGAAAGACTATACAACATTCCGGGTAATGTTCCAAATCCAATCAATATGCCAAACTATTGTTACTTCAAAGACAGATGCGAAATGTCAATCGATGCTTGCAACGGTGCATATCCTCCATTTTTAAAACTTTCAGAGACGCATTATGTTGCTTGCTATAGATATGAAAATACAAAAGAGGAGGGCGCGCGCAATGAGTAATACTGATTTTAAGAAAGAAAGCACCTCCAGCTCAATAGGAATATCAATAAAGAAGTTTTTTAGTAAAATTGGTTTGATTCTAAAAAAAGCATTCAAATCTGTTGTGAGCTTCTTTAAGAACCCTGTAAAATATATAAAAATTGCCAATGAAAAGAGAAGAGCTGTTATAAACGATGTTTACACTCCATTAGTACACAATCCCGAAAATATTCTGGAAGTCAATAAGCTTAAGATGTATTTCCCGATAAAGGCAGGATTTTTCAAGCGAACTGTGGGTTATGTAAAGGCAGTTGACGGCATTTCTTTTAATATCAAGAAAGGCACTACAATGGGTTTGGTTGGAGAATCAGGTTGCGGTAAAACCACAGCAGGAAGAACAATACTTCGCCTTTATGAAAGAAGTGGCGGTCAAGTTTTGTTTGATGGAGAAGACATAAACAAATTGAAAGGCAAAAAGCTTCGTGCCAAACGCCCTGAACTTCAAATAGTTTTTCAAGACCCTTATTCAAGTTTGTCACCTCGTCTGCCTGTGGGTGAAATCATTGGCGAAGCAGTCCGTGAACATAAAATTGTTCCAAAAGACCAGTATGATGAATATATAACCAAAACTATGGAAGCTTGCGGATTGCAAGAATACCATAAGGATAGATATCCTCACGAATTTTCAGGTGGTCAGAGACAGCGCATATGCATAGCGCGCGCATTAGCGCTTGACCCAAAATTTATTGTTTGTGATGAACCTGTATCCGCACTTGACGTCTCAATTCAAGCGCAGATAATCAATCTTTTGAAAGACTTGCAGGAAAAATTCGGTCTTACCTATCTGTTCATTTCTCATGACCTTTCGGTTGTTGAACATATTTCTGATACTGTTGGCGTTATGTATCTCGGCAGTATGGTGGAGTTTGCACCAACAAAAATATTATTTAAAAATCCAAAGCATCCGTACACCGAAGCGCTTTTCTCAGCAATTCCAGTTCCTGACCCAGACTACAAAATGAAGCGCATAATTTTGGAAGGCAACATACCTTCCCCGGCAAATCCACCTTCTGGTTGTAAGTTCCACACGCGTTGCAGAATGTGTATGGAGGTGTGCAAAAGCTGTGTGCCTAACGTAATGGAAATAGAACCTGACCATTTTGTGGTTTGTCATTTGTTTGATAAAGAGGCTCTTGAAAAGAACAAAGAGATGGAAAAAGAATTAAAAGCAAAGACAGAAACAAAAAGTAATCTGACTGAAGAATAGAATTATATTTAAGATAAGAAAAGAATAAACTGCCGAAGAAAAGAATTATATTTAGGCAGAAAATAAATAGACTTAAATATAAATATATTTAAAAAAACAAACCGACTGAATAATATAAGTACGTTAATATATGAAATAACAAACTGACTGAAGAATAGAACTATATTTATGGTTGAAACTAATTTCGTAAAGCAAGTTGATAATTACCGCAAATTTATCAGCTGAGGAATAATCACTGCACGTTATAGCTAAAGTGATAACAAAGCTAATGAAGAAGAAGGGAAAAAAAACATACAGCGATGATGATGGCAGAGTTATTGCACCGATGAATATCGATGGAATGCCTTGGTTCAATCCTAAAACTCAAAAGACAGGCGAAAACAAAGAAGCCAAACCACAAGAAAAAATGACGCGCAAAGAAATGATGCGACTTATTTGGAATTTATATTCTGCTTTGATTCCAATTGCATTGATTTTTATTGTTGCGTTCGGCGGACTGATAGCGTTTATGGTTTTTGTATGGTTGAAATAATGGATAAGAGAAAACTAACGAATCTTGATAAGCATATTATAATCTGTCCTCATTGTGGAAAAAAAGCACTTGACCATATGACAGAGTGTCCGAGCTGTAAAGAACCTCTTGAAACGGGTTATCATGAGATGAGTCCCGAAAAAAAGAAGCAAACTAAAAAGTTATTGTGGATTGTTCTTGGTATTGTTGCGGTTATCGTTGTTGTACTTGCGCTAACGGGAAAAATTTGATAGCTTCAAATTTTATAACCATTTGTTATTTTTTTATTGAAATATAAAAGCGAACTCGTTAGAGTTCGCTTTTTGTATAGTATTTATTTTATCGAGCAATTTCAACAGTGCCAAAAAGCAATATATTCAAATAGAATTTGAAATAGCGATAAATTTGATAATGGCAAACAGACAGGTAATATTTCAAAATTATAAAATTTTCATTACAATCATTTTGATTAAGGTAGCCATTTTTGTATGTGTCTATAAGAGGCTCTCCAAATTCATATGATTCTATTGTCGGCTCCTAGAATAATCATAATAGTGCAATTAAATATTTCGTTTGCAAGCAATATCAATAGTTTATTTTTACAAAATGCATATATGAACTGCGGTTTATGTACTATATTGCAAAATTTCCGTTTACAAAAATTGCTGTTTCTTTGCCGTCTTTGTCAATGCCTACAACAGACAAATCGGGAGTGCCAACCATAAAGTCAACATGCTCCAAACTATCATTCAAACCTATAGCGGAAAGTTCTTCTTTGCTCATTTTTTCGCTGTCAGTTACGCAAGGGTAGGCTCTACCTAGAGCCAAATGGCAACTTGCATTTTCATCAAACAGTGTATTATAAAACAAAGTTTTTAGGTTTTGTATCGGAGAGTCATATTGCACTAGTGCGACTTCACCTAAATATCTTGAACCCTCGTCAGTTTCAATAAGACCTTTCAGAACATCAAAACCTGTTTGTGCATAGTAATCGACAACCTTTCCGTTTTCGAATGTAAAACCGAAGTCTTCAATTCTATTTCCGTTGTAAAACAATGGCATACTTGCTACAACTTTCCCGTTTGCAGTCATTTTGTCAGGCGCAGTGAAAACTTCTTCAGTTGGCATATTGGCTGAAAACTCAATGCCATCGCGACTTTTTTCACAACCACCAGCGAAATAATAGTTTTTAGGAAGTCCGATTGATAAATCTGTTCCAAGTGAGTTTTTGTATTTCAATGTGACAAACTGTTTTTTTGTTAGCCATTCATTTATACTATTCAATCTTGCCTGATGAGTTTTCCAAGCCCCAACACTGTCATCAATATCAAGTCGCATAGTTTTGAAAATAAGTTCCCAAAGTTTTGCGACAGCTTCTTCATCGGACAAATTCGGATTTATTTTTTTTGCCCAAGCAAGATTGGGTATTGCAACTACACTCCAGCGAATATCATTGCACATTGATGCGTCATAAAATTTCTTAAATGCTATGCTACTGGCTTTTGACAAAGCAGACAACTTTTCTGTGGGAACACCTGAATATATTTCAGGATCATCTGCAAGAATTGCAACGTAAACTGCTTTTTTGTTGACAATGTATTCTTTTGATTCTATAAGCCAAGTTGGAATGTCGGTTAAAGTTGCAGTATCCTCATTTAGCGCACGCATTCTGTTTACTAGTTCATCTCGCCAAAGCAGTGTTACGCGTTTTGCACCAGCTCTGTAGCCTGCTTCTGCAACAAGTCTGGCAAATGCCGCAGTATCGACTCCTGCGTTTATAACAAGCTCTTCACTTTCTTGCAGATTTACTCCAACTTTTATGACAAGCTCAGCGTACTTTTTAAGCATTTTTTCCATTGCTACCTCATTTTGCATTTATTATTAATACTATATATTTTTTATAAAGAAAAGAATTAGGGATATAGATTTCTTAACCTCTTATTGACATTTAATTATAAAACCTTAAGACTGAAATGTCAACATAGCGTGAAGCATAAAAGAATGAGGATTTAATTATTGTATGTATTGAAAACTAATCCAACGGTTTTTAAGCCGAATATAGTTCACAACCAAATTATTTTAATCATAATGTAAATAGGAACAAATTTTATAGAAAAGGAAGGATTGGTATTGTGAGAATAATGTATATAAGAGAAATGTTCTACAAAATAATGAAAAACGATCAAAAATACAATCCCTGTATTCTATGGATTGTAATTCCATGAGGAGGAATATAAATGGCAAGTGCAATTAGTTATGAATTGTATGTATCAAAATTGGGTGTAGCAAATGGAGTCGCAACTTTAGACGGAAGTGGTTATATACCGGTATCTCAACTACCACCGAGCGCTATAGAAACTTACAAAGGAGAATACGCAACTAGCGCTTTATTGATAGCCGCATATCCGACTGCAACTTTGGCAGATTATGCATATGTAACCGCTACCAGCACTTATTGGTATTGGAATGAAGCTTTGTTGCCCACTGCCGCTTGGGTTGACCAACAAATTTCTGAAGCATCATATCTTGCTTTGACAGCGCCAGAAATTGCCGGTGTGCCGTATATTGTTGTGGTATAATTAAAAAAAATAACAGCTGTAACAAATATGCGTCGAAACTAGATACGTCGCATCATTTATAATAATTCAAAAAAACAATAAATAAATTGAAATATAAGTAATTATTTAATTCGGGTGGTGAAAAATGAGTGGAGTTGTAAGCTACGATTTATTAATGTCAAAGATAGGGGGTGTAGGCAGTGGATTTACCTCTGAAGGTGGCATTTATGAAACATTCATAAATGCCACTGGAGCAACAAGTATAAAAGGAACAATTGTAGTTGCTTCCACCACAACAAATTTTGCAGTTGGAATTGCTCCTGCTAATGCTCAATTGGCAATAGGAGCGATATATGAAAATGGAGTCGCAAACGGGTCCCCGGTGAAGGTTGTCACTTATGGGAAAGCTCAGGTGCTTTTGAAAGATACATTAGCATCTACTCGCGGTTATTGGTGCGGTGTTAGCGACACCGCTGGAAGAATGTATCAAGCAGCTAGTGTCCCCAGCACAACAGAACACAATCGCGAAATCGGACATAGTATTGAAAGCGTGGTCGCAGGAACAAATGTGCTTGCGACAATTCAAATGCATTTTAACTAATATCGGATTATTAAAAAAACAGAAGCAACAAATTGTTGCTTCTGTTTTTTTATACGAGCTAATTGAATTGGTCACTGGAAATATGAAAACCCTTTGAATTGACAGCACAATTTTGTCAGGTTATAATATTTGTAGAAAATTTACAAAAAGCACGAAGGAGAAAAGCAAATAAATTGTGATTAAGTAAAGGTGATTAAGTATTAGTTTTGATATTCCGAATATTATAATATAAATATATGGTGAGATAAAAAATGAAAAAAGCCAAAAAATTGAAAGGGAAAATTGAATCAAGAGAATTATACAAGACAAAAGAACACGAAACTGAACTCGTTTCAGATTGTGTATTAGAAAATATCACAGCAGAGACTACAACCGCAGAAAACATATGCCCTAAAAAAGTAATAATAGAAAATATTGACAAAGAAATAGCAATCGAAAGCCAAACAGTTGTGGCAGAAAATATAGACACAGAAATTGCAATCGAAAGCCAAACAGTTGTGGCAGAAAATGTCGACACAGAAATAACATCCGAAGGCGAAACAATAAACATAAACGATGCTCCAGAAAATTTTTCGCAATCTGAAAAAAGTTACATAAACAGAAAAGAAAAATCTAAAGAAGTAAAAAGAGCAATAAAATTTACTTTATTTTCTGCTTCGGCAGGTGTAATTCAATTTGTGTCTTTCACTCTGTTGAACGAATTCGCACATCTAAAATATTGGCCTGCATATTTGATTGCCTTGACCTTATCTGTGTTATGGAATTTCACTATAAACCGCAAATTCACTTTTAAATCAGCAAATAATGTTGCACTAGCTATGCTGAAAGTTATTGGTTATTATTGTTTATTTACGCCTTTATCAACTTGGTGGGGAGATGCATTGACGAAAATAGGGTGGAACGAATATTTTGTGCTTGCATTTACTATGTTAATAAATCTAATTACGGAATTTTTATTTACTAGATTTGTTGTTTATGGAAAAAGTGTAGACACAAAAAAAAGTTAAAAATAGATTTTAATTCTATTGTTGTTTTGTAGAAAAGCTACTTAAATAATATTGCATATTGCAATATTTTTTATTTAGTGTAAAATAAATGTTATGAAAGTACATAATAGAAAAAAAGTCGAAAATGAAGCAGACACTCAAGAAGTGACAAACAAGCAGAAGCGGAAAAAGCCGTTTTACAAACGGATGTGGTTTTTTATCGTTTTGGTTATCTTGCTTCTTGTGGGCAGTACGGCGCTAACAATGCCGTTTGTATACGATGTGCAAAATTTTATAATAAAAGTAATTTGCACACCACGTCAAGTTTCAACTCCCACAAACTACGAAGACATTTTGAACAATACATCTGTAATAAGAGATATTTCGTATAACTCATCTTATGAAAATGGAAATTTAGATATTATTTCTCCCAAAGATAACACTGAAGAGCTTCCGCTTTTGGTATATTTTCATGGAGGTTATTACGTTGGTGGCGACAAATCGGGAAGCGAGCCATATTGCAGAACGATTGCGAATGAAGGTTATATTGTTGCCAATGCAAACTATATGCTAGCTCCTGAAGCTCAATATCCTGCTCAAGCAATTCAAGCAAACGAGGCAATAGGATTTTTAGTGGATGTGGCGGAAACATATCACATTGATGTTGACAATATTTTTATAGGCGGGGACAGTGCGGGTGCGCACCTGACAGGTCAAATGGGCGCATTCTACACCAATATGGAGTTGCAAAATTCAATGGGAATTACTCCTGCAGTCAGTGCATCACAACTAAAGGGTGTGGTCTTGCTTTGCGGATTTTACGATTTTTACAATGTGCGGGAGACTCATTTCCCATTATTGAACGATGCGATGTGGATGTACACAGGTGTGAAAATATACGAAAATTTCGTGCGAGCCAATGAGTTGAACACTATTGACAATGTCACGGCTTCTTATCCCAATACATATTTGCTTTGCGGAGATAAAGACCCGTTTCACAGTCAGAATTTGCAAATGAATGAAAGGCTTGAAGAGCTTGAAGTTTCAATCACGGCATATCTGCCGACAACTGTAGAAGGGAAGTTGAAGCACGAATTTCAATCAAATTTTGAGCTTCCTGAAGCTTACACTGCAATGAATTTGCTGCTAGAGTTTTTGTTGTCAGCTGTGGCAATTTAATAAATTATTATATTTATATTAAAAGAGATTGCACAGTTGCAATCTCTTTTACTTTATTTTAATTCGCAAATAGAAGTGTATTATTTGGTTTATAATTCGGGTCATCACGCTTTTGTTTCAATCGGGTCATCACGCTTTTGTTTCAA
>JAQUST010000003.1:12457-37708 GCA_028710495.1 Clostridia bacterium
TCGGGTCATCACGCTTTTGTTTCAATCGGGTCATCACGCTTTTGTTTCAAAATGTAATTACTATTTCAAATTATTGCTTTTCGCGTTCTAGAAATACTATATTATTTTACACAATGTGCAAAACAAAGAATTTCAAATATAACGTTTCTTCCGCAGCAAGAAGTGAGGGGTGGTCACACGCTTGAGTGCGAAGCTCCACACTGCGAACACTTCTTCCACTTTCTTTTGCTGCTTCAATCAGCATACTTTCAAACAATGGAAAAGTCATGTAATGCGAACACGATGATGTAACCAAAAAACCGCCACGGTTGACAAGTTTCATAGCGAGAAGATTTATGTCTTTGTAGCCTTTGTATGCATTTTTGACCTCGGATGCTGTTTTGCAAAAAGCAGGCGGATCAAGGATAATAACATCGTAAGTTTTGTTAGCTTTTCGATAGTCGCGTAACACCTCAAATACGTCACCGCACGCTGTGGTTATGTTTTCAAAATCATTCAATTTTGCATTTGCCTCGACATCACTCAGCGCTTGTTTGGATATATCAAGGGCAGTGATTTCTTTTGCGCCAGCAGCGGCAGCATTAAGAGCAAAGCCGCCTGAATTGCAAAAACAATCCAATACAGTCGCATCTTTGACATACTTTCTTAAAGCAAAACGATTTTCTTTTTGATCCAAAAAGTAGCCTGTTTTTTGACCTTTTTCAAGGTCGACAATCATTTTTAAGCCATTTTCTTCCACAATGACTCTTGTATCGCAATCGCCGTAAATCCATCCCTTTGAAAGTGGAAGTCCTTCTTTTTCACGAACTGCAACATCACTTCTTTCGTATATTCCACGAGGAGCAAACAACTCGACAAGGCTTTGCAAGATAAGTTCTTTGTTTTGTTCAATGCCAAGTGATAAAAATTGTACACTAAAAATGTCGTGATACTTATCAATAATAAGAGCTGGCAAATTGTCGGCTTCTGCAAATACCATACGATAGCAATCAGTGTAGCCTAGTTTTACTCGATAATCGTTTGCTGCGCTTATGCGTGTCTTATAGAATTCTAAATTTGCTTCATCATTGATGTTGCGGATGAAAATTCTAACCAGAATTTTAGATAGGTGATTGATATAGCCCTTGCCGATAAAACGACCATTAAAATCGCAAACTGTGGCAAGTGAACCATTTTTGTCCTTGCCTTCAATTTTTGCTACTTCGTTCGCATAAACCCACGAGTGTCCGTTGAGAATTCGTTTTTCTTCATTTTTTTTCAAATAAACTGTATATGACATAAGTGTATCTCCAGTTTTGAGTATAGCACAATCTCTCTCCATTAGCAATCAACTGTGAAATGTGTGGTATTGATTTACTGCATTATTATTTTGAATGTTTAGTACTTAGTTTGTATAAAAGCATTTAAATTATAAATTGATTTTTCACCGTGTAATAAATATTTTGTTTGTGATTTGTACAATTTTGTTTTACCAAATTTAGTTCAAATCTTCATCATTTATATATGTCAATAAAATGTAAACAAAAAATAATATATAAAAAAAGACTAGCATTATTTGCTAGTCTTTTTAATTAAATTTCAAATATTATATATTTGATTTATTCAGATTGCTAATTCAATATTGTTGTTTAGTCCAACCCGTTTACCCACAAATAATCTTCAAGAGTGTAGTTATAGCGGACAGTTACAGTTTTCTTCTTTGAATAGTAATTCCAATATCTTCCCCAGCCACTTTGTTTCGAGCTTGCTCCGGCGTAAATTCTGAGTGAGCTGCAGTTGATAAATGGAGCGTTATTTGTTGATGTCGCGCTTATGGTGGTTACACTTGACGGAATATATATTGTTCTAAGTCTAGTGCAATTGCCAAAAGCATTTGATTCAATAGTTGTTACTCCGCTTGGAATTGTAACATTTGTCAAAGACGAACATAGATTGAAAGATTTGGATTCAATTGTTGTTAAATTGGCAGGTAAATTGAGGCTTTTAAGCGCTGTGCAGTTGTCGAATGCCGCACCGCCAATTGATGTCACTGAATCTGGAATACTAATGCTGAGTAGTGATGTGTATCTATAAAAAGCTCTATACCCAAGCTCCGTCACTCCAAAAGGTAAGACAATTTTTTCTATTATAGTGTTATTGTAGTTCCTATCTAGAAAAGATGCATTTCCATACAAATTGAAAATTGGGAAGCCATAACTTGTAGAATTTGTTTTGATTGCCAAGTTTGTGCAAATTCTACCTGACTCTGTGTAGTATGAAGGGAATGTTAAAACCCAGCTGTTTGTTTCATCTTTTACTAATGAACCCAAAACAGAATCTGTCGGATTATACTCAATCAAAATATCGTTGGTTATTTCTGCAACAAAACCTGTGATATAACATATGTCACCCTCAACGCTATATTGAAAACCGTAGTCTGTTGTTGCTACGTTTGCATTATGGACAGTGGAAACCTCAACAAGATATTTAGATTGTGTGATGTTGGCGGCAACAGAAAAAAGCATAAGAACTATGCAAACAAAAATAAAAATATGAAGTATAAAAATGTTTCTTTTACTTTTCATTGTTTTTTCTTTATTCCTCTAATTGTGATGCTATCACTTTCACTGTAAACAAATTTTCTCCGCTTGTGTTGCTTGTTGTTGATATTGGATAATACTCTAGCACATAATTTTGCGCGTTTTCATTTATAGTAGTTTCATTATTTCCGTTTGTAGTTTTGAACCCAAGAATGCTTGCAACTGCACTGATATTATTGTTCATGTTCACCGGAGTCAATGTGATACCATCTTCTTCTATGCGATAAAGTTGGTAGGCATTATCTCCATTTTCATCAATGTAGTTTTCAACTGCATCTATTTTTATGAAGTACTCACATATTACTTCCGAAACCTGTTCATCTTTTTTATTTGTCACAGTGAAGTAGTATGAATATTTCGAATCCCTATATAGCAGCTCAGTATCATTCGTTTTGCCTTCAGTTTCTATGACATCTATAACAATCTGCGCAACTCTAGTGGTTGAAAACAAGTTGGCGCCTGTTATAAATTTCGAAAATGATACATTTGTAGACATAAGTGAAATCAAGATAAAACAAAAAACCGCTATTATGATGTAACTTAACGGATTTTTTTTGAATTTAATTTTCCTTAATTTATTTTTCATTTTCTTTTTCGTTCTCTAATTTTCCCGATTAGACCTGCGTACAATATATGTTATTGTGAGCAAGGCAACGATTAAGATTGACATTACTATAATTCCAGAAGAAGACTTGATCCAAAGAAGCAAAGCTCCGACATTCGGAATTACAAAAACTGTTTTACCTAATATGTTTGATTCTTCAACAACACCTAGATCTGCAACATTGTTTGCATCACCTTTTGTAATAAAGCCAGTATCCAAATTTTCAACAATTCTGTGAGTCACATAGTTGTTTCCGTTTCGGTAGGTGATGATATCACCTATATCGTAGCTTTCCTGTCCCTTTATTATAATTAAATCATTCACACTAAGTTCGGGCTCCATACTTCCTGAAATAACGATTGACATACTATATCCAAACAAATGCGGCATATCCTCTTTGAGTATGAATTTTTTCACTGAATAAAAACAACTTAAAACCAACAACACGATAAGTATTGTTAACAAAATATATTGAATAATTTTGATTAGTTTTTTTATTGTATTCATTATTTAGTTGCCGAGTAGGAAACTATATATTTACTCGTGATGTCAATTGTAGTTTTCAAACTATTTTTAGCTTGTGCGATCAGTTTATTGATATCCGCAATTTACTTGCGGATATCAAAACTTATCTTTTCAATTAGTCTGCTTGTTCGAATGTGACATCGATTGTAACACTTGGAGTTGCAGTACCTGCGACGCCGAGCATTGTATCGTTCTCATCTGATTGTCCTTCTGCAATTGGGGTTGCTTCTGCTTCGAATGCCCATTTCCAATAAATTTGTTTGGAAACGGTTTCGCCCATTGCGATTGCTGTTTTTGAAATACTTGTCAAGTCGTTTGTCCAGTTTGTTCCATCAGTGGACCATTGAAGATAAACACCTGCTTCATCAACATCGTATTGAACTGCGTATGTTGCTGCTACTTCTGCATTGTTGGTGAGCTCGTAAGTAAACAAACCTGTTGTTCCTGGTGCGATAATTTTTTCTGTGCCGTTACCGTCATAGTCTACATTCGCATCTGTGTGTTCAAACACATCAACTGAAGTTAATGCTTTGCCAACGGAAACATCCCATTTTGCTACTCTTGCAACATAGGTTGATGACTGGTTCGCGCTAACATATTTTGAAACAGTCAAGCCAACTGCTCCTGCAACAACAAATAAGCATACGATAAGTAGTATTGCGATTTTGCTATTTAAAAATCTTTTTGTTCCTTTCATTGAATATTCCTCCGAAAAATTTTATTTCATTTTCTATTGATTTAAAATTGGAGAAGTAAAAAAGCCGAGTTGTAATGAGCGAGATGATGTTTTCTACCTCCACTCTTAAATCTAATGCTATTGTAATTTTGTTTTTTAATACTGTCAAGCGTTTTACACTAATTATATTCAAATAATAAAAAAAATGTTTTTAAAATTTCCAGTATTTGTATTGAAATTGAAAATATTGATAAATCAAAAAAATAATTGACAAAAGTAACAAAAACAATTGCTTAAATAGGGCATATTTGTAAAATTGAAATTTAATTTACTGTTTTTAACTTAAAATTAGTTAAATCGTAGAATTTGCATATTGAAAAGATAATAAAAAAAACTCAAAAATATTATAGACTTATATATATAATAAAAGGATTTATATATACAACAATAGAATTTAGTTAAACGAAACAATAATTTGGATTTACAAACTTGAAATCAATCTTATTAGAAAGCTAAATTTTAAAGCTACTATCAAAACAAACATAAACTTTAATTCTTGTATGATTGGTAGTTGTTTTTTTAATCAAATTAAACATCTCAATTAGCTCATTTACAAATTGTGGAACTTGGTTTCCATATATTGCATGGCTCGCTTAGGTATATTTTCGGTTATAATGAATTAGCGCATTACTTGCGACAAAATTCTGATAAGAGGTACATAATGAAAAAAAATATACGGAACTTCACAATTGTGATTATTGTGCTGGCGATGCTATCCATTTCACTGGTGGGTTGTATTTCGAGTCAGCCGAACGTAGAAAATGAAACGATAATCGATAATCTGGCGGGTGGTTTGGATCAAGAAGATATAGGTGAAACGCAAGAAGATGGTACTCCGGTGCTTGATGAAGAAATACAAATTGCGGTCGAAACATACATACGCGCAAAAATCGGTTCAATCAATGTTCGCTCAGGTAAGGGCTCAAATTATTATTCACTTGGAACTTTAGATAAAGGTGATATGCTTGAATATGTTGCGGAAAGTGATGGCTGGTACACTACATATTTTAGAAACCGTATAGCATATGTTTCTTGCAATTCTCTTTATACAGAGCTTTTTGATATGGAAACGAGTGAAATTGACGTAATTGAACAAGTGATAGCAGTGGGAACTCGAGTGCTTGGCACGCCGTATGTTTACGGTGCGACAAGGCTTCACAATGGGAATGGTGTTTTGCTGTCAGGTTTTAGTGTGAATGCATTTGATTGTTCTTCACTTATGCAGTATATGTTTTATTACGGTGCATCTATAAATTTGCAGGTCAACACAAGAACACAGATTTATCAAGGTAGTTATGTTTCCAAAGCGGATTTGAAGCGTGGAGATTTAATGTTTTTCACGAATTCATCTCGTTATTACAACACCGGCATTGAACGTGTTGGACATGTGGCAATATATCTTGGAGGCAACTATATATTGCAAACGGCATCAGACCATGCAGTTATTGAGCAAATTTCCTCCTTGAGATGGAGTTACTTCATTGAAGGCAGAAGAATGATTTGAATATTTTAGGTGGAGATGTTTGCAATTCTTTGCAATGTGATAGTTTATATAATATATAATATGTAATATA
This sequence comes from Clostridia bacterium, assembly GCA_028710495.1. GTDB lineage: Bacteria > Bacillota > Clostridia > Christensenellales > CAG-917 > STD2-102. Next base: position 18,476 of record JAQUST010000003.1, read on the forward strand.
TATAAATACATTAATAAAATAAACCTTAACCAAAGATAAATAAAAATAGTATTCAAATAAAAAAGAAATAGGATATTAAACTAAAACAGGCAAATCAAAATTGAATAAATAAAACACGACAAAAGAAAATGGCGCTTTATGCGCCATTTTCATATTTGTAATGAACATTGAAATTCTTGTTTTCTTCATCATAGCTTGCGACCAAAATATTATCCAAATCATTTTCATCTTGTATTTGTAGTCCCGAAAACAACCATTGTTTGTCGTAACCCATTTGTTTTAGAGAATCATTTGAAATTTTTCCGTCCACGACTAAGAATTCAACCAATTTTGGTTTGGGAGGTTTTATTCCCATATCATTTGCAACCAACGGCTTTTCGTGACTTTTGGGTAGTATGCTTAGTTTCCCACTTGTTTCAAAAATTGCATATGCAATGCTTTCGATATCAAAATAGCCTTTGTCGCGCGCCATTCCAGCCAATTCGTCAACTGTAATTTTACTTTTTTTCATATTTTCGAAATCAAATTTACCTTCAGATATCAATATTAGAGGTTTACCATTCATTAAAACTTTCATTTTTGCACTTTTTCGTCCTATAATAGTTATCAGCAAATCGAATAGGAAAAATAAGGACATAGCTATAATATAATGATAAATTGGTTCTTCTGTTTCTGTTGTCATTTCTGCTGCTATTGAACCTATTGTTATTCCTACAACGTAATCAATAAATGAAAGCTGGGCAATCTGCTTTTTGCCGAGCAATTTTGCCAAAATGAATAGATAAATATAAGCAACAATTGAAAAAATAATGACTTTCAAATAATCTGGCATAAACAATCCTCCTTGATTATTATTTCCAGTTCTTAGCAATAAATTCAGGAAGATTTTGCATTTATATTAAATATTGAAATGTCAATATTTCTATGGTAAAATATAATAGTATTGAGGAGCATTTGTCATAGGTGAAAACTATGATTTCAAGAATTGATTATCTCTATATTATTTTTATATGATAAGTCTGTAACAAACGAAGCAAGAGGGTTGTGTATGTCTAAAAAACTAGCTTTTATTTTAATAATAATAGGGAGTGTTATCGCATTTATTGGTGTGGGACTTTTAGCTTGGTCTTTTGCTCCAAATATGAAAGATGTCAAATATATTGCGCATCGAGGATACAGCGACGACAGTATTGCAAACACTGAGTCTGCCTTTGTTGAAGCTGGCAGGCTACCTTATTATGGAATTGAGACCGATATTCGCGTAACATTTGACGGCAAACTTGTTTGCGTGCACGATGAAACAGTGGAGTATATTGACGGAACTGTTTTGACAGTCGCCGACAGCACTTTGGCTCAGTTGACTGCAAAAAAACTCAAAGGCACTGAAAATGCTTATGTTTGTACTTTCGGAAATTACCTAGATATATGTGAGCGCTACCAAAAGATTGCTATTGTAGAATTGAAAGCTATTTTCAACTCGACTCAAATCGGGCGGCTATTCTATTCTATAGATGTTGAATATTCAAGGGATAAAGTTTCATTTATTTCATTTGAGATGTCAAATCTATTGCTATGCCGCTCTATGCAGCAAGACAGTGACTGCCAATATTTAGTGAGCGAATCAGAACAAATTCGAGCTGCCCTTGACAATCATATGAATATTAGTATTTATTGGAAACTGCTCAACAGAAAATTGGTCGAAAACTTTCACGAAAATGGATTTACCGTTAATGTTTGGACAGTCAACAACAGAATAATTCGCACCTACTGTGATGTTTTGGGAGTGGATTATATTACAAGCGATGAATTTTATTAAAATATAATTTTATTCTAAGTAAGGTTTTATTTCAAACTAAAGCGCAAGCACCAGTGAAACATCAACCCAATGTTTCGAGTGCTTGCGTTTTTTCAATCTATTTAAGTCAATTATATTTATATACAGCCTTATATAAAAATATAGTCATATCAAAGAAGAAAAGATATTAAACTGCAAAAGTCTGAATGTAAACCTGTTCAAGAATTTCGAAGTCATCGTTTGTCGAACTTGTGTTGCATCTGCAAAGAGTGACGGTCACTTCGGTTATTATTAGAGGTATTTGTACGACAAATAAAGCGGTTGAATTCGGCACTTTGATTGATGTGTTGTTAATATTGTAAGCAAGCTGAAAATAAATGTATGCCTGCTGAATGAAATACGAAGTATTACCGTATTCAACTAGCACCTCATAATAGTTTTCAATCATATTTTGAGAATAATAAAAACTATAAGTGTAGTATTCATAATCAATTCCTGCAACGGTAACTTGACGGACGCTCACGAACTCAATAGAACTTGGTTTATTGCACGCAGTAAAGCAAAAGAATATTAAAATGAGCACCAAAAAGACAATAAAAAATTTTTTCAAAATTTACCCCCAAACCATAATGTTATATATTACGCATTAAACTTCGGAAATGTTCAATAAGTTTTCTAATAATATTATTCGTATGCAAAAATACTGCATAAAATACTTTTATACGCATAAATACTGCATAAATCTTGCAAAACTAACACAAATAAGAATAAATATACAAATTTAATTGACAATTTTTCATTATGTAAATATAATGATTGTAATAAATAAATACGTGATGGAGGCGTTTGATGGAAAATAAAATCAAAAAAATAGTTTTGGCATATTCGGGTGGGCTTGATACTTCTATTATTATTCCTTGGCTCAAAGAGAACTATGAGAATCCTGAAATCATTGCGGTAAGTGGCGATGTGGGACAGGGAACTGAACTCGATGGACTTGAGGAAAAAGCATTGAAGACTGGAGCAAGCAAACTCTACATAGAGGATTTGAACAAAGAATTTGTTGAGGATTTCATATTTCCAACTTTGAAGGCGGGAGCGAAGTACGAAGGAGATTATCTTCTCGGTACTGCGTTTGCTCGTCCTATTATTGCAAAAAGACTTGTTGAAATTGCACTTAAAGAAGGGGCGGACGCTATTTGCCACGGTTGCACAGGAAAGGGAAATGACCAAGTTCGCTTTGAACTCACAATAAAGGCTTTCGCACCTGAAATGACAATTATTGCGCCTTGGCGTACATGGGATATTAAGTCGCGTGATGAAGAAATTGATTACGCCGAAGCTCATAACATTCCGCTGAAAATAAGTCGTGAAACAAATTATTCTAAAGATAAGAATCTTTGGCATTTGTCGCACGAAGGTCTTGACCTCGAAAATCCTGCAAATGAACCTGATTACAACAAAAAAGGCTTCTTAGAGATGAGTGTTTCACCTGAAATGGCGCCAGACAAAGCAACGTATATCACTATTTCATTCGAAAAGGGTATTCCAGTTGCAATCGATGGAAAAAAGCTTAAGGCTGTCGAACTTGTCGAAAAACTTAATGAAATAGGCGGAGCAAATGGAATTGGGCTTGATGATATAGTAGAAAACCGTTTAGTGGGAATGAAATCGCGTGGAGTATATGAAACTCCGGGCGGAACTATTCTTTACCGTGCGCACGAAGTATTGGAAACATTATGCTTAGACCGTGACACAATGCACTATAAAAAGCTTTTGGCGGAACAATTTGCCGAGCAGGTATATTTTGGAAAATGGTTCACTCCATTGCGTGAAGCATTATCTGCATTCGTTGACAGCACTCAGCAAACTGTGACTGGTGATGTCAAGTTGAAGCTGTACAAAGGCAATATTATCAATGCGGGAACAACATCTCCTTTCTCGCTTTACAATCCAGAAATTGCAACATTTGATGCAGATGAAGTCTACAACCAAAATGACAGTGCAGGATTTATCAATCTCTATGGTCTGCCACTAAAGGTTCGCGCTTTGATGCAAAAATCACTAAAGAAGTAAAAGTCGGGCATTGCGAAAACAATGCCCTTGACATATTTTTAAGTTGGAACTTATATAGTTTTGACAGTAAATTTTGATAACTGACTCAATTTTGAGCTAAGTTAGAATTTCAAACAGATAGCCGTATTTGCAAAAATGGCACGAAAAACATATGTTTTCGTAAAGATTGCAAAACGGCTTGAGTTTGAGAGAGGTGCGAAAATGGAAAAAATGTGGGCGGGACGGTTTAAAAAAGAACTATCTGAAAAGGTGAATGATTTCAATTCCTCAATAACTGTCGACAGCAGAATGTATGCTGAAGATATAAAAGGAAGCATAGCACACGCGACAATGCTTGGCGCAACAGGAATTTTGAAAGCTAGTGACACAGACAAAATCGTTGACGGACTTTTTGCTGTTCTATCCGACATCGAAAGTGGAGCTCTTGAGATAGATTCAACAGCAGAAGATATTCATATGTTTGTCGAAGCAGAACTCACAAAGCGTATTGGCGAGGCAGGAAAAATGCTTCACACGGCTCGCAGTCGCAATGACCAAGTCGCGCTTGATACAAAACTTTACACGTTAGTGCAAATAGATGAAATAGCGTTTTTGACAAAAGAGCTTATAGAAACAATTTTGAAGTTGGCAAAAGAACACAAATCAACAATTATGTGTGGCTATACTCATCTTCAAAAGGCACAACCGATAACTTTTGCAGAGCATATTTTGGCTTATGCAAATATGCTTATGCGTGATGTCACAAGGCTTTCAGACTGCAAAGTGCGAATGAATTTATCACCACTTGGCAGTTGCGCACTTGCTGGAACGACTTATTGTATAGACAGACAAATGACTGCAAAAGCGCTTGGCTTTGACGGGGTTGTTGCCAATAGTATTGATGGCGTGAGCGACCGCGATTATTGCATAGAGCTTGCCTCGGCTATTTCGATAATTATGATGCATTTGTCGAGATTTAGTGAGGAAATTATTCTATGGAATTCTTGGGAATTCAAATATATAGAACTTGATGATGCTTACGCAACTGGCTCAAGCATTATGCCTCAAAAGAAAAATCCTGACATCGCTGAATTGGTTCGTGGTAAAACCGCACGGACATATGGCGACTTGATTACGCTTTTGACAATGATGAAAGCACTTCCGCTTGCGTACAACAAAGATATGCAAGAGGACAAAGAGGCGCTGTTTGATAGCATTGACACAGTAAAACTTTGCTTGCCGATATTCAGCGATATGCTTTCAACAATGACCGTGCTATCTGAAAATATGGCAAAAAGCGCGGAGTGCGGATTTATCAACGCCACAGATTGCGCAGATTACCTTACAAAAAAAAGCGTGCCTTTCCGCACTGCATACAAAATCACGGGAAATATAGTTGCATATTGCATAGACATTAAGAAAACGCTAAACAGTCTTGACCTTGAAGAATACAAACAGTTTGAAAGTTTATTTGAAAATGATATTTATGAAGCGGTTGATATGAAAAATTGTGTAGAAAAAAGAACAAGCGAGGGCGCTCCTTCATTGAAATCAGTGGAAAAGCAGATTGAACTTGTTGAAGCATTCTTACAGAAGTAATTGATTTAACAGCGAAACAAAAAATAGCAATCAAAATACAACTAAAATCTTAAATATTTTGGAGAAAAAATGACAAAAGTTTTTATAGATGGAAAAGAAGGGACAACGGGTCTCAAAATATATGAAAGGTTTGAAAATAGGAATGATATCGAACTTCTGCAAATTCCTGAGGAATTCCGAAAAGACAGCAAGATGCGTGCAGAATTTATCAATAACAGTGATATTACTTTTCTGTGCCTGCCTGATGTCGCGGCAATTGAGGCGGTCAATATGGTAAGGAACGAAAGTGTTAAAATTATTGATGCTTCGACAATTCATCGTATTTTGCCGGAATGGGCATATGGCTTTCCCGAGTTGGACAGCACTTTTCGCGAAAGAATTGCATTGTCAAACCGTGTCGCAGTTCCAGGTTGTCACGCAAGTGGTTTTTTATCAATTATATATCCACTTGTCAGACTTGGGATATTGCCGAAAGATTATCCTATTGTCTGCCATTCACTCACAGGATATAGCGGCGGTGGAAAAAGCATGATTTCAGATTATGAAAATAAAAACAAATCATCGCATTATTTGTCGCCACGACAATATGGACTTTCACAGACGCACAAGCACCAAAAGGAAATGCAGGAAATAGCTGGTTTGTCGCAAATCCCGATTTTCAATCCCATTGTTGCAAATTTTGAAAGAGGAATGGAAGTATCGATTCCGCTTTATTCAAATTTAATCATAGGTAACGGAGCAAAATATGTGCACGAGGCTTTGCGACATCACTATGCAGGTCAAAAAATGGTTGAGGTTATGCCGCTAAAAAGTGGAGATAAATTCGGTGGTTTCTTGCCGGCAAATCTTTTGGCGGGCAAAAACACTATGCAAATATATGTATTCGGGAATGAAGAAAGAATTGAGGTATGCTCGCTTTTTGACAATTTAGGCAAAGGCGCATCAGGTGCTGCGGTGCAGTGCATGAATATTATGCTTGGACTTGATGAAGCGACAGGATTGATTTAGGACATATGAAAAGAAAGCTAAATTGAACTTGAATTTATGCAATCCATCGTCAACACATATAGAAATAAATGGAGAGAATTATGAATGAAATTCGCGGTGGCATATGTGCCCCAAAAGGATTTAAGGCAAGCGGAATACATTGCGGAATACGCAAGAACAAGTCGAAAAAGGATTTGGCACTTATTGTGAGCGAAAATGTGTGTAGAAGTGCAAGTGTTTACACTACAAATCTTGTCAAGGGCGCACCTATTTTGGTTACAAAAGAAAATTTAGAAAATGGTATGGCGCAAGCGATAATTTGTAATTCAGGAAACGCCAATACTTGCAATGCTAATGGAATTGAAATCGCCAAAGAAATGTGTTTGCTTGTTGAAAAACACACCGCAATAAGCAAAAATGATATTATTGTTGCTTCAACTGGAGTCATTGGGCAAACGCTCAATATTGCTCCGATTAAGCAGGGAATGAAAGAACTTGTAAGGGCGTTGGGAGACAATAGCTCTGATGCCAACGAAGCTATAATGACCACTGATACCATAGCAAAGGAAGTTGCAATATCCTTTGAAATCGACGGCGTAGAATGCAGAATAGGCGGAATAGCTAAAGGCTCTGGAATGATACATCCCAATATGGCGACAATGCTTGTCTTTTTGACCACAGACGTTGCAATATCGCCCGAACTATTGAAAAAAGCGTTGAGTGAAGATGTCAAATCCTCATTTAATATGGTGAGTGTAGATGGAGACACTTCAACAAATGATATGCTTTCAATTCTTGCAAATGGCAAGGCGGAAAATAAAGAAATAATAAAAGATGGTGCAGATTTAAAAGTATTTGCAGAGGCGCTCAATTATGTGACAGTCAAACTTTGCAAAATGATAGCAAAAGACGGCGAAGGTGCAACAAAACTTGTTGAATGTGAGGTATTGGGCGCACACGACACGGAAACTGCACGAATAGTTGCAAAAAGCGTTATCACAAGTAGTTTGCTAAAGGCAGCAATGTTTGGAGCTGATGCGAACTGGGGTCGCGTGCTTTGTGCAATCGGTTACAGCACGGCAAATGTCGATGTAGAAAAAATCGATGTTGATTTCAAATCAAAAGCAGGAAGAATTTGCGTTTGCAAAAATGGCGCAGGAGTGACATTTAGTGAAGAAATCGCAAAAACAATTTTGCTATGTGATGAAATTACGATAATAATCAACTTAAACAGTGGAAACGAAACAGCAACTGCGTGGGGTTGTGACCTTACTTATGATTATGTAAAAATAAACGGTGATTATAGAACCTAAATTCGAAATTACTGCAAAAAACATAGGAAATCAGCAGTTTTTAAATAAACATTTACTTAGTGCTGAAACAATTTCAAAATATTATTGATATTAAAAACAATCTATTTTACAAAATACGAACGATATAGAAAGTCACGGAGGGAAAATGAGAGTATCCAACGCTGAAAAAGCTGAAGTATTGATGCAGGCTCTGCCATACATTCAGAAATATAATAACCAAATCATTGTTATCAAATACGGTGGAAATGCGATGATAAATGCAGATTTGAAAAAAGCTGTTATGTCGGATTTGGTGTTGCTTGCTCAAATTGGCATAAAAGTCGTGCTTGTTCACGGCGGTGGACCTGAAATAAGCGAAACACTTGCGAAAATGCAAATTGAGTCTAAGTTTATAAACGGCTTGCGCCAAACTGACTCTGAAGCAATGGATGTTGTGCAGATGGTGCTAGCAGGCAAAATAAACAAGTCGCTTGTCAATCTTATTGAGAACAGTGGTGGAAAAGCAATCGGTCTTTGCGGAGTTGACGGGCATATGATTGAAGCAAAAAAAATCAGTGAAGAATTGGGTTTTGTCGGCGAAATAACTTCCGTGAATGCAAAGCTTATTCTCGATACACTTGAAAAAGGTTACATTCCTGTTATATCAACAATTGGTTATGACACAAATGGCAATGTATACAACATAAATGCAGACACTGTTGCATCCCGTGTTGCGGGTGAACTAAAGGCGTGTAGTTTGATTTCTATGACTGACACCATTGGTATTTTGCGCAATCCTGAAGACATAAGTTCTTTGATTTCAACAATCAATGTCAGCGAAGCTCCGTACCTAATAAAAGAAGGTGTAATTTCAGGCGGAATGATTCCAAAAGTCGGTTGTTGCATTGAAGCAATTCGCAGAGGTGTGAAACGCGTATTTATTATTGATGGTCGTGTGCCTCACGCAATATTGATTGAAGTGCTGAGTGATGAGGGCATTGGAACTATGTTTATTTAGTCTTAATGCAAATTAAGGAAACAATATTGATTATTAAATTTGATACAATAATTTAGTTATCTTAGGGGAGATTATGGACGCAAAAATACTGAAAGAAAAAGACAGAAAGTATATTGCAAACACTTATGCGCGGTTTGACCTTGCAATTGAAAGTTGTAATGGCGGTGTGCTCTATGCTGAAGGAAAAGAATATATTGATTTTGGTTCAGGCATTGCGGTGTCTTCATTTGGCACAAGCGACAATGAATGGGTGAATGCAGTGAGTGAACAGGCGCAAAAGCTCTCTCACGCAAGCAATTTATATTTTACAGAGCCTGCGGTCAAACTTGCGGAACTTCTTTGCACAAAAACTAATTTAAAAAAAATATTTTTCTCAAATTCGGGAGCTGAAGCAAACGAATGCGCAATAAAAACCGCTCGAAAATATTCGTTTGATAAGTATGGTTATGGACGAAATGAGATAATTACTCTTCAAAATTCTTTTCACGGGCGCACAATGGCAACACTCTCTGCAACAGGTCAGGACAGTTTCCACAATATCTTCAATCCTTTCTTGGAGGGCTTTAGATATGCTACCGCAAATGATTTAGATATGCTCAAAAATTTGATAAGTGAAAAAACCTGCGCCGTCATGATTGAAATAATTCAAGGTGAGGGCGGCATCAATGTGTTAGACAAATCGTTCGTGAAGAATGCGGCAAAGATTTGCGCCGAAAAAGATTTGTTATTGATAATAGATGAAGTTCAAACCGGCAACGGCAGAACGGGAACACTTTACGCTTATATGCAGTATGGTGTAAACCCAGATATTTTGACAACAGCAAAAGGATTGGGTGGCGGTCTCCCTATCGGAGCAACTTTGTTTGGCGAGAAAACGGCAGAAACATTGTCACGCGGTACTCACGGTTCAACTTTCGGTGCAAATCCAATTTGTTGTGCCGCTGCGTATAGCATAATTTCTAGGCTTAACAATAAATTTCTGGGGGAAGTCAAAGCAAGAGGGAACTATCTCAAGGAAGCTTTGCTTAAAATTGACGGAGTGGAATCCGTTTCGGGGCTTGGACTTATGCTTGGCGTAAGCATTGATAAAAACGCAAAGGAGATTGCAAACGAATGTCTTTTGCGAGGACTTTTGGTATTGACCGCAAAGGACAAATTGAGATTGCTTCCAGCGCTTAACATATCATATGAGGATTTGGACAAAGGAATAAAAATACTTAGCGAGGTGCTAAAATGAAACATTTGCTGAAACTTTCGGATTTATCTAAGAGCGAAATACTTGATATACTCAATCTTGCCGACCAGCTTAAATATGAAAATAAAAACGGATTGACCCATCATCTTTTGAAGGGCAAAACTTTGGGAATGATTTTTACAAAATCTTCAACACGCACCAGAGTTTCATTTGAAGTTGGAATGTATCAACTTGGAGGTAATGCGCTTTTCCTTAGCGGAAATGACCTTCAAATAGGCAGAGGCGAACCTATTGAAGACACCGCTCGAGTTTTAAGCCGTTATCTTGATTGCATTATGATAAGGACATTCAAACAAAGTGATGTCGAAGAACTTGCTCAATATGGGTCGATACCTATTGTCAACGGGCTCACAGATTATTGTCATCCTTGCCAAGTCCTTGCTGACCTCATGACTATACGCGAATTCAAAGGTACATTCAAAAACCTGAAACTATGCTTCATAGGCGACGGCAATAATATGGCGAATTCGCTTATTGTTGGATGTATAAAGCTTGGTATAAAAGTCTCAATAGCGTGTCCTGACAATTACAAACCTGATGAAAAAATTGTGGAGTGGGGTTATGCACAGGGATTGCTTGAAATCACTTCCGATGTTTTTAAAGCCGCAACAAAAGCCGACATAATTTACACCGATGTTTGGGCGAGCATGGGACAAGAAAATGAAGCGAAAGAAAGAATGCAGGCATTTTCAGGGTATCAAATTAATGATACTGTTATGGTTGTGGCAAGGAAAGACGCAATGGTGCTTCATTGTCTGCCAGCTCATCGAGGAGAAGAAATAACAGCCGAGGTTTTCGAGGCTCACTCTAAAGAGATATTCGATCAAGCGGAGAACAGATTGCATGCGCAAAAAGCCGTGTTGGTCAAAGTTATGCAGACAAAATGATTATGCAATAAAAATATGATAAATGTTAAAGATAGAAATGTGACAGGCAGAATAACATCGAATTGAATGAAAATAGTCTGAATACAATGCTTAATATGAAAACGATTTATTGCTAAATAGCAATGACTGTCGCCGCGGTGTCTTATTGATAATGATTGTTATATTACTCTAAAAAGTGACAGGCAGAATAACACTGACACAAATTTTGAAAGCTTGATTTGATAATTACAAAATCTCCAAACAAAAAATGAATTAAAATGCCGTATAAAAGGTTTACTCTTATACGGCATTTTTTAATTTCAATTTGTACGAAATTGATTTTAATGACAAATAATTATTCTAGCTCTGGTTTCACAGATTCATTGCAAAAGATTTTTAATGTTTTGGTGATAAGCTTGCAGTTTAGAACCTTATTGTCAAACACTTCGCCGTCAACTTGCGGTTTGCCATCGTCTAAGATTTTTATGATAACTTCATCAGTGCGATAGGTTTCAGTGCAAGGTTCATTGATGTGCTTACCTTTCAAAAATTTGAGAAGCAAAGGCAAAACTTTGCCAGGCTTTATTTCATTTACAATAACGACATCAAATTTTCCGTCATTGATTATTGAATTTGGCGAGATTGGCATTCCGCCACCGATGCAAGTACCGTTTGCGACGCTAATTAGGAAAACACTTTTTTCTTCGGTTTTGCCGTCCAATGTGATTTCAACTTTGTGAAATTTGAGATGAAGAAGAACATCGAGAAGCGACATATAATACTTGATTTTACCTTTCCAAAATTTCATCGTATTAAATCTGACCAAAACATCGGCGTCCATTCCTGCTCCTGCGCAGTTGAGTGAACGGCGGTCGTCAAGTTGAATAAAATCCGTATAATCTGAATAATTGTTTAGAATAATATCCAGTGATTTAGAGAAGTTCATTGGAATTCCTGCTGCTTTAACATAATCATTGCCTGTTCCGCAAGGAATGAAACCAAGAGTGATGGTTTCAAAATTGTCGATGCCGTTTAGAACCTCATTGAAAGTTCCGTCCCCGCCCAGTACAATCAAATCTGTTTTAGGTTGTTTGTTTAGTTCACGAACAATTTCAGTTGCGTGATTCGACTTTTGTGTCGGATGTGTTTTGTATTCTATTCCTTTTGCATCTAGCGTCTTAATGACATAATCATATGCTTTTTTGCTTTTCCCCGTGTTTGAAATCGGGTTAAAAATAATATCTAACATGATGTCTCCTTAATTTCATAAACTAGTTTGTATTTTTTAAGCTAATATTATTATAGCAAACACTTTTTAAGGTGTAAAGGGGGAACTTGAATTTGTAGAAATGAAAAGTTTTGACATATTAATAGCTGTGTGTTAAAATATTAACATATTTTTATCTTTAGCTGTTTTGAAAAAAAGAAAAATAATCGGAGCAAATAGAATGTGCAGATGATAATTAGGTATTTATTGCATATCAAAATGTATTTCAAAAAATGATTTGCGATTAAAAATACAAAAGAAGAGGGAATATGAATTATAGAACAGAAAGAGACAGTATGGGCGAAATTAAAGTGCCAGCTGACAAACTTTGGGGTGCTCAAACAGAGCGCAGCCGCCAGAATTTTAAAATAGGCGGTCAAATTATGCCATATTCAATTATTCGTGCGCTAGTACTTATAAAAAAATGCTGTGCTGTTGCAAATTGGAAAAGCGGCAAACTCAGCAAAGAAAAGAAAGATGCGATTGTCGCTACTTGTGAACAAATATTTTTCGGTGAGTACATATCCAATTTTCCGCTTGTGGTTTGGCAGACAGGAAGCGGTACTCAGACAAATATGAATGTGAACGAGGTTATTGCAAATCTAAGCGTGGCTTCAGGGGTTCAACTTCATCCAAATGATGATGTCAATATGTCACAAAGCACAAATGATATATTTCCGACTGCAGTTCATATCGCAATTGTTTTTGCGATTGAACGCAAGCTTATCCCAGCGGTAGAAAAAATGATTTTGTCCGCAAAGAGGTTGGAAGTTGAAAATGCAGGAATTGTGAAACTTGGGCGCACTCATCTTCAGGACGCAACGCCTATGGCATTTTCATCTGAAATATCAGGTTGGCGTGCAATGCTCACAACTTCGATTGAAATGCTCAAGTCTGCACTTGTTTTCGCAAAAAGGCTCGCAGTGGGTGGTACAGCTGTTGGCACAGGAATAAATACTTCCAAAACTTATGCAATTGAAACCATAAATGAACTCAACAAAGACACTGGACTTGATTTTTGTGAAGATGACAACAAATACCACGCCTTGTCAAGTCGTGATGCGCTATGCAACCTTCATGGAGCGCTGAAAACATTGTCAGTAAACCTCATGAAGATAGCAAATGATGTCAGGTGGCTGGCAAGTGGTCCTCGCGGAGGAATTGGAGAAATAACAATACCTGAAAATGAGCCGGGGAGTTCAATTATGCCTGGCAAGGTCAATCCTACTCAATGTGAAGCACTATCTATGGTCGCTTGTGAGGTTATGGGAAATGATGTCACAGTTTCAATAGCCGCATCACAAGGTAATTTTGAACTTAATGTTTATATGCCAGTCATAGCATTCAAGATTATGGAGAGTATTAACTTGCTTGCTGATAGTATAGACAGTTTTGATAAACACTGTTTCACCGGTATCAAGGCAAACAAAGAAAAAATGAAATTCAATGTTGAAAACAGTTTGATGCTTGCAACAGCCCTCACTCCGCTCATCGGATATGAAAACGCTGCAAAACTTGTGCATTATGCTCATGAAAACAATTTGAATTTGTCTCAGGCTAATGAAAAGCTCGAACTTGTTGAAGCAGCCAAAATGCAGAAAGTGTTAGACATTGCCACAAGGGTTTGAAAATAATTTTGTACAAAGAAAAAAGATAAAGAAGGAACAAAATGAACATTTACGAAAAAGCACTACAACAGCATAAAGAATGGAAAGGCAAACTTGAAATGAAATCCAAAGCGCCCCTAAATTCAAGAGATGATTTATCTGTCGCCTACACACCGGGTGTTGCCGAACCTTGTCGTGAGATTGCCAGAAACCCTGAAAGTGTTTATGACCTCACTTGGAAGGGCAATTCAATAGCAGTTGTAACTGATGGAACTGCAGTTTTGGGACTCGGTGATATCGGTCCTGAGGCGGGACTTCCCGTTATGGAGGGTAAAGCGATATTGTTTAAACAGTTTGCAAATATCGATGCTGTTCCTATTTGCCTAAACACCAAAGACCCGAAAGAAATTATAGCGATTGTCAAAGCTATTGCTCCAAGTTTTGGTGGAATAAACCTTGAAGATATTTCGGCGCCCCGTTGTGTCGAGATTGAACGCACACTTATTGAAGAGATGAATATACCGGTTTTCCACGATGACCAACACGGAACAGCAATTGTTTGCACCGCTGCACTTATCAATGCGCTCAAAGTTGTTGGAAAGAAGAAAGAAGAAATCACGGTTGTTGTGTCTGGAGCGGGGGCGGCGGGAAGTTCCGTAGTGAAAATGCTCAAGCGTTATGGCGTAGGCGAAGTTCTTTGCTTCGATATAAATGGAATAATAACAAAAGAAAAAGCAAAAACAGCAAATTCGCTCACTCAAGAACTTGCACTAATCACAAATTCTAAAAACATAGATGTCACGCTTGCAAAAGCACTTGAACAAGCCGATGCATTTATAGGAGTATCTGCACCAAAACTAGTTACATCAGAAATGGTGCGTAATATGAAACGCGACCCGATTATCTTTGCTATGGCAAATCCAGAACCTGAAATCACTTATCAAGAAGCAATAGACGGCGGTGCAACGGTGGTTGGAACAGGAAGAAGCGACTTCCCAAATCAAATAAACAATGTTTTGGCTTTCCCTGGCATTTTCAGGGGAGCATTAGACAGCCGTGCAAAAAAGATTACTGAAGAAATGAAAATGGCGGCGGCTTTCGGAATCGCTTCGCTTGTGTCGGATTCAGAACTGAATAAGGATTATATTATTCCATCAGCATTTGATGAGAGAGTATGCAAGGTGGTTGCAAAATCCGTTTCAGATGCGGTGAAACAATGATTTAACAAGAAAAGTTTTTTTAAATTAACAGCATTTTTGATGTGATAGTTTATGAAAGTAACTAACAAATGAAAAGTAACTAATAAATGAAAGTAACTAACAAATTAAAAGTAACTAAAATAAAAAAGAGAGCACTTGATGCTCTCTTTTTTGTTTCAACTTAATTAGTTAGTTAATTACAAAATTTATTCTTTGCACACTTCTTGCATAAAGTTGTCAAAAGCTAATTGTCCTAATTCATCATTTTTGAAGACTGCAGTGCAATCTAGAATTTTTTCACAGGTTTCGTTTATATAAGTGGTGAGAATGTTCCCCGCGTCTTCATCTCTCAATTTTGTGCCATGGTCGGTCACAAGCTGAGCAATAATGGAAAGATGCTTTTGAAGCGGATTGTCATCTGAAGCAAGCTCTTGGAAATTCAAATCGGTTTTGCCTGTCAATATTGATTTGATTTGCTGACATTCGTTTGACAATCTCCCCGGTAGAATGAACAAGCCCATAACCTCAATAATGCCGATAGCTTCTTTTTTGATATTGTGCATATCTTCGGTCGGGTGGAAAATTCCGTATGGATGTGCTTCGTCGGTGCGATTGTTTCGTAGAACCAAATCGAAGCAGTATTCATTGTCGTCATTCATTCTGCATATAGGCGTGACGGTGTTGTGCTGTGTCCTCTTGCCGTCTTCATCCAAAGTATAGGCAATTATATTGACGCTTTCGTCTGAGTATACATCCCAAAGTCCTCTCAATTTTTCGACTGCTCCAAGAATTTGATTTCTGTCGCGTGACGACAATCTGACAACCGAGTTGTACCAGTTCGGTATTGAAACATTGACTTCAGGAAATCCATGCATATTGAAAAATGAGCGGCCGCGTGATGCAAACATAGGAAGAACCTTTGAACCGCCTTGATAATGGTCGTGAGCAAGAATTGAGCCTCCAACGATTGGCAACGGTGCATTGGAACCGATAAAATAGTGTGGAAAAAGTTCAACAAAATCAAGCATTCTAACAAACGAATCAGGAGTCAAGTTCATTGGTTTGTGCTCTTGATTTACAACAATCAAATGCTGGTCGAAATAAACATAAGGTGAGTATTGCAAAAACCATTGTTCATTGTTGAGAGAAAGAGGGATTATGCGAATCGTTTGTCTAGCAGGATGACCTGCGTTTCCGAAAAATCCCACGTTTTCTGCGCATAGCATACATTTTGGATAACCGGTTGCTGCAAGCTTTGCGCGCGCTACATCTTTTGGGTCTTTTTCAGGCTTAGCAAGATTTATGGTTATGCCAATTTTTCCGCGACTGCCATCATATTCCCACTTTATATTTTTATCAATATCGTATTTTCTAATATAATTTGATGCAATATTCAATTCATTAAACCATTTAGTTGCAGCTTTCACACCGTCATATGAGGCAATGCTGTCAAAAGTCTCAATAACCCTTGAAGGCATCGGCATCAATAAACCCATAATTTGCGTTTCAAACAGCAAAGATTCTTTCTGAGTTGTTATACCTTTGTTTATGGCATATTCAACCAGAGCATCCAAACTTTGCTGAAAAGTGTAGCTTTCAACTTTTTCTTCACTAGGCGCGGGGAGTTTTAGGAGTGCTAGTAGTGCATTGCGAACATAGCAAACGTCATCACTTTCAAGTGATAGCTTGTTTTTTGCATAATCAAGAAGTTCCTCGATATTGCATGCGGCAGCGAGGGCGATAGATTTTTTGGGGGACATAGAAACCTCGTAAATATATTTGCAAATTTTTATAATTGTGATATAATAATTCTATTGATAAAAAGCATTTATTTTTAATATTTATACACACATTATACACAGTCGAGGCGAATATGACAACAGTTTTGAGCACAAAATATTCCTCAATCAAGGATATTTTGCCTGCAATACAACAAGAACTTTACGGCGAAGAAAGTGAAGCGGCTACAACCCGCTTTATAAATATTATTCAAAGTTTTCGAGAATATTTCAAATCAAGTGGAGAAGTCGACTTGTTTTCAGCGCCAGGACGCATTGAAATCACAGGTAATCATACGGATCATAACGGTGGGAAAGTTTTGACTGCTGCGATTTCTGTTGATGTTTTGGCTGTGGTAGAAAAGCAAACGGGAAACTTTATAAGGGTCAAGTCGGAAGGCTATTCTGAAATATCTATTGATATTAGAGACCTAACATACAAACCTGGAGAGAAAGGCACATCGACAGCTCTGGTTCGCGGCGTGCTGGATTACTTCAAGCAAAAAGGCTACATAGTCGGAGCATTTGACGCTTCGCTAAGTTCCAATGTTCCAAAAGGAGCGGGTGTTTCATCTTCAAGTTCTTTTGAGGTTTTGATTGCTGAAATACTCAATGTTTTGTACAACAATAATAGTGTATCCAAAATTGAAAAAGCTAAAGCATCAAAATATGCAGAAAATGAACATTTCAAAAAACCTTGCGGTCTTATGGACCAAGCAGCAATAGCTTTGGGCGGAATCAATGTTATTGACTTTGAAAATGCGCAAAATCCGACAGTGACTCCGTGCGAGTGGAATTTTTCTGACCTTGATGTTTTTGTGGTCAACACAGGAGGTGACCACAGCGACTTGATTTCTGACTATGCAAGCATTCTTAGCGAAATGGAGTCGGTCGCAAATTTCTTCGGAAAGTGGAACTTGAGAAGTTGTACGAAACAGCAGGTGCTTGAAAACGCTCGTGAGCTGAAAGAAAAAGTTTCGGGTCGTGCAGTATTGCGTTCAATACATTTTTTTGATGAAACACATCGTGTTGAGCTTGCGCAAGAAGCACTTTCAAAATGCGATGAAGAGGCATTTTTGAAAATAATAAGAAAATCCGCACACAGCTCTTGGGAACTTTTGCAGAATTTATATTCGCCTTTGGACAAACAACAATGCATACCGTTTGCAATAGCTATTTCCAAAGAAATTGATGGAGTAAAAGCAGTTCGGGTTCACGGCGGTGGATTTGCGGGAACAATACTCGCATTTGTCCAAAAGGGCAGTTCAAGTGAATATTATGATAAGATGAATTCCACATTCGGTCAACAAAATGTTTTCAAACTTAACATTCGAAAAAGTGGTGCGAGACAGATTTTACATTTGGAGGGATTACAATGACGATTTCTGCGATTGATAGAGTTGCATTTAGTATAGGAAGTCTGACAGTTGAATGGTATGGAATTATTGCGACAACGGCAATAATTTTGGGATTGCTTTATGGACTGCACGAAGGTTCGCGCATCGGATTGACAAAAGATGACGTGCTAGAGCTTTTTTTGTGGGTCATTCCGCTTGCAGTGATTTTTTCTAGACTGGTGTATATTATTCCGCGTGCTGACCAATATTTTCCGTGGGACAGTTGGGATGCATTCGTCAACGCGTGGGCAATTTGGGAAGGCGGCATCACTATCATTGGTGGAATTATCGGCGGTGTGCTTGGCGGTATAATTTTTTGGTTGCGTAAAAAAAAGACTGTGAGTTTCGGCAAATTGGTTGACCTTGTTATGCCAATTTTGTTGTTATGTCAGGCTATCGGAAGATGGGGCAATTTTATCAATCAAGAAGCATTTGGAATTGCAATAACAAATCCAAACTTACAATGGTTTCCGTTTGCTGTTTATATCGACAGAGCAGTCGGATTTGTAGACGGATGGTATGCAGCAACTTTCTTTTACGAGTCAGTTCTTAATTTCATTGCAGCAGCAGTATTTTTCATCATTTGGAGAAAAAATAAGAAGTACCCCGGAATTTTGGGATTTATCTACTGCGCTTGGTATTTTTTGATTCGCGCTTTGCTTGAATTTATTCGTCTTGATGCAGTTCCTGTGACTCAAGTTTTGTGTTTTATCGTGTTCCCTCTTGCACTGGCAAGCGGAATTGTATATATGGTTCTGCGCAACCGTAAATTGAAGCAGGCAGAAAGTCTCGCTAGCGGCGTGATGCCAGAAATAAAGAATGCTGAAATGTCGAACGAAAGTAAAATTATTCCGCAAGCTGTAAATTCAGATGCAAATAAAAAAGCAGTTGTAAAAGATGAAACTTTACAAAAAGACAAGGTTGCAATAGTAAAAAAAGTTGCAGATAGCAAGGACAATACAGAAAAAATAAAAGATGTAAAGACTAATGCGAATACTGAAGTCAAAGAGAAGGCGCAAACTAAAAAGACAACAACTGAAGCCAATGTGACTGCGAAGACTAAAAAGACAACTACTGAAGCCAATGAGATTGCAAAGACTAATAAGGCAAATACAGAA
>JAQUST010000003.1:37808-95581 GCA_028710495.1 Clostridia bacterium
ACTAATAAGGCAACACCTACCAAAGTCAATGAGACTGCTCAGACTAAAAAGACAGCTTCAAAAAGCAAACCGAATATGACTAACAGCGAAAATAAAGGATAATATTGAATTTTTGAGGAGTATTATTTGAACTACGCTATAAAAAAAGAAGGCACTCAATGAGAAATCTTACTTTAATGACAGACTTTTATGAACTCACAATGATGAATGGTTATTTGAAATGTGATATGGCAGACAAAGCAGCTGTTTTCGATGTATTTTACCGCGGTACAGGCGGGTATTCATATGCTATTGCCGCAGGTCTTGAACAAGTCGTGGAATATATCGAAAATTTACATTTTGAAGAAAGTGACCTTGATTATCTTAGAGGATTGAAAACTTTTCCCGAGGAATTTATACTTGAACTTGGCAAACTAAGATTTACCGGAAGCATTAAAGCAGTGCCGGAGGGAACAATGATTTTCCCGCAAGAGCCAATTCTCACAGTCAAAGCAAGACTATTTGAGGCGCAACTTGTGGAAACAGCAATATTGACTTTGCTCAATCATCAGACTTTAATCGCCACAAAAGCAGCAAGGCTTTGTGAATGCACTAAGGCAAATATTATGGAGTTCGGTCTGCGTAGAGCTCAGGGTGCGGATGCTGGTATCTACGGCGCTCGTGCAGCGTATATTGGCGGATGCCGCTCGACTTCGAACTGTTTATCGGGCAAAATGTTTGACATTGCGATCAAGGGAACACACGCTCACAGTTGGGTAATGTCGTTTCCTGATGAGTTGACTTCTTTCCGCGAATATGCAAACACTTATCCTGACAATTGCATGCTATTGGTGGACACTTACAACACTTTGAAAAGCGGTATCCCAAATGCAATAAAAGTTTTTGACGAATTGAAAGCAGCAGGACACAAACCTGTTGGGATTCGTCTCGACAGTGGAGACATTGCATATCTTTCAAAAAAAGCACGCATAATGCTTGATGAGGCAGGACATAGCGATGTTTCAATCTGCGCATCGGGAGATATCGATGAAGATATTTTGCTTGCTCTTGACACTCAAGAAGCAAAAGTTGACATCTACGGAATTGGCACAAAGCTTATCACAAGCTATATCAATCCAAGTTTGGGTGGCGTCTACAAACTCTCAGCCATTGAAGAAAACGGTGTAATGGTGCCAAAGATGAAAATATCAAACACAGCCGAAAAGAATACAAATCCGGGAGAAAAGAAAATTGTGCGTTTGGTTGACAGAGAAAGCGGAATGGCGCTTGCAGACTTGATTTGTCTTGTTGAAGACAAGATTGATGACAGTAAACCATTGACAATTTTTGACCCGCATCATACTTGGAAAAAGACCACTCTTGAAAATTTCGGTGCAGTAGAACTTATGCAAGAAGTATTCAAGGACGGGAAGTTGGTTTACAAATTGCCAACACTTTCTCAGATTGCAAAGTATTCGGATGCCAATAAATCTGCATTCTATCCTGAATATCGTCGTGTTATAAATACACAAGACTACAAAGTTGACCTTTCAGATACACTATTTGAGCTGAAAAACAAATTGCTTCATAATATCGGCTAAAAGGTTAATATTCGACAAAATTAATAAATCCAAAATTGTGCATTCTTGCTCTCTCTATTGCATTATAGAGAGAGCATTTTGTTTTCTAAAAATATTGATGAAAATTTCCTAAGTAAAACGAAAACAAAAAACAGTAAACAGGGGTGAAATGTGAAAAGAAATCTAAAAAAAGCAGAGGAGTGCAAGTTTTCAATCGTAAAGATGGGCTACGACAAAAAAGAGGTTGAGAATTATTTGAAAACTCAGACTGAGCGTAACAGCATATTGATGAGTGAAAATCAGGCTCGTCTTCTCAGTATGAAAACAAAATACGGCGAACTTGAAGATGAGTTGAAAGAATTTCGAGGCAGAGAAGATGAAATCAAAAATAGTCTTTTTGCCGCAAACGACAAAGCGAATGAAATGACTATTGACATAAAAATTCAGTATGCTTTGGAAATCGAAAGGCTCAAAATTTTTCAAGCTAAGTGGACAAATTGCTATGAGGAATTGAAAGAACGATATCACTTTGGAAAAGATGCATTAAATATGGAAAGTGTTATTGTTTCAACGACACTAGAACTTGAAAATCTGCTTGCTCGTGATTTTTCCTTGGCTCGTGAGAATTCAGGTGGAGAAATTGAAAAGCAATTCAAGCGTGAAGTTGAGCGGTTGGGAGGAGGAGATGAGGAATTGACTTCATTGTTTGAAAAGCTAAAATCTGAGCTTAAAACCGCTACAAAACAGAAAGACGAAAATCGAAATGCATCTACTCATCCCGCATCAAAGATTGCCGCAAGTTGCGGAGAAGATAAATTTTCAATTATCGAGGCTTTAAACCCAACACAACCATTGGAGGATATATGCAAAGAAATGGGGCTTAATGTCAAACGAGATTACTAAATCTCTGAATATTGAGACTATAAGTGCATATAAATAATAAAGTGAATAAGAGTTTCCTAGTAAATTGTGCAAGTGATGAATACATTTTGTTTGATGGAGTAATGAAAACGCAATCGTTCCGTTTCGACGGCGATGGCGGAGAACATATTCTGTCAAGTTTTCCTATTGGAGGCAAAAAGCTTCCACAAAGTGCGCGCATATGCACGGCAGCACCTGAGTTTGTGGGTTGCTTGTGCGTTACAAAATGGGCGGATGATTTCTTTGAATTATCGTTTGATAAGCTTGAGGTTGAGTGCTATCAAGCTCCTGAAGCTATTTTGCAGAAGCAGATTACCGAAAGAGGGCTTATGCACACTGCGACATTGTTTTTTGATACAAAGCAAAGGCTTTTGATTGAAAATCAATATACAAGCGCTACTTTTGATATGCTTGCTGAAATGGAAAATCCGCGAATTGAACTTGTCAGTATATCTTTTGGCATATTGATTGCTTTGTTCGGAAAAGCTGGCGACAAAAAAGAGTTAACAGTTATTTTGGCAGAAAACAACTACAAAATGTTATGGCAGGGCATTGCAGATGATATAAGATTTTTCGAAGGCGGATTTGCAGTTTCAACACAGCTGTACGATATGTTGGGCAGAGTGAAAGAGGAAAGTTTTTCTTTCCAAAATGATACACGCGATTATAAGATGATAAGCCGAAAATTTTCGTACACCAATGACCGCAAATATATCCCCAGTTTGACTCAATATTTGTTGCTTGAAGCATTGATGTGCAAGGATTTTGAACGCGCACAAACATACTTGGCTGAAAATGTTTTGGCGGAGGACTTGGCTCAGTATCTTGGAGATTTTGAGCGAATAGAAAGTCCAAAATTGAATGGCGCAAAAGATACGACAGCGGTGATACTTGTTCGTGAAGGCAATGTTCTTGTTGCAAGGGAATTAAAATTTGAAATGAAATTAGGAAAGATTGCAAATATTTCAGATTGAAACAATTTTGTAACAAACAAAAGCTCTGTTGAAAGCAACTAAGCATTTATATAAATCTTTGCTGGTGGGCACACTAAAAAACAAGTATTCAAAGCTAATATAGAATCTAAGACAAAATTCATTGTTGCGATTTCCAACTCGAATAATCAGTTTTGAAAGAAACAAGCAGTTCCGAAAATAGTGTTACAAGAAATAATTCGAGAAGAGTTAAATATAGTTTGCATAAAAAAAGGAACGCGTCTGCGTTCCTTTTAGCTATTCTAAAAAAAGTCAAAGATAAATATTAGTCAAATTCAAATTGATAAATACAGCAATGTTTTTACTAATTTGCATTAGTCAAATAAAAAGATTAGTCAATAAATCCTAAAACTGAAACCTCAACTAAATCATATTCAACACTACCTTCAATAATTTTGACAAGAGGGCGAGTAATTTTCCAATTGCTGATTGTCATTTGCTCAGTGCCATAAAACAATGTATAGTATGTTCCTGAAACATCGGTTTTTCTTGAAAGATTGACTTGGTAGCAGTTGATGCCTTCTCCATAAAGTTCGTTTGCACTTTCTTGTGGCGAAGTTAATTTTGCTGTTATTGAGCAGGCGGCAGTCAAATTTGCAGCGGTGTTTTCTGCAGGAAGCGGAACATCAAATGACATTGAAAAACCAGTTCCGAGTGTTGAAGCTCCACGAAGCGTGTTGTATATTTCGTTGGTGTCATAGTACGGCGAGCTGTAGCTTATTGCTCCTTCTTGTAGAACTCCGTTTGTATCTATTTCGTAAGTGCAAGTTGTGCCATCATAATTTATTGTTGTTGTGGTGGTTTTGTCACTTTCAACAACTTTGCGCCAGCTTGCGACAGGAACTAAAAAGTTGTTTCCCGATGCAATTTCAAAAAAGCAAGTTGTTTCGATTGTTACTCCGTTAATATCCAAATATCCTTTGACAAGTTTGCCGTCTTCAACATCACTGAGAACAAAATCAGTTGCCAATGTCACATTTTCGCCCTCATTTTTTTTCTCAATAGAGAGAAAATATGTTCCCGTAACAGGTGCGTTTTCTACGGTTTTATCGGTCACGGTGTAGGTAAAATATTCTTTATTGCACCAAAAATCGCCAAGCTGTCCTTGCGGAGTCGCATTGCTACATGCGGTAAATGCAAACGACATTGAAATTATCAATACTAAAACAATTATCGAAAGAAACTTTTTCATTTTCACCTCTTAGATTTTATTATTATATCATAAAAACTATATCTGACAAATGAATTGCGGTAAAAACTATCAATTATTTTAAGTTCAGATAAAGTAATTATTTTAAGATAAGATAAAGTGCTTAAATTATAGCGTACGAATACCCATAAACTGAGTAACAGCAAAACAGATAAATAGCAAAACAGATAAACAGAGAGTCTACAAATTAGATAAAAATATTTTGACAATAAGAATAAGCATAGATTTTTAACTCGGTAATAAATGGGATTGCAAAATATATATGAAAATGTTACAATGCAGATGTGAAACTTATTGCATCAAACACGACAAAAGGTGCCTTCAAAGGCATAATAGGGGAGCTCAAAACAAAGCTTGCTGACGGCGGGATACACACAATTATTGTGCCCGACCGTTTTTCTATGTCTGTTGAAAAAACGATTCTGGCTGATTTGGGATTGACCGCTTCATTCAACATTGAGGTTGTCACTTTCACTAGATTTGCAGAGAAGTTTTTGAAAGGGAAAATCAATCGGTGCTTGACTCCTGAAGGTTCGGTTATGATGTTGCAACGCGTCATAGACCAAAACTTTGAAAAACTTGTTTATTATCGCAAGTCAATTAAAAAGCAAGGTTTCACGCGTGATTTCTACGCCGCATTGACCTCACTTAGAAACAGTGGAATAACTCCGCAACAGCTAAGCGCAAATCTGGAAAAACTGCCTGTTTCAATTCGTGGCAAACTCCAAGACACTGCATTTTTATATCAAAATTATCTTGAAGAATTGGACAAAAATTTTACGGATTCCTCAACAAGACTCGAAACTTTTGCAGCAGAGCTTGAGAAAACCCCAACACTTTTGAAGCACATTTATATAAGTGGATTCTACGAATTCAAAGCGCCGGAACTAAAAATCATCGAGCAATTTTCGCGTTGTGCGCAATCGTTGACTGCAAGTTTAGTGGTCGGATTTTCAAATGAAAACGCTAGAATTTATCCTCATCGCACCTATGAAAAGCTTAAAACAATAGGACTCAAGGAAGGGCATTTTGAAGTGGTGCGTTCAAATGAAAAACTGGACACCCCCTTTGATGCTTTGTCAGGTTGGCTATATTCCTACGAACCGCCCAAAAAAATCTTTGCTCAAGACAAAGTTGCGCTTTTCAAAAGCCCAAGCACAACAGCTGAAGTCGAGAACATTGCTATAAATATAAAGAAACTTGTGATTGATGGCGGACTGCGTTTTCGTGATATAGGAGTCGCAGTTTCCGACATCGATGAATACGCACCAATATGCAAAACGGTTTTTAAGAGATATGGGATTCCGTTTTTTATTGATAAGCAGGAAATGCTTGTGGAGCAGGCAAAAGCAAGATTTTTGCTTTCTGCTCTCAATGTTGTATCTTCAAGATTTTCAAAGGATTCTGTTTTAGAGTTTGTGAAAAACCCGTTGTTTGAGCTTGAAGCTTTTGAATTCGAAAATTATGTTTTGGCGTTCGGAATTGATTATTCAAGGTTTTTGTCGCCGTTTACTTTGAAATATTCGGGCGGCAACAAAGAAGACATTGAACGCAAGGAAGAAAATAGAAAAGAAGCTGAGAAAGTGCGAAAGTATCTTTGTGATTTGCTGAGCGATTTTGCAACCGCAGACAAATACAGCGCGCTAGAGTATGTCGAAAAGCTTAAATCGCTTGAGAAAAAATGCGACAATGAATGGCAAAAATACACCGCAAAACTATCTGCAGTAAGTTCATTTTATGATAAATGCGCCGAGCAAGTAGACAAGAAAATTGACGCAGTATTTCAGGAAATAAGTGAAGTTTTTGCTTCTTTATCCTTTTCTACATCCGACTTTTTCAATATGTTCAAAGCTATGTTGTCAACTCTCAAAATTGCGCTTTTGCCACTGTATATTGACAGCGTTTTTATTGGAGACACAAGTGACAGCAGGTATTCAGATGTGGATACGCTTTTTGTTGCAGGTGCGGTTGAAGGCAAATTGCCTGCGCTTTCAGATGGCGGACAGTTCTTGACCGACCGCGATGAACAGGCACTTGAAAAACAGGAAATAGTAATTTTTCCTTCAACTCGTGACAAAAATTTGAGCAATATGTTTGAAATTGTCGAGCTTTTGAAAATGCCCAAGCGCAAACTCTATATATCTTATCCTGACAAGGGAGCTGATGGAAAATCTAAACGAGCGGCATCACTTATTACACAAATATCGGATTTGTTTTTTGAAGATGAGGCGAAAACAAAAGAAATATCTTGCGAAAATACTTCCGACACCGAATTTAATTTGATTTATGCAAACACCAATCCAAACCGTGCCAAAGAAATGGCGTATAGATTGTGTAGTCGTGAAAACTGTTTTTCGAGTGTGCTAGACAAGGTTGTAGCGGGAGCGCTTGACACAATGTTTATGCAGCCGTTTGATGCATGTTACACTTTTTTGTCTGATGAGCAGAAAGCTCAACTCGATGCGCTTTATGAAGAAGTTGACTATGTCGGTGGAGAAGTTTTCGCAAAGAAAAACCGTGCAACACATACGAGCGTGAGCCAACTTGAAAAATACTATCAGTGTCCGTATCAGCATTTTTTCAAATACGGGTTGGAGCTTAAAGTTCGCGAGGAGTCAAAACTTCTAAACAATGAGCAAGGCACTATAATTCACGCAGTATTGGAAGGATTTTTCAAACTCACAGATATCGAAAAACAAGATATCAAGAGAGAGGTTGAGCGGATTTTTGATGAAACTATGGCCTGTGACCGTTTCAAAACTTTGGCAGAGCATTCATCTTCAAAGGGTATTATTCGCAGGTTAAAAAAAGAGAGTGTGCAGTTTTGCACTGAGCTTTATGACATTCAACAGCATTCAAAATTCAGACCATATTTGCTTGAAGCGCGCTTTTCGTCAAACTGGTCGCAAGAGATACTTACACAAACTAAAAATGACAACCGTTGTGAAGCAATTCTGAAACCGCTCGCCCTCAATGTCGGAGGGAATGAAATCAACCTTGTTGGCGCAATTGACCGTGTTGACAGATGGAAAAATTATATTGCAGTCATTGATTATAAATCATACAAAAGTGTTGAACTCAAGCCGAAAGATGTTTATTACGGCGTCAAAATTCAACTATACTTATACCTTTTGGCGTTGAGTGAAAACTTTGATTTGAAACCTGCAGGAGTGTTTTATTTGCCTGTTTTCGCTTCATATTTGAGTAACGAAAAAGAAAATCGCTATCAATATACGGGACAAGTGTTGAGCGACAAAAATGTGATTGAGGCACTTGATGACACATTTTTTGACAATTCGAAAAAATCTGTGCTTCCTGCTAGTTTGAAAAAAGACGGTAGTATCAATGGAAATGATGCGATTGATGAAAACACCTTCACAACGCTTTCAGAAACCGCAAAGGCCGTCGCGGAAGAAGGTATGAGCGAAATATTTGCTGGATATATTGCCCCGCGACCATTGGAAAAAAGCTGTGATTATTGTGATTTTAGGGAGATTTGCGGATACAAGGATGAAAATGAGAGAAAACTTGCTTCTCTTTCGCTATCTGATTTATGTAGTGATGTGACAGAAGATAGTGAAATAGATTGAATAACGCAATATTTAACACAGATAAAATTATGTATGCAGAAACAAACGCAAAAAACATATAAATAACCTTGAAAAAATATAAAACAATAAGCATATTTTAACAGCAATAAGTCTGTATCCTAATATAGATAAATCCTAATATATTGGAAATAAATTCGTTCAATAAAAAAAACTTTAGAGGAAAGATGAGCAAAGAAAAAAATACAAATCCAGAATGGACTGATGCCCAAAAACGTGCAATCTATGAAGATGGCAATATTTTAGTTTCAGCATCTGCAGGCAGTGGCAAAACCACCGTCATGATTGAGCGTGTTTTGAGAATGATAGAAAAAGGAATTCCACTCAGCCGAATTTTAGTGCTTGTTTTCAACAACTCTACAGCTGCCGAACTAAGGCAAAAAATAACCAAAGAACTGCTTGGTAAAATTTCGACAGCAAGCGATGCGCAGAGAGAAACTTACCGCAGATGTCTCGATGAACTTCCTTTTGCACGGATTTCAACCCTTGACGGTTTCTGTCTTTCGCTTGTTAAAGAATATTTTGAACTCCTAGGGATTTCGCCAAACGCAAACATCGCAGATGATGCCGATTTGAAAGCATATTTTGATATCGCAACAAAAGCGATGGTGGAGCACTTTGGACAAAGGGATGATGAGCTTTTCGATAGGCTTGTTTCTATGTTCGGCAAAAAAAGGAATGAAGAAGGACTGCTTGATGTTATATTAAAAATTCATATTCTTAAATCAATTCAACCACGAGGCGATGAGTTTTTGAGAAAAATGGAAAAGTCATTCACCGCACTTGAGGGCGGAGTTTTCGCATCAACCATATTGGAGAATGAAAAAGACGTTGCTCAAAAATTGTCTAACTATGCGTTGAAACTTGAAGGTGAGCTAAGGCTTGACGGGCAAACAGCAAAAGCGGACACAATAGCATTGGTTGCGGGAATTTCGGGGCGAATTGCAAATTGCGCTAGTCTTGCGGATTTATGCAGTGTGTATTCTTCTTATGAATCAATAGGCAATCTTCCTAGAAGCCCCAAAGGTTCTAATGAGGAACTGCTTGAAGCCGCAAAAGCTGTGAAATCAAAATTTACTAATGTTATGAAAGAAGGTCAAAGCAACTTTGGTGACTATGATTTATTGGTGCGCGCGCACGAGCAGAATGCTGAGTTTTTTCTCAAAATTGCCGAGTCGGTAAAAGTTTTTGAAGACAAACTCGCCGAGGTTATGCAAAAGGATGAAAAGTTTAGTTTCAATGATATAGAACTTCTTGCAGTAAAACTTTTGGACAGTGAACAAAAAGATGCAATTATCGCGCAATTTGATTGCGTGTTTGTGGATGAGTATCAAGATATAAACCCTGTGCAGGAGTTTTTGATAAATTCATTTATGAACGATGGTAATACTTTTATGGTAGGCGACACCAAACAGAGTATTTATGGCTTCAGAATGGCTGACCCGAAAATTTTCTTAAGCCGAGTTCAACAATATCAGAGTGGTGAAGGCAAAAATATTTTGCTCAACCGAAATTTTCGCTCAAATGATGATATCTTGAATTTTGTAAATAATATTTTTGATGTAATTATGACCGAAGGCAGTTGTGGTGTGGATTATAAAGCCAACGCGCGTTTTGAGTTTGCGCAGAGCAAACAAATAGCAAATGCCGATAGTTGTAAATTTCAATCCGATTTATACAAAGATAATAATTTAGAAAAGTTTTTTACAAAGGATTCTATTAAAGATTTGGTTGAAGACAAGACTAATGATTTGGTTCAAGAAACGACCAAAGATAATGAACTTTTGCACGATTCCAATCAAGAAGATAATATATCCGCCGAGGTGATGGAAGAAGCGGTTTACAGCTCAGGTGCTTCAAATCTTTACAATTCAAATATTGTAGTGCGTTTGTTTACTGAACCGCAAAGAATGAAAAGAAACATAAACGGTGAAGTTTACAAACTTATTGAGCACGAGAATTATGAAGAAGTCGAAAAGGCTGCGGTCGCCGAGGGAAGATATATTGCGGAAAAAATCAAGGCTATCGTAGGCAAAGAACAACATTTAAAAGCTGGTAGAAAATATAATTTTGGCGACATAGCGGTGCTTTACCGTTCTGGAAGTTCAGGAGTATCAAAGGTTATAGAAACTCTGAATGCAAGCGGAATTCCACTTGACAATACTTCACTCAAAAAATCAGATGCGTATGCTGAAAGAGAACTTGTCAACTTGCTCAAAGTCATTGACAATCCAACTGCTGATATTGACTTTGCAGGCTTTATGCTTTCGTTTTTCGGAGGATTTTGCGAACAAGATTTGGCAAAAATCCGTATTGATTGCCCGAGCGGTTCGATTTACTCTGCGTGTTTGAAATATGCGAAATATGACAATAGCCTTGCTGACCGAATAAAGAACAAACTGCAATACCTTGAGCAATACCGTTTGAAATCGGCAGGAAAAAATGTGCGTGAATTGTTGGAAAGCGCACTATATGACAGCGGATATGATGCGTATCTTTTGGCAAAAGGCGGGGAGGAACTTGCGGAAGTCTCTGCACTTCTAAGTTCACTCTACGGCAAGGACTACAACGAAAGTGTACATAAATTTTTGAAGGTATACCCGTTTGTGCGCTCTATAAAATCAAATAATATTGTTGCCTCAAGCAATTCGAAAGTAGCCGTCAAGACCATTCACACAAGCAAAGGATTGGAGTTCCCTATTGTATTTTTGATAAATATTGATAAACCGTTTAGCACAAATTCAATAAAGGGTGATCTGCTTGTTGATGTTGAAGGCGCAGTTGGAATGATGTATTTCAATGAAGCAAAGAGAGTAAAATGCAAAACAATTTCTCATCTTGCCACAAAACTTGCAATCCGCAATCGTGAGCGCAGAGAAGAAATGAGACTTTTTTATGTTGCCCTAACTCGTGCACAACATAAATTGTATTTGACTGGGACATTTCACGAAGACAAAAATGAAAACAGTCTAGCTGAGCCAAATTCATATCTGGACTTTTTGCGTGAAGCCGTAAGGCAAGGCAATATTGAGAACAATTCGATATATGTTGTTCCTTCTGAAAATCTTTTGGTGACTCAAATAGAACATTGTGTGCCGACATTTGGTGAGCCTAAATCCGAATATTTTGAAGAAATAAAAAAGCAGTTCGAATTTGAATATGCTTTTAAGCAATCAACAGTTACTGCACAAAAATACAGCGTCACTTCAATTGCGAAAGAAGCTTCCGTGCAAGATGATTTCGCTCCGCTATTGTTTGGAGATGAAGTCATTGAAGATGAGGAAAGAACGCTCGGTGTCAATGCAAAGCTAAAAGGCATCGCATATCACAAAGTGCTTGAGAATATTGACTTTGCCCAAAACAATGAGGATGCAGTGAAAGAGCAGATATCTAATCTTGTAAAAGCAGGGGAGATGACAGCAGAAATGGCTGAGCTTGTTTTAGTGAATGATATATTGGTATGCTTAAATTCAGACTTGGGAAGATTGGCTGCGCGGTCGATATGCGAAAGGGAAAAGCCGTTTATGATGTTGGTGCCTCTTTGTGATATATCCGATAGAGAAGAGGATAAATATATTGTGGACAAAGTACTTGTGCAAGGCGTTATCGACTTGCTGATTTACGGTGAAACTGAAGGGGAGCAACTAGTCATTGTGGATTTCAAAAATACATCAAAAAGTGAACTAGAAATCAGAAAATTGTACAAAAAGCAACTTTATCTCTACAAAATGGCAGTAGAAAGTGCTCTTTTGCGTAAAGTAGACAAGCTCATTCTTTATTCATTCGGCAGTGGCAAGACAATAATTTTATAGTCCCAAAATTTAACGCATGCAACCCCGAATTTATTTATAATTGTTATTGCAAATATCTAAACCCTTGTGTTATAATAAACTAACCATATATGCAAAAGGAGCGGTTTAGATGAGCCTTTTAGACAAAATCTATCAAGCTATATCCAATTTTTCGGGCAATTTCCCCGCAATTGACACTTCACTTTTGTATGCTATTTTATTGAGCGCAATCGCTTTTTTGGCAGTAGTTTGCGGATTAATTTTTCTTTCAACCGGCTGCTACAAAATGCAAAAATGGTCAAAAAAAATTATTAAATATTTGGCGATGATTCCTTCCATTTCGGAAGAAAATGAAGCGTATTTTACAAAAGAATGTTTCGGGAGCAAGTGCCCGAAAAATTTGAAAGAAAGCTGGCAATCGTTTTTGAATGTACGTTTTGGTTACCCAAGTGAAATCGTAAGCGAAAATAAGGTTTTTGAAACTGAACGCAAGTTCT
This sequence comes from Clostridia bacterium, assembly GCA_028710495.1. Classification (GTDB taxonomy): domain Bacteria; phylum Bacillota; class Clostridia; order Christensenellales; family CAG-917; genus STD2-102. The sequence continues at coordinate 50,387 of JAQUST010000003.1, forward strand.
CTTCTTATCCTATGTTTTTGTTTGGCACTCTATCTTTGATTGTTATCGTGGTCATAGGCATTATGCTCACAAGTGCTGTTGCACTCAACACACTTTTTGTTGGAATGCTCATTGCTTTCGCTTTTGCAGTTTGTTTGGAGATAGTGCTATATTTTGCTTATCGCTTTCAGCAAAAGGTTGCTCTCACTGCGTTTCGTGATATGCAAGATGAGTTGGACGCAAAAATTTTGCTTCAAAATATGAAAGAATTTGTTGCCGACACCGCGGGACTTTCTGAAATTGCCAATGAACTTGAAAAAATAATAGCTAAAATTGAAAGAGTTAAAATTCCTGACAACTATGAAGACCTTGTCGGAGACGAAGTTGAAGCCGAATTGGTTTTTGAAGCGGAAGAGATACCGCAATCACAACTCAAAGCGGAAGAGATACCGCAATCACAACTCAAAGCGGAAGTAATGCCGAAACCAATGTCAAAAGTAGAAGATAAGACTGCCGCTGTTGATGAGCCATTGGCCGCAACTGTACAAAATCCTACAATTCTACGAAATAACGAACTGTCAAAAGGTGCGGGAAGTAAAGAACTTGAAGCGGAAATAATACCTAACGAAGAAATTGAGAAAGAAACAACTCCCAAAGAAGAAATTTTAAAAGAAATTGAAGTAACGGCAGAAGTGGTTGAAGCAAGCGACGAAAATGTGAGTGAAGAAAAAAATGAAAGAATCGACGAAAATCTTTTGAAAGTCGGACAAGACAAAACTGACGAAGTATCCGATGAAGAAGAGCTTGTTGCCGAGATAGAACAAGAAGAACCTGAAGAAATCACGGACAAGGCAACGGACAATGCAGAAATTGAGATAGCAGAAGTTGAGATAGACAAAATAGAAAATGAAACAACTGCAAAAACAGTTGAAACATCAGCACCCAAAGAAACAACAGAATCCAAAGAAATAGCAGCACCAGAAGAAATAACAGACGCTGTAATTGAGGAAGAAGAAACCGAAGCGATTGAAGAAGCATTAGAAGCCGAGATAGTGGAAGCGGAAATTGAAACAATAGCAGAAGAAGAGATAGCTCAAATTTCCGAAACAGAAACTGAACATAATGAAATCGATAGCAATGTTGTTGTCGCAGATATAGCAGAGATTGAAGAACTTGAGGAAGTTGGAGTTTCTGATGACAACGATGCAGTTGTGACAAAAAATAAAAATGATGCAACTCAAACAAATGTTGTTGCTGAAACAAAAGAAATTGAAAATATAGAAGAGACCAATACGAATGAGCAAGAAGAAGTCGTTGCTGAACTGGTGGAAGATGAGGAAAAAAATTCCGAAACAGAAAACGCAGAAGCAGAGTCTGACTATGCACAAGAATATGAAGTTGCTGAAGTTTTGGAAGCAGAAGTAGTAGCCGAAAATGAAGATGCTCAAACAATAAAGACCACAAACATCAAAGATGAAGATGCTCAAACAATAGAAACTACAATAGTTGAAGACAAAGAAATAATTGAAACAGCCGAAACAGAAACAGCCGAAGCTAAAAGCGCAGAGGTAAAGATTGAGAAAGAAGAAAACGAAAACTCAGAAATAGAAACGGCAGAAATCGAAGGCAATGATATTTCCGAAACCGTCGAAACCGAAACCGTCGAAACCGAAATTGCCGAAATAAAAAATTCCAAAATCGAAATTGAGAAAGAAGAAAACGAAATAACAGCCGAAGAAGAAGTTGAAGTCTCAAGTGCCCAAAATTATAAAGAAACATTGCCGATTGTTGCTTTGAATGAAGGAACATCAACTGAAAATAAATCTCAAACTATTGATGAAAATTCAGAAGAATTTGAGAATGAAGAAGATTTACACATTAAAAAAAAAGATGATGACAGCGATAACAACGAAATAGTGAGCGAAAACGAAAGTTTGAATGACTTGTATGAAAATAATGAAGATAAAGAAGATACTGAAGTTGCTCCAAAACAAGCCAAACTTGCAAAACTTCCGCTATTTATGGACTATTGCGTTTCTCAAAATCTAAAGCACGATACATATATCAAAGTCGCAAAAGTTTTGTTTATGGCGTACAATATTTATAAAAATTCACCTGAGAACAAAGACATTACACTTTTGTGTATTAAAAAGCTTATTCCTAAACTCAAATACTAGATTAATAACACAAATATTTTATCAAATAAGAAAAAATTTTACCGTATGTTTGTCGGTAAGGCAAAATAAGGAGTAAAAAATGTTTGGCAAGAAGAAAAACAAGCACGAGAATATCCTCGAGGCTGAGGTAATTATTGCAGACTCCGCCAAGGTTAGTGGCGAAAAAGTTCTGGAAGCCGTGGCTGAAGAAGAAGTTTTTGTGCAGGCAGAAATTGAAATGGATGTTGAGGCAGTCGCAGAAGAGAATATCGTTGCAGAAGTAGAACCTGAAGAAGAAATAGAATTTTTGGATTCAGAAATTGATGTCGAACTGGACAAAATAGAAATGGTTCAGTTTGAAGAAGAAAAAACTGCTGAAGCAGAGAAGATAGCCGAAGCATCGCGCAAGATTGCTGAAGCTGCGCAAAAGCTTGCTGAGACTGTGCACGAAGAAGATGCAGGAGTTAAACTCGCAAATGAAAATGATGAAGAGAAATCTATCGCAGAAAGCAAAGAAGAGATAAAATCAGTTGAAGAAGACAAACAAGAAAAATCTGACAGTGACAAGCTAGTTGAAGAAAAGAAAGAGGACGCAAATAAATTTGAAATCAAAAGTGAAACGGCAGAGCTTGAAGCAATTATTTTGGAAGCGGAACTTGTTGAAGATGAAAATTCCGAAGCCGATGAAAACGAAGCAAAGTTGGTGGTTTCAGGTCTAATTCAAGAAGTTAAATCCGATGACAAACCCGAAACAAAAGAGGTTGAGACGGCGGATGACGGAAATTCGGATTTAGATGATGATGAAACTCCGAAGCCTGCAAAACTTGCAAAACTCCCGTTGTTTATAGATTATTGTGTCACGCAGAATTTGAAATTTAAGACTTATGTTAAAGTTGCAAAAGTTTTAATTATGGCATTTGGTATGTACAAAAATTCGCCTGAGAATAAAGATATTGTTTTGAGTTGCATCAAAAAACTTATTCCTGCACTTGTTGCCTCAAAAGCAAGAAAATAGTTGCATTTGTTGAAAATGCGGGGCAAAAGAAAAGGGAAGTTTTAATTTTTTAATGATATAGGTTTTAGAGTCAAGATAATCGAATCAAAATATTCAAAAGTTGCAATAGAAAAATTGTGAATTAGAAAAGGATGAGCACTTGCTCATCCTTTTAATTTACGTCGTTATATATGTCTTTTTACTGTGTTGATTTTTTATAACAGTGTCACTGTTATAATATTTGATGCTTAAATTCAAATAATTAACAATGTCCATTGTGATGCTTGCAATAACAAATAATGTAAGATACGCATTATTGTCATCTTTGCTTTTTATAAGCAAATTAGAATATAAAAAACTTAAAATAAAATTTCGATAAATTCCTAATAAAATTACAAATAAAATAATTACAAACAAATGATTTAAATAGAAATAAATTCAAGCACGAAAATTTATTTGAACATCTTCTTTTTGAACATAATCACGCCAGTGACAATACAAAGCACGAGAGAAATGCCTATAACAATCCAAAAACCATAAGGTTTGCCTTCCCACGGAACACCGGTATTCATTCCCCAAAATGCAGCAATCATTGACGGAACTGCAATCATAATTGTGATGAGTGTGAGAACTTTCATAACAATGTTCAAATTATTTGATATGAGTGATGCGTATGCATCCATTGTCCCACTCAAAATATCACGGTAAATGTTACACATTTCAATAGCTTGTCTGTTTTCAATCCCGACATCTTCCCACAAATCCTTATCTTCCTCATAAAAATCAGTGACCTTCGGCAACTTGTCTAGAACTACTGTGTTTGAGCGGAGAGAAGTGGAGAAGTAAACAAGAGATGTTTCAAGCTCCAACATTTCAATAAGCTCTTTATTTTTCATCGATTTTTCGAGTTCCGCTTGAATTCGCTGTGAAGTTTTGTCAATCTGCTTTAAGTATTGCAAATATTTCGTGGACACTCTATACAAAAATTGAAGTAGAAAACGAGTGCGCTTGTTTATTGAAACATTTTTTACGCGTCCAAAAATAAAGTCATTAATAAGGGTGGTGTCGTTTATGCAAACGGTTACCACTAGTTTGTCGGTGACAATAAATCCAAATGGCAAAGTGGAATAAGTGTAGCGGTCATCATCCTCTTCAATAATTGGAATATCAGTGATTGTGAGAGTGATGTTTTCCTCTGTTTCAATACGTGGGCGCTCTTCTTCATCCAAAGCTGCTTTTATCATTTCTTCGGGAATAGCACAAAGACGAGAGATAAGTTCAATCTCTTTATCTGTCGGGTTCGACAAATGCACCCAATGGTTTGAAAAATCAAATTGGTCTGTGATAAGTTCGAAAGGGGTTTGATGGAGAGTTCTCTCCTTGTCATTATTGAAAATTTGAATCATTTTGCGCCTCCTTAAATAAAAAAGTACAGCGAGAACACTGTACCAAAGGGAGACCTTATAGTACGAGTGTCTTAATTTTTGTTGCTACTCAAAGGGTCAGCATCCATACTTTTACACCTCATAGTATATTTCTTTTTCATATTAACAAAATAAAATAGATTTGGCAATTGAAAAACAAAAATCTTTTTATCAATTTATTTCAAATCTTATATGCTTTTGGTTGCAAATTTTGCTATATTTTGTTAATATTTATATATCTATTTAATTTGAATAACCTATTGGAGGAGTATCAATGAAGAAATTTGTATATCTTTTCAAAGAAGCCAGTGAAACTGAATGCGACAGAAGAGCTATGTTTGGTGGAAAAGGTGCGAACCTTGCTGAAATGACAAAGCTCGGTATGCCAGTCCCACAAGGCTTTACCATTACCACAGAGGCTTGCACACAATATTATGTTGACGGCGAAAGCATCAATGAAGAAATTCAAGCCCAAATTATGGAAAATATTGCGAAGTTGGAGAAAGTAGTCGGCAAAAAATTTGGTGACCTTGACAATCCGCTTTTGGTTTCTGTTCGTTCAGGAGCAAGAGCTTCAATGCCAGGCATGATGGATACAATTTTGAACCTTGGAATGAATGACGAAGTTGTTGAGCGTTTTGCAGTCAAAACAAACAATCGTCGTTTTGCTTATGATTCATATCGTCGTTTCATCCAAATGTACAGCGATGTTGTTATGGAAGTCGGCAAGAAATTCTTTGAAGCACACATCGATGCATTAAAAGAGAAGAAAGGCGTCAAACTTGACACCGAACTTGATGCAGACGATTTGAAACAACTCGCAAATGAGTTTAAAGCTGAATATAAAGCAAAAATTGGCAAAGAATTCCCACAAGATCCAAAAGAACAACTTATGGGCGCAATCAAAGCCGTTTTCCGTTCATGGGACAATCCACGCGCAATATATTACAGAAGAATGAATGACATCCCAGGTGATTGGGGCACAGCAGTCAGCGTTCAAATGATGGTATTTGGCAATATGGGAAATACTTCAGGCACTGGCGTTGCATTCTCACGCAATCCATCAACCGGCGAAAAAGGCTTATACGGCGAATATTTGATGAATGCACAAGGCGAAGATGTTGTCGCAGGCGTCAGAACACCACTTACTATCGACCAGTTGAAGAAAGAAAATACAGCTGTGTATGAGCAATTCAAGGCAATCGTTGAAAGACTTGAAAAGCATTACAGAGATATGCAAGATATGGAGTTCACCATCGAAGAAGGCAAACTCTTTATGCTTCAAACCAGAAACGGCAAGCGTACAGCAGCTGCAGCATTGCAAATTGCTTGTGACCTTGTTGACGAAGGAATGATAACCGAAAAAGAAGCTATTTTGATGATTGACCCGAAACAACTTGATGCACTATTGCACCCACAATTTGATGTTGCAACTCTTAAAGCCGCGGCACCAATCGGATGCGCACTTCCAGCATCACCAGGCGCAGCTTGTGGCAAAGTTGTCTTTACAGCAGAAGACGCAACAGACTGGGTTGTAAACAAGAAAGAAAAAGTCGTTTTGGTCAGACTTGAAACATCACCTGAAGATATTGAAGGTATGCATTATGCACAAGGCATCTTGACAGTTCGTGGAGGTATGACATCACACGCAGCAGTTGTTGCCCGTGGTATGGGTACTTGCTGTGTATCAGGTTGTGGCGAAATCAAAATTGATGAAGATAAGAAAGTTTTCTCACTTGGCGGAGTCACATTCCACGAGGGAGACTGGCTTTCACTTGACGGCTCAACAGGCAAAATATATCAAGGACAAATCAAGACTGTCTCAGCAACAGTTTCCGGAAACTTCGGAAGATTGATGGCATGGGCAGACAAATATCGTGCTTTGCAAGTTAGAACAAACGCAGACACTCCAAAAGATGCAAGACAAGCAAAAGCATTTGGAGCAGAAGGTATTGGTCTTTGCCGTACAGAGCATATGTTCTTTGCACCTGAAAGAATTGCAGCAATGCGTGAAATGATTGTTTCTGACACAGTTGAACAAAGAGAAACAGCACTTGCAAAATTGCTCCCAATGCAACAAAGCGACTTTGAAGGTCTCTATGAAGCTTTGGAAGGCTCACCAGTTACAATTCGTTTCTTGGACCCACCACTTCACGAGTTTGTCCCAACAGATGAACAAGAAATAATAGCTCTTGCAAAAGAGATGAAAATGGATGTTCAAGATTTGAAGGATGTTATCACTTCACTTCACGAGTTCAACCCAATGATGGGTCACCGTGGTTGCAGACTTGCTGTCACATATCCAGAAATTGCAGTTATGCAAACAAAAGCTGTTATTCAAGCGGCTCTTGCAGTCAAAGCAAAGCATGCAGATTGGAACGTTGTTCCTGAAATTATGATTCCATTGGTTGGTGAAATCAAGGAATTGCAATATGTTAAATCAATCGTGACAAAGACAGCTGATGAATGCATCGCTAAATCTGGCACAGATTTGCATTACAAAGTCGGAACAATGATTGAAATTCCAAGAGCAGCTATCACAGCTGACGAAATTGCAAAGGATGCGGAATTCTTCTCATTCGGAACAAATGATTTGACACAAATGACATTCGGCTTCAGCCGTGATGATGCAGGCAAGTTCCTTGGCGCATATTATGAGAAGAAGATTTACGAATCAGATCCATTTGCAAGACTTGATCAAGCAGGCGTTGGCAAGCTTATGAAGATTGCTTGTGAACTTGGAAGACAAACTCGCCCTGACATCAAACTCGGTATCTGCGGAGAACATGGTGGCGACCCGTCAACTATAGAGTTCTGCCACAACATCGGCTTGTCATATGTTTCATGTTCACCATTCAGAGTACCGATCGCAAGACTTGCAGCAGCACAGGCTAACCTTAGAAATCCTCGCAAGTAACAATAATATGTCGCACTCAAAACCCCCAAAATTTGGGGGTTTTGTATGCAGACAGAAATGATGTAAAGCATTGAAAGTGTGGCAGATGTGATAGCTGTAATTATACTTAGTTTTGTATGCTTATAGAAATCACGTGAAGCTGTTCTAAATTGCTATTATAAATCATTATCATTTTAACCTTATGAAATCAGTTTTAATATTCATAATTTGATATTCATAAGTGAAAGTTATATTTTAATTTCAAATATACTTTTGTTCATTGAGCAAGTATTAAAAGAGTGCTAACCTCATAGAAAAAGCATTAAATATGTTTAGCATAATCTGAAATTCAACTACTACAAAGTTTTCGATTTGGGAGAAAAACAATGTACAACACTTTTGAAAATCCTTTTGAGACAAGATACTCCAGCGATGAGATGAAAAAGCTTTTTTCGCAGGACACAAAATTTGGACTTTGGCGCAGACTTTGGCTTGCCCTTGCCACAGCAGAAAAAAAACTTGGGCTTCCAATAACAGACGAACAACTTGATGAAATGCGCGCGCATCTTGATGATATCAATTATGATGTTGCAGAAGCTCGCGAAAAAGAAATTCATCACGATGTTATGTCACATATCTATGCTTTTGGCGTTCAATGCCCGAAAGCAAAGCCAATTATACATTTGGGCGCGACAAGCTGCTTTGTTGGTGACAACAGTGAGCTTATTGTTATGTTCCGCGCACTTGAGTTAGTAAAAAAAGAACTTGTTGAGGTTATCTCTGTTTTATCAGAAAAAGCCTTACAGTATGCCGAACTTCCGACTTTGGCATTTACACATCTTCAACCAGCACAACTTACTACAGTAGGCAAGCGTTTATCGCTATACTTGCAGGAGTTGACAATGGATTTGGAGGAGATTGAAACTACACTTGAAAATTTCAAGCTACGCGGAGCGAAAGGCACAACCGGAACTCAAGCGAGCTTTCAAAAATTATTTGACAATGATGAGAAAAAAATATTTGAGCTTGACCGTCTTGTGGCTGAGCAGATGGGCTTCAAAAAAACATTCAGCGTGACTGGGCAGACCTATCCAAGAAAGTATGACTACAAGGTTTTGTCGGTGGTCAGCGGTATCGCTCAAAGTTGTGCTAAATTCGCAAATGACATGAGATTGCTTCAAAGCAAAAACGAAATGCAAGAGCCTTTTGGCAAATTGCAGGTGGGTAGCAGTGCAATGGCTTACAAGCGCAATCCGATTATGGCAGAGCGCATTTGTTCTCTTTCAAGATACAATATTTCGCTTCCAGTCAACTGTGCTATGACTTCATCTGTGCAATGGTTTGAGCGTACTCTTGATGACAGTGCAAACCGTCGTATTGTGCTTGCGGAAAGTTTTCTTTCAATAGATGCGATATTGCTTCTTATGAAAAAAATCATTTCAGGGTTGGTTGTGAACGAAAGCGTCATAAAGCGCCATGTTCAAGCTGAACTTCCATTTATGGCAACCGAAAGCATTCTTATGAAATGTGTTAAGAAAGGAGGAGACAGACAAACACTTCACGAAGTTATTCGAATTCATTCTATCGCAGTTGCTAAGGCGCAGAATGAAGAAGGTAAAGCGAATAATCTGTTTGAAAAATTGAAAAATGATAAGGCATTCGAAAACTTTCAAGATTGCTTTGATGACAATATCGATAGCCGTGAGTATACGGGCATATCTGAGGTTCAAACAAGAAACTTTGTTAATAATGTAGTTTTGCCAAAACTGGCAGAACAAAAATAGGGGTGAATTATGAATACTGCAATTGTTGGAATAAACTGGGGTGATGAAGGCAAAGGGCGTATGGTTGACCTTCTTTCAGCAAATTATGATATTGTTGTGAGATATCAAGGTGGAAACAACGCAGGTCACACTGTTGTCAATGAAAGAGGTAAGTTTATATTGAACCTTTTGCCGTCCGGAATATTGAGAGAAGGTGTTGTCAATGTTATGGGCGCGGGTATGGTTATAGACCTCAAACATTTGGTAGAGGAAATGGGTAGACTCAAAGAAAAAGGTATATCTGTTACTTCCCAAAACTTGAAAATCAGTGACCGAGCGACAATCTGTTTGCCATACCATGTTATGCAGGATTGCCTTGAAGAAGAGCGTTTGAAGGACAAAAAATTCGGTTCAACAAAACGCGGAATAGCTCCTGTTTACGGTGATAAGTATCTGAAGAAAGCATTAAAGCTGGGAGATTTACTTTACACAAAGAATATAAAAGGCAGACTCTATGACCTTGTTGAATGGAAAAATTTGCAATTTGTTGCAACTGGAAAATCCATAAATTTTGAAGAAACTTTTGAGTGGCTTGAGACTTATGGAGAGCAGATCAAGCCGTTCATTTGTGATACAGGTGAATTTTTGTTAAATGCGAACAAGAATAACAAAAGAATAATGTTTGAAGCACAACTCGGCGCACTTCGCGATATTGACTATGGTATTTATCCATACACATCCTCATCAAATACAATTTCTGCTTATGCACCCATCGGCAGTGGCGCACCGTCACTCAAAATAGATGGCTCAATAGGAATTGTCAAAGCATATTCATCTTGCGTTGGAGAAGGCCCATTCGTTTGCGAATTATTTGGCAAAGACGGAGACGACTTGCGTGAAGCAGGAAGTGAGTACGGAGCAGCAACCGGCAGACCACGTCGTGTTGGAGGATTTGATGTTGTGGCAACAAAATACGGGGTGTCAGTTCAAGGGGCAACAGAAATTGCGATAACAAAAATTGATATACTTTCAACATTACCAAAAATCCCTGTCTGTGTGGCATACGAGCTTGATGGCGAGCGCATAGACTGCTTTCCTTATGGAGATAGGCTCGAACGTTGCAAGCCCGTTACAGAGTGGATGGAAGGTTGGATGTCCGATATCAGCGGCTGCCGAACAATAGATGAACTTCCAAAGGCTGCTCGTGATTATGTGCGTTATGTTGAGCAACAAATTGAGTGCCCTATAACATACATTTCGGTTGGTGCAGGGCGCGAAGAATATATCAAAGTCGATAAAAAGATTTAATTGAGAAACTAATGTAATATTATGATTTGCCGACGTAAAATGGCGGAACAATAAATTGTAATTTTACAAAATAGATGTGAACAATGTAATGTCGACAAATACAGATGAAAATAATCTTTTGGCGAGAAAATGAATTTGTAATTTGATTTACTCAAAATACACTCGATTTTTCGGTGATAATTGAAGTAAGAAAACTTAGAACCACTGTATAAGTGAACTTTTCGTCGAGAATATGAATAAATAATTTGATGTAAATATAAAGAAAACACTTTCGAAAGCGCTTTTCTGCGAGAATATGAAGTAAAAAATATGATGTTGACACAAAAAAACACGGTAGCTACCGTGTTTTTTTATTTACAAATAAATTTCAATTTATCCGTTCAAAATCAGAGGCGGGGTGTCCACATATAGGACAAATAAAGTCCTCTGGTAGTGGGTCGCCAGTGTAGATATATCCGCAAATTTTGCAAATATATCGCACCTTTGACTCGGTGTTGCTTTCTTTTACATCAGGTGCGGAGGAAGCATTGTATGATGACGCTTTTGGAGGTGTTTTGCCTTTTTTTACTGTTTGATAATATGCGTAGGTGAGAGACTCATCATCATTAAGAGGTTTCGCATCCAAAACATCTGCTATATAAATTTTGTGAGTGCCGACATCAATTGTGCGACTCACTTTTAAGTTGAAGACTGCGTTCGTGTGTTGTGTGACATAGGCAATACCGTTTTGGTCACGCACAAAAGAAAGCCCGTCAAACTTGTTGATATCTTTGCCTGATTTGAAACCGAACGTTCCAATCAATTCCATTGGTGCATCAATCGAAAGTGATGTAGCAGTGATGTATCCGTTTTTGTCTATCATTTTTGAAGTATAATTTTCTTTATTGATTGCGACTGATATTTGAGCGGGAGTTGATGTGATTTGAGCAAGAGTGTTGACGATGCAACCATAATCCTTGCCATTATGAGATGTTGAAACTATGTAAAGACCATAGCTCATTTTATAAAATGCTTTTGTATCCATTTATTTCCCCTCCTCGGCATCTAAATTTAGTATAGCATTGCAAAAATTAAATTGCAATACTGAAAATGATTTTGCAATTCACTTCTTGTATAGTATCGCAATTTTGTATATTTATATTGCGTTTCGCAAACAAAACAACCGATATTGTGCGCAGTTTTTTATTGATTATTTTTGTCTTATAGTATATACTTTAGTCATGGCATACAATTCACTTTACAGGCGGTTTCGTCCGGATACATTTGAAAAGGTTATAGGTCAAGACCATATAGTCAAAACCTTGGTCAACCAAATCAAAAATAATTCCATAGGACATGCATATCTTTTTACCGGTACTCGTGGCACAGGAAAAACTTCTGTCGCTAAGATTTTTGCGCGTGCGGTAAATTGTGAAAATAATGTTAACGGTTCACCTTGCGGAAAATGCGATTCTTGTCTTGAACTTAAACTTTCAAGCAATTTTGATATTATGGAAATAGATGCTGCCTCAAACAATAGTGTTGAACAGGTCAGAGATTTGACCGACAAAATCAATTTTCCTCCAACCATTGGACGCTACAAAGTATATATTGTTGATGAAGTCCATATGCTGTCAAAGAGCGCTTACAATGCATTGCTAAAAACATTGGAAGAACCGCCATCACACGCTATTTTTATTCTCGCCACAACTGAAGTTCATCAAATTCCAGCAACAATTTTGTCGCGTTGCTTGCGATTTGATTTCAGACTTATTTCGAATGCAGTTATAGTTGAGCATCTCCGAAATGTTTACCGCGAAGTCGGCGCAACTTGCGAAGAAGAAGCCTTGGTGCTTATTGCATCAGCGGCGACAGGAAGCGTTCGTGACGCGCTGTCTATTGCAGATATGTGCTTGTCTTATTGCAACAATCAAGTCACTTATCAAGGAGTCTTGGAAGTGCTTGGAGCAAGCGACCCTCAAAAACTGCTTGCACTTGCAACGGCAATTTTGGATGGAAACACCGACAAGACTTTGAGAAATATTGCTGAACTTTGCGATTTGGGAAAGAATGTCAGGTTGCTTTCAACCGATTTGGCTACCATTTTTAGAAATATATTGTTTATAAAGAATTGCAACAATGCAGAAACAATACTAGCATTGCCTCAAGATATGTATGCGTGGCAAAAGGAACTGTCAACAACAAATTCAAATGACAAACTTTTGTTTGCAATGACAACTCTTAATTCTCTTGAAGCATCATTCCGTACAAGTTCACAGCACCGCATTATTTTTGAAGCGGCAGCAGTACAAATTGCAACCTTTGGCGAAAATAATATTGCAGGCTCAAGTGGAAATGGAGATAAAATCCGACAGCTTGAAATGAGATTGGCAAGACTTGAAAAAAGTGATGCAGTGTCGCAAGCAAATGCGGACGCTCAAAAAAAAAATATAGTAGCTGAACCACTAAAATCTGCAAAGCAAATTTGGAATTTCGTCACAGCAAAACTAAATTCAGAAGTCGATGAATATGGTGAGAGCAAAAACAAATTGCTCGTGCTTGCCGCAACTGAAGGCGAACCGCATATTGAAGGCGATACTCTTGTTGTTATGTTTCCAACAAAACTCACCGTCAACCTCTTGTCCGAAAAGAACAATAAGGCAAAGCTGATTAGTGTTCTTGAAGATGTTTCAAAATTCAATTTGAGACTTGATTGTCATCTTCGTTTGTCTGAAGATAATGCCGAACAATATGTTCGTACAATGTTTGGTGAAGATGTGACAATAAAATGATGGTGCAATAAAGATTTTTTGATTTATATTAATGTGTTAAATATATATTTTTTTTCAAAATGCAAAGAGAAAATGGCGCAAGATTTTTTGTTGAACATGAAAATCAACTTGCAAAAATAGAATTAGGATTGTTCCAAAATAAATAGTTTATTCATATAATTTATGATATGAACTGCCTATTAGGGCAAAATCATAATCAAACAACAATATTAAGGAGAAACAGTATGGGCAATTTTGGTGGATTTGGTGGCGGTGGAAACATGGGTCAACTTATGAAGCAGGCGCAGGCAATGCAGAAGCAACTTCAAGAGGCACAAGGAAAGCTAGCCGAAGAAGAAGTTGTTGGAAGCGCAGGTGGCGGAATGGTTGTGGTTACTATGAAAGGTAACAAAACTTTGGTTTCGATATCTATAAAACCAGAGGCTGTCGACCCTGAAGATGTAGAAATGCTTGAGGATTTGGTTCTTGCTGCATTCAATGAAGCAATGGCGGCTGCTGATGCTTTGAACAAAGAATTGCTCGGACCAATGGCTGGCAATGGATTGTTCTAAAATAAAAAATTAAGCTACTGAGTAAATAAGTATATTGAAACAAATTAATAATTTATTTCAAACACAGTATAGCGAACATTATTATTTTTAACGCAAAGTAAAAAAGCAAAATGGTTTTCCATTTTGCAATAGGAATAAAATTTGAAATATATCGAGCCTTTGGCAAAATTGATAGCTGAATTGACACACCTTCCAAGTGTTGGTGAAAAGACTGCTGCGCGTTATGCATACAGTCTTTTGAATGCTCCCCAAGGCGATATCGACAACTTGATTGCAGCAATCAAAGAAGTCAAAGAAAAAGTGCATTTTTGCAAGATATGCGGAAATTTTACGGAAAATGAGTTGTGCGATATTTGCGCTTCCAGAGAAGCAAAGGTTATTTGCGTTGTCAAAGAACCAAAGGATGTTTCAGCGTTTGAAAGAGTGAAAGACTTTAAAGGCGTGTACCATGTGCTTCACGGTGTTATCTCTCCTATGGACGGGATTGGCCCTGACAAACTCAAAATCAAAGAACTGCTTGCAAGACTCAACGGCGTGGAGGAAGTTATTATTGCCACAAATCCTGATGTTGAAGGAGAGGCAACTGCGCTTTATCTCGCACGACTTATCAAACCACTTGGAATAAGAGTCACACGCATAGCAAGAGGATTGCCAGAAGGCAGTATTATTGAATACGCTGATGAAAACACTTTGAGTCGTGCACTAAAATCTAGAATTGAACTGTAGCTTGAGAATTTGGCATATGGCAAATTTACAAGCAAATGTTTTTATAAAACCAATATTATAATTCATTATTTTGTAGCTCTTAAATTTTCAATGAAAATAAGAATGTAAAGATATTCTCAATATTGTGTATGTAAATTTTTATTCCTCAAAATATTCGATTGAGATTGTTGCGATTTTTATAACATAAATCAACCTTAAATATTAAACTTCGACATGGTGTGTCAAAATGAGGGAAAACGCGTTGCGTTTTCTTTTGCTATATTTATATATAATAAATATTTAAGAATATTTAGGAAATAACAAACATCGTGTCGAATACTAAAGTATTGTCGTTTTTTTAGGGGGCATCGTGGCAGGCGGATTCCAAATGGAGTGGCTTGAAGAATTAAAATCTAAATGTGGCATCGTTGAGGTTGTGGCGCAATATGTCCAATTAACAAAAAAAGGCGGTAAACATTTTGGTTGCTGTCCTTTTCACAATGAAAAAACCGCATCATTCTGTGTGAATGAAGACGGACAGTTCTACCATTGCTTTGGATGCGGCGAATCGGGTGATGTAGTGAAATTTGTTATGGAAATGGAAAGCTGTTCATTTATGGATGCTGCAAAGATTTTGGCAGAAAAAGTGAATTTTACGCTACCTGAATTCAAGCACGATGAGCATTATCAAGAGAAAAAAGACAAAAACGAAATACTGCTTGGTTGTATGCACGATGCGTTTGGTTATTACTACAAAAACTTGAGAGGTAGCGAAGGCAAGGATGCTAGCGATTATCTTGCTAATCGCAAAATATCTGCTGAGATTTGCAATCATTACGGAATTGGATTGTCAATTTCGTATGACGGTTTGACTGGTTATTTACGCCGCAAAGGCTATACGCTTGAAAACTTGAGAGAATGTGGACTTATTGAAGGCGTTAATAATAATGATGCGTTTTCAAATCGAATTATTGTTCCGATTTTGAACTCAATGGGCAAGGTGGTCGCATTTGGCGGTCGCATTTACCACGGCGAAGAAAATAGACCTAAATATAAAAATTCAACAAACACGCTTTTGTTTGACAAAAGCAAAACCTTATATGGTTTGAATTTTGCAAAAGAAGAAAAGAAAAACGGACTCAGCGAAATAATTCTTGTTGAAGGATATATGGATGTTATTGCATTAGGTTCGCACGGAATAAAAAATGCAGTTGCCGCTATGGGCACTGCGTTAACACCTGGACAGGCGAAAGAACTTGTGAGGCTATGCAAAAATGTGCTCGTTTGTTATGACGGTGATGAAGCAGGGCGCAAAGCATCTGTCAAAAATGTTGAGATATTGACGCAAGAGGGTGCAGAAGTTAAAATCATTTGCCTTCCTGAAGGAAAGGACCCTGATGATTATGTGCGTGAAAACGAGGCGAACGGTTTTTTGATGCTTGCGCAACAGGCATTGCCTCTTGTAGATTTCAAACTGCAATTGTGCGAAAATTTGTACGGATTGTCATCGGCAAACGGAAGGGCAAAGTACGCTTCGGCAGCAGTCAAAGTTTTATCAGCAATCGCAAACGAAACGGAGAGAGAGGTTTATACTTCAGAGGTTGCAAAAAAATGTGGGGTCAATGCGGATTTTTTGGCGTCGCAAGTAAAATGCGATTTGATTGATAAACCACTTGTCAACAAAATTAGCCCCGTAGAAGTGAATTCAGGAAACATAAAAGCTGAACAATGTGTGCTTCATTATCTTTTGTTCAATAGCGAATTCGCAAAGATTGATGAGCTTCAAAGAGAATGGTTCTCAAATGAAATACATATTGAAATTTTTGATTTCATTTCAAAGAAAAAAGCGAACAATGAAAATATTAACGCAGGAATGCTTTACGGTATTATTCAAGAAAGCGATGAAATGAACGCTGTCGTAAATTTGGAACTGAAACTTGAAGACGAAAAGCTTGAAGAAAAATATTATAATGACAGCGCCATTATGATAGCAAATTTATATCTCACAAAAATTATAAATGAAACGAGTGCAAGATATGAAGAAGAGAGTGAAGCAAGTGCGAAGAAATCACTCATAGTCTCACTTACTTCAGCACAACAAAAACTTAAATTGACAACAATAGCAGGGAAAAAACTCAATTTTGAGAAGGAGAGAAACAATGGATAGAGAGCAGCTTCTGCAAATCGAAACAGAAAAGCTAATTACGCTTGGCAAAATGAATGGTTTCGTGACTGAGGATGAAATAATGGCAAAGCTCGAGCACCTAGCCGCAACCGCTGAGGACTTAGAAAACGTTTTCAATGTGTTGAAAGAGGAGCAAGTTCAGGTCAGAGAGAGCAAAAGTGAAGAGGAAATTGACAAGATAATTGAGGGGAGTGCTGATGACTCCGTCAAGATGTACTTGAAAGACATCGGCAAAGTTCCACTTCTGACCGCTGAGCGTGAGGTTGAACTTGCAAAGAGAATGGAAGAGGGCGACGAGGAAGCGAAGGCAATCTTGTCGGAAGCCAACCTCCGTTTGGTTGTTTCAATAGCAAAGCGTTATGTCGGTCGTGGTATGCAATTTCTCGATTTAATTCAAGAAGGCAATCTGGGACTTATGAAAGCCGTTGAAAAATTTGATTACACAAAAGGATTTAAGTTTTCGACATATGCGACTTGGTGGATTCGTCAAGCTATAACCCGTGCAATCGCAGACCAAGCTCGCACAATTCGTATTCCTGTCCATATGGTTGAAACAATCAACAAGCAGGTTCGAGCAACTCGACGCTTGCTTCAGGAACTAGGTCGAGAACCAACACCTGAAGAAATTGCGGAGCATTTAGGAATAAGCGAAGAGCGCGTCAGAGAAATTCAGAAAATTGCTCAAGACCCTGTGTCTCTCGAAACTCCAATCGGTGAGGAAGAAGACAGCCATCTCGGCGATTTTATCGAGGACAATTCCGCGCAGTCTCCAGCAGATGCAGCGGAAAGCAATATGCTCAAAGAGCAGCTCATTCAAGTTTTGAACACACTCACACCAAGAGAAGAAAAAGTTCTTCGTTTACGCTATGGTCTTGATGACAGTCACCCCCGCACACTTGAAGAAGTGGGCAAAGAGTTCAATGTCACAAGAGAGCGCATCCGCCAGATTGAGGCAAAAGCATTGAGAAAACTTCGTCATCCAAATAGACTTAAGAGATTGAAGGATTTTGATTGAGGTATTCAGTGAAACTTGACAGGCGACTCAACGAAATTTTGTCACATATAACGGGGCAGTCATTTGCAGATGTTGGCTGTGACCACGGAAAACTTGCGGTAAAGGCGATTGAATGCGGCTGCGTGAATAAGGTCATTGCGACCGACATAAGCGTACCAAGTCTTGACAAGACCATTCGACTTGCGGACAGCCTTGACTTATCTCAAAACATAATATGCCGTGTCGGAGACGGACTAAGCGTTGTGAAAAATGGCGAAGTCGATACGGTTGTTATTGCAGGACTGGGCGGAGATGAAATCGCAAAAATTCTGCAAAATGCAAAAGCAGAGGGAAAGGAATTTCATCGTTTCGTTCTTTCACCGAACACTCACGCAGAACGCGTAAGAGCAGAAGCTATTGTTCAGGGTTTAGGGTTTGTGCGTGATTACTTGATTTTGAGTGATAGAAAGTTTTATTCTATAATCGTGCTTGAAAAAGAAGCGAAGAAAAAGATACCAAACCAAAAACAATTTGAATTCGGAATGGAGTATGCAGAATGTGAAGATTTTAGGGTGTGGGCTAATAATGAATTATCTCGACTTGCTACTCTTATAAAAAACACAAAGAATAACGAACAGCTAAAAATCCGCTTGCAACAAATAAAGGATGCTTATGAAGACAATAAATGTGAGTGACGTCAAATCGATATTAGACAAATTTGCACCACAAGAGCTTGCAATGGAGTATGACAATGTGGGGCTTATTGTTGGGTCGCTTACTCAAAAAGTGAGTGGAGTATTGGTTTGTCTTGATGCGACACTTGAAGCGTTGAAAGAGGCAAAAGAAAAATCGTGCAATTTGATTGTCAGTCATCATCCGCCAGTATTTAAAGGTTTGTTTTCAATAGATATTGAAACGGAAATAGGCAAAATTGTGGAATACGCAATTGAAAACAAGATTTCGGTTTTGTCTTATCATACAAATCTTGATGTGACTGAAGGCGGAATAAATTCGTATCTTTCTAAATTACTTGGTGCAAAAGAAAGCGAATGCCAAAGAGATGGAGTGCTGTTCACGCTGCCAAAACAAACAACATTGGCAGATTTTGCAAAGGAAGTGTCATCAACACTTTGTGACAGGAGTTTGAAGGTTTGTGGAAATCCCGACAAACAAATCAAAAAAGCTTTTGTTATCAGTGGCGCTGGTGGTAGAGATGAAGACGCATACCAATTTGCGAGAGAAAATGCAGACGTATTTTTGTCTGCGGAGATGAAACATAATTTGATGATTAGTGCCGTAGCAGAGGATTTCGCAGTGATTGAATTCAGTCATTATTATAGTGAAATTGTGTGTTTAGATATATTGTTTGACACGATAAAGTCTGCATTCGGCGATATATGTATAATAAAAAGCGAACAAAGGTGTCCGTTTCGGACAATGGAGGAACTATGAAATTTGATAACATTTTGGAATATCAAAGAATTGATGCTGACTTGGTAACGATTGAAGACGCAATCAAAAACAGCTCTGAGCGCGTACGCGTTTACAATTATAAGTTGAAACTTGATGAAGCAACAGAAATGGTCAAAAGACTTCAAGCGGAGTCTGCTGACGTAGTTGCGCAATATGAAAGAATAGCACAAAAGGCAAACGAACTTGTGGCAAAGATAACCGAGCTTGAAGGTATAATCGGTAAAGCGGACGATCTCAATGAAGTTGAGTATTACACAAAAATGTTGTCGGGCTTGATTGACGAACTCTCACAGATTGAGCGCGATGTCAACAAGGATATGTCAAAGGCTGACAACATAAGTTTTGAATATAAAAAGACTTGGGAACAGGGTCAAAAGGCAACTACTGCATACAAAAATGCAAGAATTGAATATGAAAAACTTAAGATGGAAAGGTCAATTGAGGCAAAGCCCCTTGCGGATGAATTGAGCAAATTGACAAAAGTAATTGAGCCTAGAATGCTGGAAATTTACAAAGGATTGCGTGCAAACAAGAAGCTTCCTGCATTCGTTGAATATCAGCCGGAAGACAAACGCTGTGGCAGATGTTTTATGGATATTCCGTCCGATACACAAGGCAAATTGAAAAAAGCAGGCGACTATGCAGAGTGTCCAAATTGCCATAGAGCGCTATATATTCCTGACTAAATCTTTAAGAATTATTTCCACTTTTTTCGTGTTTAATTGCGAAGTGAAGTGGAAATTTTATATTTGTTGCAATCTTTGATATATAAGGAGAAAAAATGAGAAGTTGCTATAAAAATAGAGATGTATATTCTATAAACACCGCAAAAGTTCACGGAGCAGGATTCCCTCTTGATACGAACGGTAAACCACAAGTTGAGTGTCTGAACGGAAAATGGAAATTTAAGTTTTTTGAAAGCGTAAACGATTTTCAGTTTTCCCCGTCTTCGTGGGAAGAAATAACCGTGCCGTCAAACTGGCAACTACAGGGCTATGGAATACCTATTTATACGAATTTGAAATATCCTTACGCATTGGAGACAAACGCTTCAAAACTTCCTGCAATAGATGACAGCATAAACTCGTGCGGATTGTTCTCCACAGAATTTGAAATAAAAGCTAAGACTTCAAGAATTCACTTGAACTTTGCTGCGAACTCTTGTGCGGAAGTTTATGTAAACGGAATTTTTGTTGGTTATTCAGAGGACAGCTTTGACTACCAGGAATACGACATAACAGACTTTTGTGAAGTAGGCAAAAATGTACTTAAAATCATCGTTGTGCAGTTTTCAACAGGTAGTTATCTTGAAGACCAGGATATGTGGAGAGTGTCTGGAATTTTCCGTGATGTGAATTTAATTTTTTATCCATACGCAAAAATTGCAGACATCAAGGCAGTTGCCTTACTTGCAGAGGATTTCAATAATGCCGAACTTGTTGTAGACGCAAGAATTGAGTGCCACGGTGAAGATTTTAATTTCGGTTGCGCAGAACTTACTTTGGATGATGTGAATGGTAAGCAAGTTGTTTTGGATCGCTTTTCGATTATGGAGATAGATGAGGGCGGGAAATTGTCGATTCACTTTGAATGCAATGTCGAAAATCCTGAACTTTGGAGTTCGGAAAATCCTTATTTATATAAGCTTTCTGTGAAACTCATTGATATTGACAGAAAAGTGGAAACGGTTGTTGACCACCGCATTATCAACTTCGGATTTAGAAAAATTGAATGCGTTGGAATAGATGAAAAAGGCAGAGGACCATTTATTCTGCTCAACGGAAAGCCCTTGATGATTCGTGGAGTCAACCGTCACGAGTTCCATCCTGACTTTGCACACGCAGTTCCAAAGGAGTTGACTGAGGCTGATATAATTCTGTTGAAGAAAAACAATATAAATTCAGTTCGCACTTGTCACTATCCAAATTCACGACACTTTTATGATTTATGTGACCAGTACGGTATTATGGTGATGAGCGAAAACAACCTCGAAACTCACGGACTTGCGAGAGTTATTCCGCACAGTAACAGCTATTGGACAATTCAATGCCAATGGAGAATGAGCAATATGATTAGAGCATATCGCAATCATCCTTCAATCCTGTTTTGGTCACTTGGAAATGAGTCGGGCAATGGTAATACATTTGAAAAGATGAAAGAAAGCGCGCTCAAAGTTGATAGTTCCCGACCGATACACTATGAATGTGACGCTCATGCAGAAGTTACGGACATATTGTCAGAGATGTATACTCCACAACAGCAAATGCAAGAGGTCGGCGAAAACAAACGCCACTTACATAGTCGTGCTCTTTGGTGTTTGACAGGTCACATTCTAAAACCTGAAATGTATCGTGACAAGCCGTTTATACAATGTGAATATGCTCATTCTATGGGCAACAGTCTTGGCAATTTCAAAGACTATTGGGACGATTTCAAAAAACATGACAGACTTGCCGGCGGATATATATGGGACTTTTCTGATCAATCCATAAAAAGAACGAAAGAAGACGGCACAGTTGAGTGGACATATGGTGGCGACTGGGGTGATAAACCCAATGACGGCAATTTTGCTTTCAACGGAATAGTTCGTGCTGACCGTTCGCCAAACCCCGCTTTGTTTGAAGTGAAAAAGGTTTATCAACAAGTGCAGTTTAGACTTGTGGAAAATGACGGAAAAATTGATAAGATAAATATCGAGAATAAAAACGATGGAAGCAATAACGATGAGAATATAAATAATGAAAGCAAATATGAAATAGAAATCGAAAATGAGTTTTTGTTTTCAAATCTTGATAAATATGAATTGACATTGGAGCTAGTCAAAAATGGTGAAGTGAATGACAGCAAAAAAGTCCTTATTCCACACATTGAGGCTCTATCAAAAGCTAAAATCACAATGCCTTTCAAATTTTTAAAAGATGAAAGTGATGTTTGCGTAAATTGCAAACTGTCCTTGAAAGAATCTGACGGATGTTTGCCAAAAGGTCACGTAATTGCAGAGGAACAGCTTGTGATTGCTTTATTTGCTCCGAAGAAATTTGAAGCAAACAAAAATATCAAATTTTTAGAAGAAGAAAAACGAGTTCTGTTTGAAAATGAAAAATTCAGCGTTGAAATCGATAAAAAGACAGGAGGTGTGGTTTCGCTCAAGAAAGGCGATACCGAGATTTTGTCATCTCCAATTCTTCCAAATTTCTGGCGTGCTCCAACAGATAACGATTTTGTGCCGCATATCGGGAACTTTTTGAAGTCGTTTTTGGGTGTTTATTATTTCAAAAAAGCACAAAAAAATATGCGAGTGCGAAGTGTAAAAGTTGAAGACAACGAAGTCGAGATAAAGTGGAGAATGCCACATATGGCGAAATTTGAGACCAAATACAAGCTTGCTGATGATGGCTTGAAATTGTCGATAAAGTGCCGTAATTTCGGTTTTGGACTTCCACGATACGGATTTTCGATGCAACTTGCAGAAGGATTTGACAAAATGAGTTTCTTTGGTCGTGGACCTCACGAAAATTATTGTGATAGGAAATCCTCTGCAAATTTGGGTGTTTATAGCGGTTCACCTGAAGATTTTTTGCATGATTATTTGTATCCGCAAGAAAACGGCAATCATTGCGACACTCGTTGGCTTGAACTTGGTGGCAAGGAAACTAATATTCGTTTTGAAGCACTCAAGAAGCCATTTGAGACAAGCGTTTATCCCTACACGATAGCAGAGCTTGAAGCAGCGAAGCATCTTCACGAACTCAAACACGGAGATAAATTAACTGTCAATATAGATGGTGGACAGCGAGGAGTGGGTGGAGATATTCCTGCACTTGCCAACACAAAGAAACGCTACAAACTTGGCGCAGGTATACATAAGTTTTCATTTGAAATTAAGCTTTGAAAATTGAAAACAAATTAAGCTTTTAAAAATTTTAATCCACATTCTTCTTTTGCTACAAGATGATGCAAGCACATTTTTGTCTAGAACGTTAAAATAAAAAGCTTTATTCTTGCTACACTGTCGATGCAGTAGTGTATTCTTTGACTGTAACTTTCAAATTAAAAGCTTTTTATTCGCAACGCAGATGTAGCAGTGAGTCGAATTCTAAAAATAAGTACTGGAATTTGAAATAAAATATAGGGGAAGATAAATTATGAAGATAATAAATCTTGGAAGTTCTATGTACACAAACTACCTTGTCGAAACTTCGACAGGGTGTTTGCTTATTGATGCGGGAAACAATACAACGTTCGAAAATTTTGAAAAGAAATTGCTTAAAAGCGGACATAATATTTCGGACATTAAATTTGTTTTTATAACGCACTCGCACGCTGACCACTTGTCGTATCTCGCTGATTTTGTAAACTCAAGTGAGGTCATTGTCTTGGCTCACAGCATTGCGAGGGAACGGATTGAAAAGGGTGAAAACAGTCCTTCTATTTTTACATCAAAAATGTCTTTAAAGATGAGCAAGTTTTCTGCAAAGTTTAATATTTTGAAAACAACATGGAAACCTGTCAAACTTGAGAGTCGTATTATTGAAGCGGACAAAAACACGGATATTTTGCGTAAAAATGGATTTCCATTTGACATTGTGTGTTTGAGTGGTCATACTCTCGACAGCATTGGATTATTATCGGATGACGGCATGATGTTTGTTGGCGATGCAATTATGAATTCTTTCCCATCCAAAAATTGTTTGCCGTTAGTGTTTGAAGATGCTGAGAAGTTTAAGGCATCGTGGAAAAAAATTGTCGATTTGAAACCTTCAAATATTTATCTTGGGCACGGAAAACCTGTTTCTCTAAAAAAAGTTATTGTAAAACAAAAGTTCGCTGAAGAAATTAAACAGATGAATTAAACTATTTCGCAGAATAAATTATACTGATGAATTAAAGCATTTATCAGAAGAAATTACACTGATGAATTAAAACGTTTTTCAGAAAATGTTACAAAATGAATTAAACTATAAATTATTGTGGCAAATATTATACATGATTGACCTTTAATCTATTGACAAACAAAAGTATACTGGCTTATAATCCAAGGACTAGGCTATGGCGTTCGTAGAGCCGTGTTGCCACTGGAGGATTTATGTTTGTTACTTTGAAAGATGGAAGCAAAATGGAAGTTGAGAACGGTTTATCAGTTATCAACATAGTGAAGAAGTTGTCTGAAGGATTGGCGCGAGCCACACTTATTGCAAAGGTTGACAATGTTGTTGTTCCGCTAGACACTATAATAGAAAATGATTGCGCATTGGAAGTGTTCACATTTTCAGATGAGATTGGCAAGGAAGCGTATCGCCACACAGCATCGCATATATTGGCGCAAGCTGTATTAAATATCTATCCGACAGCATTGTTGGCAATCGGGCCATCAATAGCAAACGGATTTTATTATGATTTCGATTTCAAAACACCTATATTCAAAGAGGACCTTGACAAAATCGAAGCCGAAATGCGCCGAATAATCAAGGCTGATTTGCCTGTTGTCAAGTCATTTGAAACAAAAACGGCGGCAGAAAAGATACTCAAACGATTGGAACAAAAATATAAGTTGGAACTTTTGAATGATATTCCTGCAGGTGAAGATATTTCATTTTACAAACAGGGCGATTTTATTGACCTTTGCGCAGGACCTCATCTTGCATCAACAGGAAAAATTAAGGCATTCAAACTCACATCATTGACAGGCGCATATTGGCGTGGAAATGAAAAGAACAAAATGTTGACTCGTATTTATGGCACGGCTTTTGACAAGAAAGCTGACCTTGATGATTATTTGACAAAGCTTGAAGAAGCAAAAATGCGTGACCACAACAAGATTGGTCGTGAACTCAATATGTTTATGACTGATGAAAATGTTGGACAAGGTCTTCCACTTCTTATGCCAAAGGGCGCAAAGACTGTTCAGCTTTTGCAAAGATTTGTCGAAGATGAAGAAGAGAGAAGAGGCTATCTTTTGACCAAAACTCCTATTATGAGCAAGAATAATTTGTTCATAACAAGCGGACACTGGGATCACTACAAAGACAAAATGTTTGTTATTGGAGATGAGGAAGTAGATGATGAAGTGCTTGCTTTGCGTCCAATGACTTGCCCTTTCCAATTTACAATTTATAAAAATGGTTTGAAGAGCTATCGTGATTTGCCTATTCGCTATGGCGAAACCTCAACATTGTTCAGAAAAGAAGCAAGCGGTGAAATGCACGGGCTAATTCGTATAAGACAGTTTACGCTGGCAGACGGACATATTGTTTGCACCAAAGACCAACTGGAAGATGAATTTGCCGATGCCGTGGATCTCATTCACTATATCGCAAAATGCTTGGGACTTGACAATGACATTACTTTCCGCTTTTCGCGTTGGGATCCAAAAAATAGCGAGAAATATATTGGTTCTGCTGAGGATTGGGAAAATACAGAGACGACAATGAAAAATATTTTGGACCACCTCAAAATTGATTATATTGAAGAATGGGGCGAAGCCGCATTCTATGGACCAAAACTTGATGTTCAAGCCACAAATGTGCACGGAAAGGAAGACACTTTGTTCACTGTCCAAGTGGACTTTGCGCTTGCTGAACGATTCGATATGATTTATATTGATGAGAACGGCGACAAAATTCATCCACTTATCATTCACCGCAGTTCAATAGGTTGTTACGAACGCACGCTTGCAATGTTAATTGAAAAATATGCAGGAGCGCTTCCGCTTTGGATAAGTGCAGAACAAGTCAAAGTTTTGAGTTTGACTGACAGAACAATCCCTCAAGTAAAAGATGTTGTAGCAGAACTTAAGAAAGAAGGAATTCGAGCTGTTGCAGATATCCGTGGCGAAAAAATTGGTAAGAAAATTCGTGAGGCACAACTTGACAAAACTCCTTATATGTTAATAATTGGTGACAAAGAAGCAGAACAAGGTTTGGTTGCAGTAAGACATCGTTCAGAAGGTGACCTTGGAACAATGGAGCTTATCGCATTTATTGCAAAATTGAAGTCCGAAGTTGATGAAAAAAAGTAATATAATTTTGTAACAAAATTTCAAATAAGTTGTTGAAAAACATAGAAAACGCACTTTATTGTGCGTTTTTTTATTTTGAATTCGTTTCAAAATCGTGCTTGCATTGCGTGAGGGTGTGTGTTAAAATATAGTACATGGAAATGAATTATGATGTCATAATTATTGGTGGCGGAGCGTCTGGGCTTTTCGCTTGCGCGGAGCTACACGGCAAAAAAGTTGCGATAGCTCTTTTAGAAAGCAACGAAAGAGTCGGCAAAAAACTCATTGCAACCGGAAACGGAAAGTGCAACCTTACCAACTTGGACATGAATTTTATTCATTATAATTGCCCTCACTTTGTTGAGGATTTTTTGAATCGTTATGGAGCAGTGGAAACCATTATGAGCTTCGAGAAAATGGGATTGCTCACAAAAGTTATCGACAAGAGAGTTTATCCTTATTCAGAAACATCCGCGAATGTTTTGGATGTTTTGCGCAAAAGACTGTGCGACAACATTCAAGTTTTGACACAGCATACCGTAGACCAAATATTTGAAAAAGACGGACTGTTTGAGGTTTGCGGGTATACTACAGAAAAAGGCAAAAAAGTTGGTACATTTTCGCTGAGCGCTAAATACGTTGTTCTTGCTACAGGTAGCTTTGCATCGTTTGGTCGTGATAGCTTATCTCTTTACGGAAAACTCGGGCACAAAATCAAAACTCCTAGACCTTCACTTGTTCCAATCAAGACTGAAAAAGAGGCAATCAAAGGCTTATCAGGCGTGCGCGTGAAAGCTGGAGTCAGGCTTGGCTATCGCTATGAAATTGGCGAGGTGCTTTTCAAGGATTTTGGTGTAAGCGGAATCGCGGTTTTCAATATGTCTAATGAGATTGCAAGAGGCAATGCGCAGACTGAGAAAATAATTATTGACTTTATGCCCGAAAGCAGTATCGCCGAAGTAGAAACGATGCTTAGGAAGCGTGGCGCAAATACGGTTGGAGATTTGCTTGTTGGCACATTCCATACAAAAGTTGTTGACCGAATAATGTGGTATGCAAAATGTGAAGTATATGACAATGCAAACGATAAGATAAGCGCGATTGCTAGCGCAATAAAAACATACCCACTAAAAATTACCGGGCTTGGAGATGCAAGTCTTGCTCAAGTCGTGAGTGGTGGATTGTCATTTGAAGAATTTGACCAAAATTTGATGTCAACAATTGTTCCTAATTTATATGCTATGGGTGAAGCACTTGATATTGACGGTGACTGTGGCGGCTACAATTTGCAGTGGGCGTGGACATCTGCAAAAGTTTGTACTGAAGGAATCTTAAAAAAACTTAACGATAAATAAGTGTGAAATTTGAATTTAGAATTTGAAACAATAATTTCAGTTAATTTATTTAAACTGACCGACAAGTCAATACAAAATGAATGTGATTTGAATTTGTGGAAACACAAAGATAAACAAGTTTACATTTTGATATTGAAATTAGAAAAAAATTATGGTAGGATATATTTATGGAAAATGCAAAATCGGAATTTTATTTTTCTTCTTTTAATAAATTATTAAAAGCGTATGTTTGTTTCGCACAATCTGAATTGAAACAATACAATCTTTCTCCAAATGAAATCGAAGTATTATCATTTATAAAGGAGAAAAGTTGCGGAAGTGAAGTTGCACGAGAATTCAATGTGTCAAAAACATTGGTTTCACGCTCCGTTTCATATTTGGAAAAGAAGAAATTATTGGTGAGCGAGCCAAGCACTCAGGATAAACGCGAAAAAATACTTACATTGACAGATGAGGGGAAGAAAATTTCACGAGAAATAAATGAAATGAAAGAAAAATTCTTCGCCAAAACTTTTAAACACTTCGAAGAAAGAGAAATGCTTGTCTTGGAAGCTCTTCTTAAATTATTGCTAAAAAATATTTTCGATTAATATCGGAGCAGCTAGATTGCTGTTTTCGAATATTATATAGCAAAATTGATAAGGAAGGAAAAGTCATGAGTTTGGAAAAATTGAAAAAGGGCAAGGAGCAAAGTGCCGAGTATATGTGTTCAGAAATTGAACATATTATTAAAACATTCGGTAAGCGTGATTCTGGCAGTGTTGGCGAGCATAAAGCAAGCGAATATATGGCAGAAGAACTCAAAAAATACTCGGATGATGTGAAAATCGAGGATTTTAAAGTTAATCCTGATTCATTTTATGGTTGGATTCCGATCACAATTTCACTGATGCTTATATCTGTCGTCGCATATTTTTTTATTCCAATAGTTTCATTGATATTATTGGTCGTTGCGCTGGCGTTGATGCTTGGTGAATTTATTTTTTACAAAAAAATTATAGATAAACTCTTCAAACAAAAAACCTCCTATAATGTGACAGCAATCAAAAAATCTAAAGGTGAGGCAAAGCGTCGTATTTTTTTCAATGGTCATCCCGATGCTGCTTGTGAATGGACATTCAGTTATCACTTTGGTGGTAAAGCTATGACTTGGCAGGTTTTGATTTCATTCGTAGGGATTGTGTACTTTGCGGCTATAATAATCGTGGCATTATTTATGCAGGGATTTGGGTTGGTCATTGCGCAGTCTACAGTGTTATATTTGGGCTTGGTTAGTTTGATTTTTGTTCCGCTTTGGTTTTCTATGTACTGGCTTTCAAATAGTAAAATTATAACTGACGGCGCCAATGACAACTTGACCGGATGTTATATGGGCATTGCTATCATGAAAGCATTAAGTGATAATAAGGTCGCGCTTGAAAATACAGAAGTAGGCGTCATTTTATCAGGCTCGGAAGAAGCCGGTCTTCGTGGCGCAAAAGCTTGGTGTGGTGTACATAAAGATGATTATAAGGATGTTGAAACCGTCATCATTTCGTATGATACTTTGCACGAATCCAAATTTTTGACTGTGAACAAAAAGGATTTGAATTCAACGCTTCCAACCGACGATTGCTTAGGAAATCTATTCAAGCAAGCTGCTGACAACGTGGGTGCGGTGTGCAACTTCGGAGTCGTGCCAATAGGCGCAACTGATAGCGCAGCATTCACTCAAGGAGGATTCCGCGCAACAGGGATTACGGCGATGGATCATGTCATTCAAAATTACTATCACACAAGAAAGGACAGTTATGACAATTTGGATAAGGAATGTTTAGCAGCAACTTTTGAAGTTTCTGTTGAAGCTCTTGACCTTTTCGACAATGGCGAACTGAAAAAATAAACTAAGTTTTAATATTTGTATTATGATATTTGTTTACTATAAAAGAGAAAGCTAAATCTTTCTCTTTTATTATTACCTATAGCTTCGCAAATCGTTACCTTCAAAAATACGAATGAGCGTATTTCTTTGATTTGTAAGTCTGTACGCAATTCTTTCTCCATATTTCTCGACCAATTGATCACTTAGATTTGTAGTAACGATGGTCGATTTGCAATTTACTTCTCTTTCACAAATAATTAATAAAAGGTATTCTTCAGTTATATTATTTAAGTACGGCTCAACGCCGAGATCGTCAATGATAAGCAAATCAACTGTCAAAAAATCCTCGAGATATTGGTCGCGATCTTCAGGCAATGAAAAATGGCATGATTTCATTTTTTGGAACAACTCGTAAGACGAAATGAATATAACTGTAAATCCACGATTGACAAGTTCATTGGCAATAGCTGATGCAACACAAGTTTTTCCTGTTCCTGCCGGTCCTGCAAGCAACATGTTCTGAGTTTTTTTTGGAGAAAACATTTTGCAATAGATTTTGGCCTTTTTGTAGGTTTCTTCCAAAAAATTAAATTGAGAAATATCAAAGATTTTTGAAGCATCAAAATCTTTGAAGGTGAAAGGTGCAACAACTTCTAGATTTGCTATACTTTTTACCTTAGCGAGATAGCGTGAATTAAAACATTCACAATATGTATTTCCTATTTTTCCTGTATCATTACATTTCGGGCAAGTGTATTGTGGCTCAAAATCTAAATAGTTGTAGCCATATTTTAATAAAGATTTATTAAGCATTGATGATAATTCAATTTCATTTTGTTTGAAAGCAGAAGTATCCTTACCTTCAAATTCTGCTTTTACCATTTCGAAATTATTAAGTCTTATAGCTTTGTCGCATTCTTTAAGCTCAGGTATTGCAAATGCTATATCCGATTTTTTTTGCGCATAAAGTTCTTCCTGTTTTCGAAGTGTCTGAAGTTCATTAAGAATTATTTTATATATTTTATTTCTCATATTAATAATTATTTTCATCATCAAACAAATCATTGTTTGAGAATATTCTCTTTAGTTCTTCTTTTGAATAATCATGGTTCATGTAGTTTGAAGCGTTATGTTGTTTTTTTCCGTTTTTCACGATATTACTGTCAGTTGATTTTGCTTTTTCGATTGACTTTATGTTTTGAGAATTCCAGTTTTGAAGAAGTTGACTCATTGCCGGTATGGGATAAGTTTTTAGTGCGGAGCATTCAGCTGCATACAAAATTATTTCATCTGAAAAGCCCCATGTTGTCGTCCATAGTTTATAACTCTCTCTGTCATTGTTTGTGACGTTGCGAATTCGCCCTGTAGCTTCGATTATTTTTTTGATTTTCTCATCATTCGCAAGCTGAATCGCAATAAACTGGTCAATGCTATCCTTTGTGAGAAGTCCTTTTTTGAAGAATGAACTTACATATGAGTTGACGCCCCCAAGTGTCTTCACCCCGCCCAGAAAGCAATAATGAGCTATCGTGCAAAGTGCCTCGTCATCGAATCCTTTTTCAGTCCAAGGGACGGTGTAGACCTCGATGACATGATCCATACTTTCATAAAACACTCCAATGGTTTTGTTGATTTTTATTGCTAGTTCACGCAACGCAGTGATGTAGGACTCGTAGTCTTTCATCGCAGGTTGTGTAAATATATTTTTGCGGTAATAATCATCAAGTTGCGTGTCTAAACGCTTGAATGTTTTGCTTTTAAGCGATTTCGCAGCAAATACAATCGCATCCAATTCATAGCCCCAACTCTTTGTCCATTTGAGCAGCAATTGCTTCTCATCAAGGTCAGCTCCGCCTTTGCGTGCTAAAGCCTTGAGCAACTGACGCATACTGTCGGTTTGCGCTTCGTATTCAAGCAGTTTTTCTTCGACATCGCTTATCGTTTTCACGCCGTTGTTCGCCCAGTCTTTTGCAACTGCGATTATGTAGGGATAACGCACATTGTTGCCTTTTTGGTCGATACAATATTGAGCAATCATAAGTAAAGCGCTTTGTTCCATTTTATAAACTTCTAGGAACATATAATATTCGTTGTATTCATTCGGCAGTATTTGGCGGTCGTGAAACAGCTCTTGAAGTTGAACATTGAAGTCACCGTATTTTTCCGCCTTAAATTTGCGTGGAGGTTGGTTTCCGCGTTTCATTGATAGATACAAGACTTCAAGCGGTTTTGCGGATATGATTTTCACTAGTCCGCATTCTGCCCAATATGAATAAATTTCTAGGATTTCTTCTTCTGCGACATCAAGTACTCTTGTCATATCGTCAAGAGTGTTTGGTTCGGCAGGATTGTTGCATTGATAAAGTCCGTAAAGATAAACACGGATTTCTTTATCTTTTGCATAGGGCAAATATTCGATGATGAATTTATTGTCCACCAGCGTGAATGTGTCCATGAGAAAATCGTTTGAAAATTTGAAAAGCATCGTGAATGTAAGTCCTTTAGTAGAGTAACAAGTATAATAACACACGCAAAGGCGCGCGTAAAGTTCAAAAATAAAAAAAATAATATTGCCCTAGATGTTGTGCCATTTTGAAATGGTTGCCCAACGGTTAAGTTTTGTTACGAGTGTTGTCATTACTATGTTTATAAGTCATTATAAACAGATAATTTGACAGGCGAGCATAATCATAAGTGCTATTACATATTTTTTACAAATCATCGTTTAAGTATTTTTTTCTGTGAATGATTGAAAATCCCTTTGGAATAATTTCATTTGGCATAGCTTTTCTAAGCCCTAAAGCAAGAGGTATACCAAGTGCACCGACAATCACTGCTTGTGATACTAAAATTGAAAACATATTCAGCCAATATAGCATATCAGTTTTATTTATAACCCAAATAAGCGGCACAATCAATGCATTGATAATAACAGGCGGAATTGCCGCCAAAACTAGTTTATTGTGCAAAAGATAAGTGAGTATTGCCGCAATGAGTGTTGCGCTTGTGCCCAAAATTACATCTAAAATTCCGAAAGGGGAAAATAAATTTGTGAGCAAACATCCAATAGATAAGCCTAAAATTGCCTCAGGAAATAGTGCGGGCAAAACACATAAAGCTTCAGATATTCGAAACTGAATTGTGCCAAAGGTTATCGCTGGAACAGAGATTGACAAAATAAAATAAAGTGCAGCTATGAGCGCAGAGCGCGTGAGCCGTTTAAGATTTTTTGAACGCATAAAAAAATACCTCGGTTTTTTTTCGTGATGGGTTGCCGTTACCATCAAATGTATGGTATCATAATATACATTGATGGGCAAGCAATTCAAGCTTTAGTTTTAATTTTTTGCCATAATTTTTTTCTTTATGCAAACAATAATTTTACATTCAAAAGCTTTTTGCCACGAAAAACATATCTTTTCAAGTAGGTTAGCTTGAATAAAGGAGTAATATGCACGAATTTACAAACATTGAACAACCACTTTCGAATTATCTCAATTCAGGAGCATTTTTGGTTTCAGGAGACAATGTGATGACAGTCAGTTGGGGACTCATTGGAGTTATGTGGGGGAAGAAAGTTTTGGTTGCCCCAATCCGCGATACCCGATACACAAAGACTTTTGTTGATATGTCGAATGAATTTACACTTTCTGTCCCAAAGGCAAACGAAATGCGAGAGCAAATTGCTTTTTGTGGTTCAAGAAGCGGAAGAGATGTTGACAAATGGAAAGAATGTAATATGACAAAACAAAAAGCGAAAGAGGTTTCTTCGTTTGTTGTTGGTGGGTGTGATAAATATTTTGAATGCCGAGTTTTGACTGTCGTTGATATGAAAGATTCAGATCTCAGCAAAATTGATAAGTGGTATCCATCACACGATATGCACAACTTTTATTTTGCAGAAATTGTTGCAGAATACTAAATTGTAAAACGGGCACATAGTTGCCAAATATATGTGTTGGAATTTTTTATAAAAAATAAAAGTATCGCTGTTGCGGTGCTTTTTTATTTAGGGTGCATACAACCTAACATTTTATTGATACTAACTATAACAAAAACTGGGAGGATTTTTTTTATGCAAACAACAGGCATTGTGAGAAGAATTGACGAATTGGGACGTATCGTCATACCAAAAGAAATTAGACGTACTATGCGTCTGTTTGAGGGCGATGAAATGGAAATATGCGTTGCTGACGGTATGTTAACTTTGAAAAAGTTTTCGGAAATCGAGAATATGAGACGCGTGGCAGGCGATATAGTTATGACCCTTCGTGATTTTACTTCAGCTGAGGTTATGTTGGTGGATTTGAGCAATATTGTTCTTTGTGAGGGCGGGTTGAAAAAACGTGTTCAGGGCAAAGAAATTACAAACGAATTTGAGGATGTTTTGCGTGGCAGAAAATTTAAGCTGTTGACAGGCAGCGAGCGCGTTCCGCTTTACGAAGGAGACCCGATAGAGTTCAAAAGTCAGATAATCTCGCCAATAGTTGCACAAGGAGATGTAGTTGGCGGTTTGGTTATGCTCACCAACAACAATGGACAAGAACTCAGCGGATTTGTAAATTTGGCTGTGCAAATTCTTGTGCCAATTTGCACTAAATGAAGTCAAAACTAATGTCGGGTGCGGTGGTGCTCGCAGTTTCAAGCGTGGTAGCGAAAGTGCTTGGCGCACTTTATCGAGTACCGCTCACCAACATTTTGGGCGCAGAAGGAATGGGAATGTATCAGTTGGTATTTCCTATCTATGCACTCTTTTTGACAATGTCTACGAGCGGTCTTCCAACAGCGCTATCAAGACTTGTTGCTGAAAAAAAGACGAGGGGAGAAAGCTCAAAGAAATTTTTGGTTGCAACTGGGTTATTATTGGCGGCTTTTTGTATTGTGTCAGCACTTTTGGTTGCAGGCTTATCGCTTTACATTTCGAAATTGCAAGGAAATGTGGACACCCGTATTGGCTTTCTGATTATTGCTCCCTCAATTTTATTTGTGGGAGGTATTGCTGTTTTTAGAGGATGGTTTCAGGGCAATTTTAATATGTTTCCAACCGCAATCAGCAATATCGTCGAACAAATAGTAAAGCTTACGGTTGGACTGACTTTATCAATAATTCTAGCTAAATATTACGGAATGATATATGCTGTTTACGGCGCGCTTATCGGAGTTACGCTATCTGAAGTGGTCGCTTTTTTGTATTTGTTATTTCTATATTTTTTCAAAGAGCGCAAATCAAAAACTGAAGAACTTAAACCATCAAGAGAAGAGTTCCACGCTCTTAGGAAAGTAGCATTTCCTATTGCGCTAGTTGCCATTATGCTGCCTTTATCGCAATTTGCTGACAGTTTTTTGATTGTCAATTTGTTGAAAGGTCAAGGACTTGCAACCGAAGTTTCTACTGCTCATTATGGATTGCTCTCCGGTCCTGTTGCTTCTCTTGTCAACTTACCTATAGTCATTATGCTGTCACTTGCGATTGCGATTGTTCCAAATGTTTCGGCAGGGCGTGTCAATCATGATTTGCAGGGGATTTTGCAAAAGAGCGCACTTTCAATAAAATTAACATATCTGATTGGTATACCGTCAGCATTGTTTTTTTTGGTGTTTGCGCGACCAATTTTGTCTCTGCTTTATCCTAGTATAAGCGTTGCAGAACTCAACTTGTCGGTTGTGTTGCTGTCAATTTCATCTGTATCCATAATTTTTTTGTCGGCAATGCAGGTCTACACGGCGTTGCTTCAAGCGCTCGATAGACCGTCTTTGCCTGTCCGCAATCTTGCCATAGCTGTTTTGGTCAAAGTGACATTTACAGTTATACTGACAAGCAGGTTTGGAATTGTGGGAACTGCAGCTTCTAATGTGTTGATGGCATTCACCGCTTATCTATTGAACGCATTATCGTTCAGAAACTATATCGGAAAGGATATAAAATTGGTCAAGAATATCGGGACAATTTTGTTCTCAGGTGTTATAATGGCACTAGCTGGCTACGCCGTTATTGCACTTTTAGAAAATCCTTATATTGCGCTGTCACTTGGAATGGTGGTTTGTATATTGATTTATGGTGTGCTAACACTTATCGGAAACACGATTGATGATAGTGAAGCCGTTTCGTTGCCATTCGGCGGAGCTATACTAAAAATGAAAAAATCCTTAAGATTTTGGGAGTGATTATGAATGAATTAGACTTAATTTTTGAAATATCCACAAAATTAAATACTATTAAAACGGAATCTCACGCATTTTACATAGCAGATGATGTTGCTCATAGCAAAGTGTTTTTTCCTTCAAAGCGAATTCCATTGCTGGTTGCTTTCTCTAATGATAATAATATTGAAAAAACCGTGAAAAAACTGATTTTGTGTTATGGCGGTGACAAAACCGTTTTCGTGATTTCAAAAAATAACGAAGTTCAATCGACTCTAAAAGAATTGAAAAACAAAATTTGCAAAACTCAATCCGAAATTGACGACAAACATAATATTTTCCCAATGCTTTTGTTGCTTCCTTCAGAAACTCTGACAGAAAGCAAAAAATTTGATTTTTCCGATTTGATTGAAATAATGATAAAGCTGCGAGGTGAAGGCGGATGCGAATGGGATAGAGCTCAAACTCACGAGTCAATTCGTATAAACCTCATTGAAGAAGCCTATGAGCTTGTTGAAGCTATTGATAAGGCTGACCGTGGTATGTTACTTGAAGAAACAGGAGATGTTTTGCTTCAGGCAGTTTTCCATACGCACATAGAAATGGACAAAAATAGTTTTGATTACGGAGATATGTTGACTGCACTGTGCGAAAAGCTTCTCACAAGACATACTCATATATTTGGGCAAAACCATGCGGAAAATGCTGAACAAGCATTAAGTTTTTGGAATGATGCTAAAAAGGTTGAAAAAGGCTACACAAGTTTTACGCACGCAATGGATTTGGTGCCTAAAAATTTACCTTCATTGTTATATTCGTTCAAAATTCAAAAGAAAGCAAAGAAAGCAGGATTTGACTGGAATGATATAAATGGCGCAATAGATAAAATAAGCGAGGAATTGAGCGAAGTTTTGTCTGCATCTGAAGAAAATAAGGCTATGGAAGGTGGCGATTTGCTTTTTGCAGTCGTCAATGTTTTGCGATTTTTAGATATTGAACCTGAACTGGCGCTAAAAGCTGCAACGCAAAAATTTATTCACCGTTTTGAACTTGTCGAGATAGAACTCACAAAAGACGGAAGCGAAATGGCGAGTCACACACTCGAAGAAATGGACGCAATGTGGAATAGCATCAAGATGTGTGAATAGTAGCAAAATGTGTAAAAATTAGGGAATAGCAACAAATTGTGTGGTAATGAGAGAATAGCTTAAAAATGACAGTATAGTATTTTATTCAATTCAGCTATTTATTTGCTAAAACTTCAAAATCATAATTGCTGAGCAAAAAAAATTAACAAAAAACAAAAAAAACATAAAACATAAAAATATATCGCTCCACTGGCGAAAAGCAAATTTCGGATATGAAATGAAAATTGGAAATGTACAACTAAAAAATGAATATATTTTTGCGCCGATAGCAGGATATTCTGATGTAGGCTTCAGGTCGCTCTGTTCAAAATACGGCGCAGGTCTGACTGTGACTGAAATGGTCAGCGCAAAGGGACTCAATTTCAACAACCCAAACAGCGAAGTTTTGCTAGCTACAACAAAAGGTGAGAGCCCAGTTGCGGTTCAACTTTTCGGGAGTGATCCCGAGCAACTTTTCAAAGCATCTCAAAATCCACTTTTGAAGAAATTTGATATAATTGATATAAATATGGGTTGTCCTGTCCGCAAGGTTACATCAAACGGAGAAGGTTCAGCTCTTATGAAAAACCCGAAGTTTATAGCTGAACTTGTGCAAGCAACAGTTGAGGGCGGTAAAAGACCTGTGACTGTCAAATTGCGTTCGGGATTTGATTTGAACAAGCCAACTGTTGTCGAGTGCGCAGTTTGGGCTCAAAAGGGCGGGGCTTCCGCAGTTACAATTCATCCTCGGTTTAGAGAGCAATTTTATTCAGGATATGCTGACTGGTCACTTATTGGTGAAGTAAAAAATGCGGTGGATATTCCTGTTATTGCAAATGGAGATATAGTCGATTTTGCAAGCGCAAAAGCAGTAAAACAAGTGACAAATTGTGATGGGATTATGATAGCAAGAGGAGCTCTCGGGAAACCCTACATATTTGCGGAATTGTTGGGAAAAGCATATATAAACGATGTTGGTAAGCTTATGTTGAAGTGCGAATTCAGAGATGATGAAACGGAATATTGCGGTTGTGAAGACGATTTTGGGAAAGACAAGGTTATCGATATAAAAGCAGATATTTTGGAACAGATTGAAGTTTTGTCAAACTTTATGAGTGAGCGTGTTGTGGCAAACAATATGAAAATGCACTTATGTTATTTTGCGAAAAATATTGCGACACCAAAGGCTGTGCGTCAATCAATAACTACTGTCAAAACTTTATCTGATTTATTGAAAGTAATTGATGAATTCTTTTGATTTTATGAGTGTATTTTGGTAAATAAATCTTACATAACCGAATTGAAATAATAATCGTAACTTGAAAATTCAAATTGAATTAATGAGTAACTTGAAAATCTAAATTGAAATAACAGAGGAAATCTGATAAAAAATAATTTGAAAAAATTGAGGAGCAGAAGAAATGAATATAGTTTTGGTTGAGCCTGAAATCCCTCAAAATACGGGAAATATTGTGAGAACTGCTGCTGCAACAGGAGCGAAAGTACACCTTATTGAGCCACTTGGTTTTGACATTTCCGACCGTGCTCTAAAACGCGCAGGTCTTGATTATTGGCATTTTGTGGATATAGCGGTTTACAAAAGCCTCGAAGAATTTTTTGAAAAAAACGCAAACGGAAAATACGAAATAACTGCTGACGGCAGCTTCAAACTTGACACTGATGCTAGATTTTTTTATGCCTCCACAAAGGCTAAAAAACGCTATGACGAGGTTGAATTCCAAAAAGATGACTATGTGCTTTTCGGCAAAGAAACAAAAGGACTTCCTGAAGAACTTTTGCGCGATAATTATGACAATTCATTCCGCATTCCTATGATTGAGGGCGCGCGTTCGTTGAATCTTGCAAATTCAGTAGCAATAGTGATATACGAAGGAATGCGCCAACAAGGATTTGAAAGTCTTTTGACAAAAGGTCATTTGACGAAATTTTGATTCGTGGATTTATAATGAAGATGTGGCCATTTATTATGGAGTTGTATATATAATTTCATTACGCTAAAGTAAAATTTTCTTGCTTTGTGCGTACGCGCGTGCTATAATTATGGTCGTTGAAGTCAAAACTTTATACCATAATAGCAGGCAACAACTTTATAATAAAAGTCGTGTCAAAGCTTCAATATATGAATACACAACTTAATAAAAAAAATCAGCTCAAAACTTTAAGTTCAAGACTTCAAGCTCAAAACTTCATCAGAAGTTAAAACATCATAATTAGAAATTAAATTTTTACATATAAGGAGATTCTTATGGCAAAAAAGACAATCAGAGACATTGATGTCAAAGGCAAAAAATGTTTGGTTCGTTGTGACTTTAATGTCCCAATGGTCGATGGCGTTATCACCGACGAAAACCGTATCAATGGTGCGCTCCCAACTATCAAGTATTTGCTAGATGGCGGTGCAAAAGTTATTCTTTGCTCACATATGGGCAAGCCACACAATATCTTCACAGAAGGTTTTGGCTTGAACAAGAAGGAGAAAAAGGCAGTTGAAGCACTTCCTGCCGATGAGCAAGCAGCAGCAAAAGCAGATTTTATCGCTACAGCGCTGAAAAAAGACCAAAAGAAATTCACATTGAAGCCAGTTGCTGACCGTTTGAATCAAATCTTCCCTGGCAAAGTTACTTTTGCAACAGACCTAGTTGGTGATGATGCAAAGTCAAAAGTTGCTGCACTCAAAGACGGTGAGGCAGTTCTTCTCGAGAATACCCGCTTTGATGCAGGTGAAGAAAAAAATAGCGAAGCACTTTGCGCAAAGCTTGCAGAGTTCTGCGAAGTGTATGTCAATGATGCATTTGGAACAGCACACCGTGCACACGCAACCACAGCCGGTATTGTTCAATTCGGATTTGCAAAAACAGCAGTGAGCGGTTTCCTTATCGAAAAAGAATTGAAATTTTTGGGTGGCGCAATCGAAAATCCAGCCCGTCCGTTTGTTTCTATACTTGGGGGAGCAAAAGTCTCAGACAAAATTGGCGTCATCGAAAGTCTTATTGACAAATGTGATACACTCATCATCGGCGGCGGAATGGCATACACTTTCAGAAAAGCTCTCGGCTACAAAGTTGGTGGCTCGCTCTTGGAAGAAGACAAAGTTGAACTCGCAAAACAACTTATGGCAAAGGCTGAGGCAAAAGGCATCAAAATGTTATTGCCTATCGACAATGTTATTGCAGATGCGTTCTCAAATGATGCAAACATTAAGGTTGTTGATGGAGATATTGAAGATGGCTGGCAAGGACTTGACATCGGTCCAAAGACTATTGCTTTGTTCAGTGAAGCTATTGCAACAGCAAAGACAGTCGTTTGGAATGGTCCGATGGGAGTTTTTGAATTTGAGAAGTTTGCAGTCGGCACAAAGGCTATTGCAAAAGCTCTCTCAGAAACAGATGCAATCACAATAATCGGCGGCGGAGACAGTGCTGCAGCAGTTGCTCAACTCGGTTATGCGGACAAGATGAGTCATATATCAACAGGTGGCGGAGCTTCACTTGAATTCTTGGAAGGCAAGGTTCTTCCTGGAATTGATTGCCTCAACAATAAATAAATTAATCGGCAATATTGTGCGAACCTTGCGAAAAAAGTAGAAAACTCTTCATTTCTTCTGGGCATCCAAATAGAAAACATTACGTTTCTTCGTGGCGTTCAGGCGGAAAGCTTTGACTTTTCCTTGTAATACGGACAGATAATTATTATTTATCTGTATTATGCAGAAAGAAAGTTTTGACTTTTCCGTTTACTAAACTGGAGAGAAAACTAAACTGTTTTAAAATGTTGCAATCTCGCCTCAATATTGTATAGTATTGCTTTTTATGAGAACTTCGTTACAAATGAAAAAGAAATACATTTGATATGAAGAATTCATAATCAACTAAAATTAAAAAAACTTTTGGAGGATTTACAATGCGTAGACCTATAATTGCAGGAAACTGGAAAATGAACAACACAATCGCTGACACAAAGACACTTATCAACGATTTGAAACCACTCGTCAAAGACGCACAATGTGATGTTGTCATTTGCGTTCCTTATACCGACCTTGCAACCGCAGTTGCAGAAACAAAAGGCTCGAACATCAAAGTTGGTTCAGAGAATGTGCACTGGGCTGAAAAAGGCGCTTTCACTGGAGAAATTTCAGCAAAAATGCTTGTTGAACTTGGCGTTGAATATGCCATCGTCGGACACAGCGAAAGAAGACAATATTTTGGTGAGACTGACCAAACTGTCAACGCACGCACAAAAGCTGCATTGGCTGCAGGACTCAAGCCTATCGTTTGCGTGGGTGAGCTTTTGGAAGAAAGAGAAGCGGGCAAAACTGAAGAAGTTGTTGTTCGTCAAACCACCGAAGCATTCAAAGATATTCCAGATGATGAACTTGTCAATATCGTTATCGCTTATGAACCTGTTTGGGCAATCGGAACAGGCAAAACTGCAACAAGCCAAGATGCAAACGATACAATCAAAATTATTCGTGACACAATGGCAAATCTTTATTGCCCGAAGTGCGCTGAAAACAAAGTTCGTATCCAATACGGTGGCAGTATGAATCCAAAGAATGCTACAGAACTTATGGCTATGCCACAAATTGACGGCGGGCTAATCGGCGGAGCTTCACTTAAAGCAGAAGATTTCTCAAAAGTCGTTAATTTCTAAATCGCATTATGGCGAATTTGCCACTAGAGGATTAAATTTTACTTTATAAAACGGCAAACCACTAAAATGGCTAATGCCGTTTTTATAGTAACAAAGGAAGACAAAATGAAAAAAATAAACGCATTAATAATACTCGACGGATTTGGACTTAATCCGGAAGAGAGAGGGAATGCAATCAAAATGGCAGGAACTCCTTATATCGACAGTTTGCTTGCTAAATATCCAAACACACAACTTGGCGCAAGCGGGCTTGATGTCGGTCTTCCCGATGGACAAATGGGAAATAGCGAAGTAGGACATTTGAATATGGGCGCAGGTCGTGTTGTTTATCAGGACTTGACACATATTTCAAAGGAAATAGCTGATGGTGGTTTCTTCAAAAACGAGGTTTTGCTTGATGCAATGCACGTCGCACGGGATAATGGCAAAAAATTGCATCTATATGGACTTCTGGGTCATGGTGGCGTGCATAGCCACATCGAACATCTTCACGCCTTGCTCCGTATGGCGAAGGCAGAAGGAAACGAAACAGCGTATGTTCATTGTTTCTTGGACGGACGCGATGTACCGCCAAAGAGCGCAGGCGGATTTATTGACGACCTGCAAAATTATATGGACGAAATCGGTTTCGGTCAAATTGCGACCATTTGCGGACGGTTTTATGCTATGGATCGTGACAACCGCTGGGACAGAGTTGAAAAAGCATACAATATGCTGACCCAAGGCGTTGGCGAACATTTTGGCAGCGCGAAAGCGGCAATTGAAGCAAGTTATACAAACAATGTCACCGATGAGTTTGTTTTGCCATCAGTCATTATGAAAGACGGAAAGCCAACCGCAATTATTGAAGAAGGTGACTCAGTCATATTCTTTAACTATCGCCCCGACCGTGCAAGAGAAATTACGCGCGCTTTCATCAACGATGATTTTGATAACTTTGAGCGTGTCACAGGCTTCCTCAATCCTAAATATGTATGTTTCACACGTTATGATGCCTCATTCACTAATATGAAGATTGCATTTGCGCCCAGGTCACTCAAGAACACTTTGGGTGAGTATCTTTCAAAGATTGGCAAAACGCAACTTCGTATAGCAGAAACCGAAAAATATGCGCACGTTACATTTTTTTTCAATGGCGGTGTGGAAGCAGCAAATCC
Organism: Clostridia bacterium; assembly: GCA_028710495.1. Lineage (GTDB taxonomy): Bacteria > Bacillota > Clostridia > Christensenellales > CAG-917 > STD2-102. The sequence continues at coordinate 92,895 of JAQUST010000003.1, forward strand.
GGGAGAGGACAGGGAATTAATTCCTTCTCCAAAGGTTCAAACCTATGATTTGCAACCTGAAATGAGCGCAAATGAGGTAGCGGACAAAGCTGTTGAACTTATCAATAGCGGCAAGTATGACGTTATGATTTTGAATTTTGCCAACTGCGATATGGTCGGTCACACAGGTATTATAGAAGCAACAATCAAAGCAGTTAGAACAGTTGACGCCTGTCTTAAGAAGGTTGTGACAGCAATTCAAAATAACGACGGAGTTGCCCTTGTGACAGCTGACCACGGAAATGCTGACCAAATGTATGATGAGAACGGCAAACCTTTCACAGCTCACACAACAAATCCAGTTCCGCTTATTTTGATTGATTCAAAGACAAATAAAACATTGATGGACGGTGGAAAACTTTGTGATATCGCTCCAACACTACTAGAAATGATGAATGTAGAAATCCCTGCCGAAATGACAGGACATTCGCTACTCAAATAGTAACACTAGTTGGTTTAATGTAAAATATAAAAGCAGGAACTTAATTTACAAGTTCCTGCTTTTTATGTTTAATAATAAATTCTGTTTTTAATAATATAAATTAATTTTATACAAATAATTAAGTATTAGTTGTTTATCATTCAATAATTCAGTTTAGTGTTTATTGTCAGTATATTCGGTATTCTCTGCATTTTCGATTGCATTGACTTCGCATGTTTTCAATTCTAACGATAAAGGTTGCATTATATTCTTTGCAGCAAATATATCTTTTACAGTCTTAACAGCAATAGGAATAAATATAGCAATAGTGACTATATCAGATATTGGGAAAGCAAACCATAGAGCATTAAGTCCAATATATTTTCCAAATATAAAAGCAATTGGAAGCAAAAGCGCAATTTGTCGTAGCAAAGAAATCCAAAGTGCTTTCATTCCGTGCCCAATTGCAGCGAACATTGCAACCATAATCACATCAAAAGCTGCGGGAATAAAGCACAAAGATATTATTCTTAGAGCGGGGATTCCAATCGCTAGCATATTTGCATCAGCGCTGAACAGTTGAAACAACTGTTTTGGAATCAGCATAAACAACAAAGTTCCGATAGCCATTATGCACAACACAACGATGTTTGCAAGTGAATATGCTTTTTTGAATCGCTGTTTATTGTTCGCACCATAGTTGTAGCCCAGAATTGGCATTAGACCTTGATTTAGTCCGAAGCACGGCATAAACACAAATGATTGCAATTTGTAATATACTCCAAATACTGCAACCGCGGTGGTCGAGAAAGTAATCAAAATCGCATTGAGACCAGTGCTTAATACTGACCCGATAGCGTTGAGTGCAAATGTTGGAAGACCAACCTTTGCAATTTCCATAATATATTTTTTTTGTGGTCTGAAGTGTTTGAAAAATATTTGCACATCAAACTTTTTGACAGCTATCATAATAAGAGAAAAAGCCATTGCTGCGCATTGACCAATAACTGTTGCAATAGCCGCGCCTTTTATGCCGAGGGCAGGGAAACCTAGAAGACCGAAAATCATAATTGGGTCTAAAATAATATTCGTTATAGCGCCAATAAGCTGAGCAATCATAGGCAAAACCATATTGCCCATTGCTTGCAAAGTACGGGAAGCAAATATTTCAACAAAACTTCCTACACAAAATACAGTGACAATGGCAAGATACCAAAAGCCCATATCAATTATTTGCGCATCGTTTGTGAACAATCCGATAAACCACTTCGAAATGAAAATTCCGATGACAAAGAACAAAGCTCCTGCTATAAGAGCAATAAAAAGTCCTGTTTGCGCTGCCTGGCTTGCTTCTTCATGCTTTCCTTCTCCTAGTCTACGCGATATAAGAGAACTAGTGCCAATCCCAATCCCTATAGCCACAGCAATCAGTAATAATTGCATAGGGAAAGCGAGTGACAGCGCTGTAAGCGCATTTTCACCTAAACGCGCAACAAAAATGCTGTCAACTATATTATAGAGTGACTGCACAAGCATGCTGAGCATTGCGGGGGCGCTCATTTTTAGGAGCAGTTTGCCAATGGGCATGTGTCCTAATTTTTTAGATTGTAAAACCTTTTGTACTTCCATTTCTTATGCCTTCAACTTAAGATAAATTAAACACTGTTGAGTATTAGTTTTTATGACTATTTTGATTTAGAATATTTAACGCAGAAATAATTTATATTGTCAAACATTTAGACACTTAAATAATTATATATTTAGTATTTGTGAATGTTTTTTACAATTAAAGGCAAATTAATAATGTATTTAATAAATACTTCTTGCGTATAAATGAATAATTACGTATAATATATGTAGTTTGAAATTTTAGGAGAGAATTTATGAAAGAAAAGTTTTTAGAAAATTTGAATGCCATGGTATATGCATTTGTCGGGTTTGTGACCCTCTTTCTTTTAGGATGCCCTTCGTTGATAAGCAATAATGTAGCGGGTTTGTCAACATTTGTGGATTCCTTTGGATTGTTTAATTATGCAAGTTATTGCGTTGGTGTCAATCTACAATGGAGTACATCAATCTTTTCAAATATAGGTGCGCTTGCTGCTGCGGGTGTTTTCAATATCTTTGTTTTAATTTCAGCGCTTTTGCTTTTTGCAATCGGAGTGTTGACACTTTTGAAGAAAGCGAAAATATTTGATTGGAAACTTGATGAGAAAATTGGAAACTT
>JAQUST010000003.1:95681-108357 GCA_028710495.1 Clostridia bacterium
ATTGGAAACTTGATGAGAAAATTGGAAACTTCGAGCTTATTTCAAAAATTTTGATTTCTGTTTACACAGGATTTGCATTTCTTTCATTTTTGTGTGTTGGTGTGTTTGTGGGGGCCAACTCAAGAAGTCTGGATTTCGCTATCGGTGGCGGTTTGACAGCTATGTTTATATTTGGAGCAATCGGTTGTATAGTGGTATGGCTGCTCCCAGTTATTTTGAAAAGTACAGGAAAAAATAAATCCAAAAAAACCGTAACTGGCGACAGTGTTGAATTTGAAAGCGAAGCATCATTGGAGCCATCTCAAGCAAATGTGAATAAAGACGCAAAAAAAGTTTCAGCTAAAAAAGTCGTAACTGCTGATGCGGATGTCGAAAAAGAGAATGAAGAGGAAATTGTTTTGGAGGCAGAAGTTGACGAGGTAAAAAGTGCTCCTGTTAAAAAAGCGGCCGCAAAAGAGTCTGTTGCAGTAAAAGAAGTAGAAAAAGCAACAGATGAAGATGTAGAAAAACCCGTCAAGAAAGCTATAGAAAAAGATGTAGAAAAACCCGTCACGAAAGCTATAGAAAAAAAATCTGCAACAAAAAGCGAAGCTGATGTCGAAAAAGCAGAAAAATAGTCAGATGTTTCAAATTTATATCAAAATCTTGAGTGAAAAACAATTTCGATATCAAATCTTGAAATAAAAAACTATTTTGAAACTTCATCGAATAATTACGCAACAAGATGAACTCAAAAACCGATTTAAGGGTTTTATTGGTCAGAAAGTATACAAAAAACCTATATATAAAAAATATTTTTGAAAAAGCCTTGAATTTATTACATTTCTAAACTATAATAAATTTATTCAGGTACTTGCGCAAAATGCGCGTTGGGAGGATAATTATGAAAGAAAGATTGATGGGAGTCATCAACTATATTATGGGAATAGTTGGAGGATTAGCAGTGATAGTGTTTGCATTTTGCCCACTAATCACGTATACAAGTGATCTACTCGCATATCCAGGTGAGGTTACTTACAATGGTTTTCAATTGTTGAATGTAAACTTTGAGTTTTTTAACTTTACAGCCGTTGCGTTGCTTGCAGGAATATTTGCGATAATTGCTGTTGTATTAGCAGTTGTTCTTATTGTCGTGAGTATAATGATGATTTTGAAAAAGTGCGAAGTTTATGACTGGAAGCTAGACAACAAGATTTCAGACTTCAGTTTAATATATGACGCATTTGCTTCAATTTTCGCAGTTATAGCATTTGGTGTTTTTCTTTGCGCAACATTGTTCAAGAGCGCAAATGCAGATTTGTCCAACTTCTTCATGAACACAACAGTATTTGCAATTTTGTTGTTTGCAATACCTGCTGGTCTTTGTATTATTATGTGGGTTATTGACACGATGAAGGAAACAAAAGCAAAAAAAGTTGAAGCTCCAAAAGCAGAATAGTTTGAAATAAGTTAAATATTAGCGCACTCATATGAGTGCGCTTTTTTTTACGCTAATCATTTTATCCTGAAATAAACTATTTTTTTGGATCATAATCGAGGAAAAATTACCGCAAAAAATTTTATTGCGCAATTGCATTCGATCATATTCAGCTTATGTGAGCGCACACACGAGTTTACACTCGAGATTGTTGTGTACACGCACGCGCGTGTTCGCGCGTTACTTCGCGCGCGATATATACCTTAATAACTTGTGTAAGACAAATAACAATGATATTTGTTTGACAAGCTATTGCTAGAATGATAAAATTGCATTGTAAAATTTATAGCAGAAGGCATTCATTTTTGTACTTTTGTATTAAGGAGAAAAAATGCTTACAATAAAAAATCTCGTAAAAAAATACCCACATAGTGAAAAAAGATCTGTTGACGATATAAGTATTGAACTTAAAGAAGGGGAAATTTTTGGATTTCTTGGTCAAAATGGAGCTGGAAAATCAACAACTATCAAGTGTTTGACTGGTATTCTTCCTTTTGATTCAGGAACAATTGAAGTTTGTGGTCACGATATTAGCAAAGACCCTATCGGCGCAAAAATGAATATGGGATATGTTCCTGACAACCATTCTGTTTATGAAAAACTAACAGGAACCGAATATGTCAATTATGTTGCTGACCTTTATCGGGTTCCTTCAGATATTCGTGAAGAAAGACTAAAACATTATATTCAGCTTTTCAAACTTGAGCATGCTGCAAACAAGCAAATCAAAAGTTATTCACATGGAATGAAACAGAAAATTTGTATAATTGCTGCTTTAATTCATGAACCTAAATTATGGGTTCTTGATGAGCCTATGATGGGACTTGACCCGCAATCAACTGCCGAAATTATCGCGCATATGAAAGAACATTGTGCAAAAGGAAACACAGTTTTTTTCTCATCACACAATCTTGATTTGGTAAAAAAGCTTTGCAACAGAGTTGCAATTATCAACGAAGGTAAAATCATTGATATGTTTGATTTGAAAAACAATCCAAAGAATCAAGAAGAACTGGAAATACGCTTTTTCAAAATCACAGGAACTTATGAAAAGCGTTTGTTTGAGGATTATGTTTCGCAAGAGACTGCTGATATGCGTCCAAAATCAATGACAGAAAAAGCGCAAAATGAGTATTCGGTTAAAATGGAAAGTGAAAAAGGAAAAGAAAATAAAATTACTACGAAGTCAACAAATGTAAAAAAACCGACTTCCAAAGCAGAAGTTGAGACTGGTAAAAAAGCTTCTACAAAAACGAATGAACCTGAATTGGCATCTAAAGAGACTTCAACCAAAACAAGTGAAAATCACTCAAAAGTAGCTTCAGTTAAAACAAGCTCAACTAAGTCAAAAGTAGCTTCGGACAAGACAAAAGCTGTCGACAAAACTAATAATGGGGGCAGTGTAGATGAGAACTAGTATTTCCACACTTGTGAAGCTTGAATTCACATCGCGGTTTGGAAACACCAAACTGGTGGGATTTAAGGAGCATTTTAAGCGTGTCTTCAACGTTTGCTTTTTGTCAATTTTATATGTAATGTATGGAGTCGCCGTTTATTTTTTGACGGAAATGTTTGTTAAGCGCTCGGGTTTGCAGTTTGAATACTTAGCGTTAGTAAGTTGCGTCACTCTTGTGCTTATGACAATTGTTTGTACAGGTTCGGTGGTCAAAAATTTATATTTTTCAGGCGACAATGAACTGCTTTTGCGCTTTCCTGTCAGCGGAATTGAAATATTGGTTGCAAAATCAGTTTATGTGCTTGGACAATATCTGTTGACTTGCTTAATTTTGCTTGTTCCGGTCTATATTATGTTTGGAGTTGTTTCGGGAGCTACTGCCGGTTATTATTTTGCTTCTCTTGTGGTGCTTATATTAATTACAGCTACACCGTATTTTATCTCAAATATGATTGCTATCCCTGTAATGTTGCTTGTTAATTTGGTGAAAAACAAGTTTGGCATAATATTAATTCTTTTGATTGGATTGCTTATCGGTGGATTCGTTTTGTATATGCAAGTTTTGTCAGAGGTTTTGGAATATATTCAAAACAACAGCATAAGTTTGTTCTCGCCTCAAGTTATTGAAAATATGCGTGTGTTTGCAAACGACCCGCTGAATCCTTTTAAGTGGTATGCAGACCTATTGAGTGGAACGCAAGGCAGTGTTGGCGCAATGCAGATGCTGTCTTCTTTCATTTGGATTATGCTGCTTACTGTAGTCACTGGACTAGGCGCATTTTTTGTTTCTAAAAAGTTTTACTACAAAACTATTTTGCACGGAATTGAAACCGAAAAGGCTTCTTTTGAAAAAAAATCGAGCTATAAGCAGCGCAGTATCTCGGGCACATTATTCCGCCGAGAATTTCTGCTTATCTTCCGCAGTTTCAACTATTCGTTTCAATATCTTGCAATGGCAGTCGCTGCGCCTGTTATGGTGTATTACTGCAATAACTTAGCAGTCAATTATGGAAAAGCAACAGTTGGAGCAGTTATTGTGCCGGGATTGACACTTGCAGTCATTATATTGTTTTCAACAATCATTGTCTCATTTGCTTCATCAACAATTTCAAGAGAAGGAAACTGCTTCTATCACACCAAAGTTATACCGGTGTCATACACACAGCAAGTGGCGGTGAAGTTGTTTTTGTATAGCATTGTTGCAACTGCATCATCATTTCTATCGTGTGTCGTTGTTCTTTTAGCATTTGGGAAAACAGGAGCAAATGTAATCAGTTTTATGGATGTATTGGCTATTTTTGCTATATCGGAGCTGGTGATTCTAGGTTTAACCTGCGCTTCAATTCGAGTCGACATAAAAATGCCGACATTCAATGTTTCGGGCGATGGAGAAATGGTTTCTGCAAACAAAAATGTTGCTCTCGCTATTTTTATCGGAGTTGCAATTGCAGTCGTGTTCGGGTTGTTTGCTATGGTTTTCAGCATTGTTCCACTTAAAATCGGTGCTTGGAATGTTGTGAAAACGAATAAGGATATTTATCTTGTTTTGCTTTGTGTTTCAGCAATAATCTTTATAATCTCTGCTTCTTGTTTGTTCCCGACACTAGGTCGCGATTACAAAAAAATTGTACCGTAACATTGAATAGTTTTTTTCGGAACAATAAAGGCAAGCCGACATTTTAAGTGAATAAATTCTGCTGAAAGCATAACAGAATATTTGCTAAAGATAATATGAAAATCAAAAAATCTGAAAAACGATTTTTACGAAAACAATATGTTAAACATATTAATTGAGAAACATGGCAAAACGCACTAATATTAATATTTTTGAAAAAAATCAGAAACTTGGATTGGTTCTTGAAGGTGGCGGCGTTAAAGGTGCTTATCAATTTGGTGCGCTCAAAGCATTGATTGAGGCAGGATTTAAATTTGACGGTATAACCGGTACTTCTATTGGTGCGCTCAACGGCGCGCTTTTAGTTCAAGGAGGCTATCCAAAGCTTGAGGAATTTTGGGCTGATGTGCGAGCTTCAAAATTGTTTGATATAGATGACGATATGGTGGAAAAAGCTATAAAGTATGACTTCGACAAACAGTGGGTTGGCAAGATGTCATCTATTGTTCGCAATCTTTGGCAGGTTGTCAACAGCAGCTCAGACAAGATGCGTTTATATTTTTCATCATTCTATGATGAAGAGCAACTTCGAAAAAGCAACCTAGATTTTGGCTTAGTGACTTTTTCAGTCAGTGATATGAAACCTATTGAGCTTTTCAAGGAAGAAATACCAAACGGTCAGCTTATTGATTATCTTATAGCAAGTGCCTGTTTTCCTGTTTATCGCTTTCAGCGTATTGATGGCGATATGTTTATCGATGGTGGAGTATGGGACAATATGCCCGTCAATCTGCTTGCCAAAAAGGACTATAAAAACATTATTGTCATTCGCACAAAAGGAAAAGAACCAAAGCGCAAACTACTTTACAATGATTTGAATTTGGTTTATATAACCCCAAGTGAAGATTTAGGAAAGGCTGTTGCTTTCACTGAAGAACGCATAGATAGAAACACAAAAATGGGTTATTATGATACGCTTCGTGTACTAAACGGGTATATGGGCACAAAGTATTATTTGTATCCTTACAATGAAAAGCTTGTTATGTCTTTTCTTTATATAGCTCCAACTGTGTTTTATAAAAAGTTTGTTGAAGATTTGACTGGATACAGTTGCTGTCAAAAGTCGGATTGCCTTAGTATTATTTGCAATATAATATCTGAAGAGCTTGAGCTGAAAACAAATGAACAAGAAGTTATATTTATGACGCTATTTGAATTGTTTGGCGCATTGTGTAAAGTCGAGAAATATGAAATTTATGAGCCGATTGCATTTATGAAACTTGTAGCATGCGAGGCAAAAAAGAAAGGCTCAACCTTGATGGAATTTTTGCTCAATACAAAATCAATTCGAAATGTAAAACTGAGAGAAATATTTTTCAATATTGCAAACTATTTCGGTTGATATTGGCAAAACTAAAAACAGCACTAAAAACTTAAACAATTCAAAAACATAAAAAACAATTACCGAATAATTTTTTTATCTGATAGTTTAATCTACGCTCGTGGGTGTGCCTACGAAAAGGAACTTATATGAGCAAAGTTATTCTTCTTGACAGCAACAGTCTTATTCATCGCGCTTATCACGCACTTCCTTATCTAAACAATAGTAAGGGTCAGTCTACTGGTGCGATTTACGGTTTCCTCAATATTTTGCTGAGCATAATAAAAAAAGAACAACCGACGCATATTGCGGCGGCTTTTGACTTGAAAGGACCTACTTTCCGCAATAAAATGTATGCGCCATATAAAGGAACAAGAAAGCCAATGGATGAAGCGTTAGCTACACAGTTTGAGCCTGTAAAAAAACTGATAAAGCTTATGGGTATCAAAGTTGTATCACTCGATGGCTATGAAGCTGATGACATTTTAGGCACGCTTGCCAAGAGGTTTAATGAAGACACAATCATTGTGACAGGTGACCGTGACAGTTTCCAGCTTGCAAGTGATTCAACACGCATATATTGGACGAAAAAAGGAATAAGCGAAATTGAAGAAATCAACCTTGAAAAGTTGGCTGAAATGGGTTTCACTCCGAGCAGTTATATTGACTACAAAGCTCTTCGAGGAGACCCGTCTGATAACATCCCAGGAATTGCTGGAGTAGGCGAGAAAACTGCAATAACATTACTTGATAAGTACAAAACACTAGATAAAGTGCTTGATAGCGCACAAGAGATAAAAGGGAAGATAGGAGAAACTATCAGCAATTCAAGAGAAATAGCCATTTTAAGCCGTGACCTCGCTACTATCGATTGTGATGTACCTGTCGATTGTGAGCTTGACGAAATAGTTTTTGATAATACATTTTCGGATGCAGTCAAGTCATTTTTGTTGGAACTTGAAATTACCTCAGTGTTGACAAGAATGAAGTTTTCTGATAGCAATGAGAAAGATGAAAAAATTGAAATGGAAGAACAGCCGAAAGTTGATACTGTCGCAATAAAAACTGAACAGCAATTCAAAGAGGTTGTCAAAAATGTAAGTGAAGATATTTCAATTTGCATCGGTGAAAAGATAGCATTTGCATTTGACAAAGACACGCAATATTTAGTTGAAACTGCTGAGGATTTGTTTAGCACTGCAATGGATTTTGATAGCGCAGTTTCAAAACTAAAAGAGGTTGCAAAGAAAAAAAGAGTTGTTGCGTTTGATTTGAAAAACTTAATCCGCAAATATGGTTTTGAAATTGAAAATGGATTTGACATAATGGTGGCGGGTCATCTTGTGAGAGGAAGCGCAACAATAAAAAATATTGAAACATTGCTTGGAAGCGAAAGGCTTGATGTCAATGCTTGCAATATTTTGCGACTTGCCGAAGTCTTTGAGGGCGAGTTGAAAAAACAGGATTTGGAGAAACTTTACAACGAGGTTGAATACCCTCTTATATTTGTTCTTGCCAAAATGGAAGAAAGAGGATTTTCTGTTGAAATGTCTGCTTTGGAGGTGCTTGAAAAGAGATTCAAAGAAAGACTTGAAAAACTTACGACAGAGATATATGAGTCCGCAGGTTTTGAATTTAACATAGGTTCACCAAAGCAAATGGCAGAAGTGCTGTTTGAAAAATTGAATTTGAAAAGTGGAAAAAAGAACAAGACAGGTTTTTCAGTCAATGAGGCTGTGCTTGAAAAGCTTAGCGATGAGCATCCGGTGATTCCACTTATATTGGAATGGCGTCACCTCAGCAAACTTTTGTCAACTTATGTTGTGGGTATGAAGCCGCTTATTTCGCATGGCAAAATTCATACTGATTTCAATCAAACAATAACTGCAACAGGCAGACTTTCAAGCACTAATCCTAATTTGCAAAACATTCCAGTCCGTGCAGTTGAAGCGAAAGAAATAAAGAGCGCTTTTGTTGGCACAGGTGATAATGTTTTGGTTTCTGCCGACTATTCACAAATTGAACTCAGACTGCTTGCGCATTTGTCCGCTGACGAAGGTTTGATTTCACAATATCGTAGCGCGCAAGATATTCACGCAGCGACTGCCGCACAAATTTTCGGAGTGCCACAAAGTGAAGTGACTTCTGCAATGCGACGAGATGCAAAGGCTGTAAATTTTGGTATCGTGTACGGTATAAGTGATTTTGGGCTTTCAAAAAACTTGTCAATTCCTGTTTGGAAAGCTAAAGAATTTATTGAGAATTATTTTGCAACTTATCCCGCGGTGAAAGCTTATCTTGAAGGCAATATAGAATTTGCGAAAAAAAACGGTTATGCAATTACGATGCTTGGCAGACGCAGGAGACTTGATGATATCAACGCATCAAATTATATCGTGCGCAGTAGTGCAGAGCGTATGGCTATGAACACTCCGCTTCAGGGCAGTTCTTCTGATATTGTCAAGGTTGCGATGTTAAAAGTTGAAAAGCGTCTTGAAAATATGAAGTCAAAAATGATTCTGCAAGTCCATGATGAACTTATTATTGACACCGATTTGGCAGAAGTGGAAAAGGTGAAAGAAATATTGCTTGAAGAAATGCAAAATGCAGTTGAACTCAAAGTACCACTGACTGCAAATGTCAGCTCGGGCAAAAGTTGGGGCGATGTGAAGTAGTCTTCATAAATTAAATCCAATATATTGTTTTTGGAAATAATATCGCAAATTCTTACTTTGTAAAAACGAATTAATTTTAAGACAAACTGATGGAAAGATGATACTCTAAAAAACAACTCTACGTAATTTTATTGTATTAAAGCTTTAATTATTTGAAAAAATTTGTAGTATGAAAAACTGATTTTTTAAGAAGATTGATTGTAAGAAAGACTGATTTCTCAAAAAAATGATTGTATGAAAAACAATTTCTCAAAATTGTGATTATTTGAAAATATGAATTTGGAAACTCAATAAATATAGAAGTATAATAAAACTTATGAGGAAAAATGGAATGAATGCTGCTCCAAAAACTGTCTCGCTGATTATAAGTAATACGCTTGATGTTTATCAAAATCAAGCATCTGAACTTGCTATTTTTGAAACAGTTGCCGAAGATGAACTGTGTTTGTTTTTGTGGACCAATGACCACACCGTTGTTGTTGGGCGCAATCAAGATGCACTGACTGAATGCCGAGTTGAGCAGTTAAATAATGATGGTGGAAAAGTTGCACGCAGGTTGTCAGGCGGTGGTGCGGTTTATCATGACATAGGCAATCTGAATTTTACATTTTGCGCTCGTGGTACATATTTTTCAAAAGTGAAAAACTTTGAAGTAATAATGAATGCAATGAAAGAAAGCGGATTTGATGTCGAAATCAGCGGACGCAATGATTTGACGGTTAGTGGCAGAAAATTTTCAGGGAATGCATACTATCACGATTGTGACAGGCATTTGCATCACGGAACTATTTTGATTGATACAGATGGCACTGCACTTGCTAAATATTTGACTCCGAGCATTGAAAAACTCAAAACTAAAGGGGTTTCAAGCGTTGAAGCGCGTGTTGTCAATTTGAAAAGCATAAACAATGATTTTGACAAAAATATGGCAATAGATGCGTTAAAATATTCACTTAAAAAGACCTTTCAAACATCACAATATATTGAAAAATCAGAAAGCATATTGCCAGCCGAAAATCTTTTGAAAAATTTACAATATTTTTCACAAAGAAAGTGGATTTTGGGGGAGCAAATGTGCTACAATTTTCGCTGTAAACTGCAACTTGATTTTGGGCTTTGTGAAGTGAGGTGCTTTGCACAAAACGGGGTTATTGAAACCGCAAAAATCTTTACAGATGCACTTGATGTAGCGTTGGTTGAGAGAATAGAAAAACTGCTTGCGGGTTCTTCACTAAATTGTGTTCAAAATGAAGAAACGAAAGAAATTCTGCTTGCATTAAGAGAGGTAGTATGAGCTTTGATTTGGTAGTGCTTGGTGGGGGAGTCGGTGGATATACCGGCGCAATCCGTGCGACAAAACTCGGAATGAGCGTTGCTCTTGTTGAAGAGCGCGATTTGGGCGGAACGTGCCTGAACCGTGGTTGTATTCCTGTCAAAACTTTATTGCATTCCGCAGAAGTATATGCTTCCAGAAATGAGTGGGATGAGTTGGGCGTAGTCGCAAGTGATGTGTCTTTTGATGAAAACAAAATTTATCTCAGGAAAAATGCGGTCTGCATAAAACTTCGTGAGGGCGTGGCTTCACTTGTCAAGGCGAACAAGATTACATTGTTTTCCGCGCATGGCACACTTTTGGATGCAAACACAGTCGATGTTTGCGGAGAAATAATCCATACAAAATACATACTGCTGGCAACAGGCTCTATGCCGTCAAAACTCAATTTGAAAGGAATAGAGTATTCACTAAATTCCGATGATGTTTTAGAAAAACCAGTTCAGGCACAACGCATTGCTATTATTGGCGGTGGGGTCATAGGTGTTGAACTAGCTTCATATTTTTCAAGTTTATCCCGTGAAGTCACAATTATTGAAGCTGAAGAGCGCATACTTCCAATGTTGTCTCGCGATTTGTCTGTTCAACTTGGCGCTGTTTTGAAAAAGAACGGAGTTAAGCTTTTGACATCTGCAAAAGTCAAGGAAATTCAAATTGAAAACGAAAATCAACTAACTGAAGAAATAGAAGTAAGTGCAGAACAAAATAGTAAAACAGTTCAATCTCAAAATAATGAATTCGCGCAAAAAGAAAATTCAATTTACGCTATTCAAAATTGTAACGAAACAGTCAATCGTTTTGTTATTGTGGAAACTGCAAAAAGTGAGATAAAAGTTGAGTGTGACGCGGTTGTGGTTGCGGTTGGAAGAAAATGCAATATTTCAAAGATTGGTCTAGAAAATGTGAATGTTCAATATGACCGCTTTGTCAAAGTTGATGATAGTATGCGCACAAGTGTTGAGAATATATTTGCTTGCGGTGACATAGTCGGTCGTGCACAGCTCGCGCATTTTGCAGGAGCTTCAGCTATTGTGGCTATTGACAGTATGCTTGGCGAAAAGGCAAGTATAGATTTGTCAGTTGTTCCCTCTTGTGTTTATACAAATCCGCAAATTGCAGTTGTTGGCCGTACTGAACTTAAGCAGGGTGACAAACAAGGAAAGTTTATGATGGGCGCGAATGGCAAATCGATAATTCAGGGTTCAAATCGCGGGTATATCAAAGTGATTGCAGATGAAAACGATATTGTGGTAGGAGCCGAAATTTTTGCTGTCAACGGAACAGAGATTTTGGGAGAGTTGACACTTGCAGTGGAAAGGAAAATGAGCGTTCACGACGTCGCTTCAGTTATTCACGCGCATCCAACTATTATGGAAGCAGTTGGAGAAGCCTATGAAGACATTTTCGGACTCGCCACTCACAAAATGTAATTTTTAATAAATTAAAATAAAAAAGTTTGATATCGCAAGCTGAACAGTATGTATTGTGTTTTCAACTCAAGTCGATATCTCAAAAGAGCAAAAATACAACGAAATTTTGAAAGAGATAGGAGAATAAAATGAGCAAGAAAACACCACTTTTTGATTTGCATCAACAGCTCGGCGGTCAAATTGTTGACTTCGCTGGATATATGTTGCCAGTTCAATATGGAAATGGTATTTTGTTTGAGCACAATACTGTGCGTACAAAAGTCGGACTTTTTGATGTTTCGCATATGGGCGAACTTATGGTGTCGGGCAACGATGCCGAAAAGGCTTTGAATTATGTTTTGACAAATGATATTCGGGGTATGTATGACGGACAAGTTCGCTACTCATTGCTGCCAAACGACAAGGGCGGTGCAGTGGATGATGTTCTTATTTACCGATATAATGACAAGAGATATTTGGTTGTTGTTAATGCATCAAACGCCGATAAAGATGCAGCCTGGATAGAAACCCATTTGAGTGGAGATGTTTTGTTTGAAAATTTGAGCGAGGATGTTGCACAAATTGCCATTCAAGGACCGTTGAGTAAAAATGTTATGGCAAAGTTTGTTGATGAAAATACTCTTCCGCAAAAGAACTACTCTTTTGTTAGTGAGCTTACAATAGCCGATGTGAAATGTTTGGTTTCAAGAACTGGATACACTGGTGAGGACGGCTTTGAGCTTTACTGCGCACCGAATGAAGCGGAAAAATTATATCTTGCACTTTTGGAAGCGGGCGAAGAATTTGGGATTGCGCCTGCTGGTCTTGGATCCCGTGATACACTCCGCCTTGAGGCCGCAATGCCACTTTATGGCCACGAGCTTGGTGAAGATATTCCTGTCAACGAGGTTGGTTTGAGTTTTGGTATCAAAATGGCAAAGGAAGATTTTATTGGGAAATCAGCACTTGAAGCACACGAACCTGCTTATGTAAGAATTGGCGCAAAAGTCGTTGACCGCGGAATAGCAAGGGAACATTCTATCGTATATTGTGGGGATGAGGAAGTTGGATTTGTATCTTCAGGGACATTCTCTCCAACACTTCAAATGGCAATTTGTATGCTCCGCGTCAAAAAAGAATATGCGGATAAACAACTAACAGTTGATGTCAGAGGCAAAAAACTTAGACTTGAAGTTATTTCGCTTCCTTTCTACAAAAGAAGCAAATAGATAATTGACGAAAAATTCAAAAACAGTTGATAAGGATTTAAAAACAGTTGGTTAGAAGACAAAAGCAGTTGGCAAGAAGAGAAAAAGCAGTTGGTAATAAG
>JAQUST010000003.1:108457-121155 GCA_028710495.1 Clostridia bacterium
AAGACAAAAGCAGTTGGCAAGAAGAGAAAAAGCAGTTGGTAATAAGGCAAAAGCAGTTGGTAATAAGGCAAAAGCAAAATATGTTTTTGTAGTTAACAAGAAACAAACATAGAAAAAATTAAATTTGAGTTTATCTTGGAGGTAAATATGAGCAAAATTTATTATTCAAAATCACACGAATGGGCATTGGTTGATGGCAACACCGCAAAAATCGGCATTTCCGAATATGCGCAAAAAGAATTAGGCGACATAGTTTTTATCGGTCTTCCAGAAATTGATGATGTACTCGCAAAGGGTGAAGCTTTTTGCGAAGTCGAGTCAGTCAAGGCAGTATCAGAAATCAATGCACCTGTCAGCGGAACAGTTGTTGCAATAAACAGTGAGCTTGAAGATGCACCAGAACTTATAAATGAAGACGCGCTTGCAGCCTGGATTTGTGAAGTCGAATTTGATGGAAACATAGCCGGACTTATGACAGAAGATGAATACGCTGCATATATAAAATAGTTTTTAATTTTCGATTTGAATTGACAACTTAATAAGTGTAACAATAATTATTACACAAAATAAATATGCTGCATTTATTAAATGAGTTTTTGAATTTGCATTAAGCAATAATAAAGGGAAAAAATGGCGAATTATCTTACAAATACAAACGAGGAAAAAAAGCAGATGCTAGAAGCTATTGGCGCTCAAAGCATCAATGACCTTTTTTGCGATATATCCTCAAAGCTAAGAGCAAAACCGCTTTGTTTGTCTGAAGGTTTAAGCCAGCAAGAAGTGCTTGATATTATGCTTGCATACGCTGACCAAAATAAGGTTTACAAAAAAGTATTCCGCGGAGCGGGGAGCTACTATCATTATATACCATCAGTAGTCAAGAACCTTTCTGCGCGTTCGGAATTTTTGACAGCATACACGCCTTATCAGGCGGAGATGTCACAAGGTATTTTGCAAAGCATATTTGAGTATCAATCATTAATTTGCCGCTTGACAGGAATGGAAGTCTCAAACGCTTCACATTATTCAGGAGCAACCGCGGCTGTTGAGGCAGTATTGATGTGCGCTGAAAGAAAGCGTAATACTGTTGTTGTTTTTGACAATGTTCATCCCGACACTATCGAAGTTATGAAAACATATCTTTCAAGAAGAGAAATGGTTTTGGATATCGTACGCACTGAAAACGGTGTTGTTGATGCAGATCTTCTTGCAAACAGTTTGAATGATAATGTGTGTGCAGTTTATGTTGAACAACCAAACTTTTTTGGATTGCTTGAGAACTTATCAAAGATTGCAGAGCAGGTGCACAGCGCTGGCGCAAAGCTTGTTGCCGGGTGCAATCCGATTGCTCTAGGTCTTTTGAAAAATCCTGCTGAGTGTGGAGTTGATATTGCGGTAGGTGAAGCACAACCGCTTGGCTTGCCTATGAATTTTGGTGGTCCGTATCTTGGATACATGGCTTGCACTTCAAAAGAGATGAGAAAAATTCCAGGACGTATTGTTGGTCAAACTTTGGATGCAGATGGAAATGTCGCATATGTTTTGACACTTCAAGCGCGTGAACAACATATTCGCAGAGAAAAAGCTACATCGAATATTTGTTCAAATGAAGCGCATTGCGCTTTGATTGCATCAATCTATCTTTCTTCAATGGGTTCTAACGGACTTAAAGAAGTCGCAACGAACTGCGTTTCAAACGCACATTATTTTGCAAATGAACTTTCAAAAATAAACGGTATTACATTGAAGTTTGGTTCTGAATTTTTTCACGAGTTTATTACTGTTTCAAAAGGAAATTCAAAGGCAATATTAAGCGCACTTGATAAGCAAGGTATATTGGGCGGTCTTGCCCTAAACGATGATGAGATACTATGGTGCGCAACAGAGATGTGCACAAAAGAAGATATTGACAGAGTGAACGAAATTGTCAATGAGGTGGCGCTATGAAAACTATATTTGAGCATTCAAAAGTTGGCAATCTTGCCGTAACAATACGACCATTGACTGTCAATGAATATAAGCTTGACGCCAACCTTTTACGTGACAATCTTCCATTGCCAGAGGTTAGCGAGGTTGACATTGCGCGTCATTATACGGC
This sequence comes from Clostridia bacterium, assembly GCA_028710495.1. Taxonomy (GTDB): domain Bacteria; phylum Bacillota; class Clostridia; order Christensenellales; family CAG-917; genus STD2-102. Next base: position 110,556 of record JAQUST010000003.1, read on the forward strand.
TCTATCAAAAAGAGCTTTTGGCGTGGATGACGGTTTTTATCCACTTGGCTCTTGCACAATGAAGTACAACCCCAAACTTCACGAGGAAATTGCAACATTAAGCGGTTTTTGTAATATTCATCCATTGCAATCTTCTGACACAACACAAGGTTCAATGGCGGTTTTGAGCACTTTAAGTACTAGTTTGTGCGAAATAACTGGTATGGACGGTGTTACTCTTCAGCCTTGTGCAGGCGCACACGGTGAGTATACAGGACTTATGTTGATTGGGGCATATCACTCTGCAAGGGGAGATTTCCACCGCACGAAAATTATTGTTCCTGATAGCGCACACGGTACAAATCCAGCCAGCGCAAGCATGGCAGGTTTCGAAATAATTGCTGTAAAGTCAAATGAAGAAAAGGGTGTTGACCTTGATGAGTTACGTAAACTTGTTGGCGATGATACTGCTGCTCTTATGTTGACCAACCCAACAACTCTAGGATTGTTTGAAAAGAATATTGAAGAGATTTCAAAGATTGTACACGAGGCGGGAGGATTGCTTTATTATGATGGAGCAAATTTGAACGCGGTTATGGGAATTGTTCGCCCCGGTGATATGGGATTTGACGTAGTTCATCTCAATTTGCACAAAACCTTTGCTACTCCGCACGGAGCAGGTGGTCCCGGTAGCGGACCTGTTGGATGCAAAAAAGAACTTATCAAATTCTTGCCAAATCCACACATTGAAAAAAATGATGGAAAATATGAGTTTGTAAATAGTGAGGAAAGCATAGGCAAGGTTACAAAGTTTTATGGAAATTTTGGTGTTTGTGTCAAAGCTCTTGCTTATATTTTGACACTTGGCGGAAATGGTTTGAAAGAGGCTTCAGAAAATGCAGTGCTCAATGCGAACTATATGAATGCAAACTTGCAAGATATCTTTGATACTGAAACAAACCGCTTTTGTATGCATGAGTTTGTTCTATCATTGCAAAAACTTAAGGATGAGACAGGTGTGTCTGCAATGGATGTTGCTAAATCAATGATTGATAAGCATATGCATCCACCAACAATGTATTTTCCAATGATAGTTCACGAGGCACTAATGTTTGAACCGACTGAAACTGAAAACAAAGAAACTTTGGATGAAGCAATTCAAGTAATGCGCGACCTTTTTGATGATGCACACACCAAACCTGAATATTTGCACAGTGCCCCAAACAACGCGGTGATAAAAAGACCTGATGAGGTTAGGGCTGCACGCAATCCTATTGTGAAAATGTAGCGTTGTTCAGTACTATTGATGCGAGTGAACAAATTTGAATTATTCAATATGAATTAGTCTTGAAGTTGTTTTTTGAATATAGAATATGTATTACTTGATATCTCGTCCTTATTTTTGTTAGCGATATATTATTATACAAAGGTTATAATATAAATATAGAACATAATAAAGAAATTCAAAGTAATACTGTCAATAAATTTGTATTCGTATAATATTACAAACAAAAACAAAGTCTAAAGGAGATAATATGGCTAAAAGTGGAAAAGGTTATTTTAATGTTGGGTATATCTTGAGCGTAATTTTGGCGATTATTCCAGTCACAAGCGTAATTTTGGGGATACTAGTTAGAATTCAAAATAAGCAATATCTTGGCGCTATATTGAATTTTTTACTTGCGCCATTATTCTATATTGTAGATTTGATTACAATTATTTTAAGCAACAAATTGTCATTCCTCGCATAATGAACATAGAAGAATTGAAAAGGCGAGCATTGCTCGCCTTTTTTTTGTTCAATTTATAATGTAAAAATCTTCTTGCAAATTCAAAATAACACTGTTAGCGCAACCTAGTTGAAAGATAGTCAAGTTTATTTATTTCGATATTGTGAGTTGCAAATATGTTGTTCAAAATATCGCGAACGAAAGTCAGACAAATCTATTGTAAAAAGCACAGTTTGATATAAAACATTGACAATATTAAAACGAGTTTGTTTTAGTTCATTTTTCAAAAAAAAGTAAAAACAATCTATTTAATAAATGCTACTCTTTTTCTAAAATTGAAACAATAGTTGAAGTGCAGCGGTTGAGTTCGATGATTTCTTCCTCTGTAAATTTATCAAAGAATGGTACAAATTGCTCAGCAATTAATTTTTTAATTTGATGCAAAAATTCAATTCCGTTTTTTGTGACCGAAACAAGGGTTACACGGCGATTGCTTTTGTCTATGCTTCTTTCTAAATAGTCATTGTCTACAAGTTCAGCAACGAGTGCAGTAAGTTGCTGATTTGAAACAACAATTAAATTTGCTAGTTCGGTCATGCTTAACGGTGATTTGGATTCAAGTGTCGCAAGAATGACAAATTGCTTGTGGTTTAGCGGACCAAAAAAGCATGACATAGGTTGCAAAACAAATCTTCTTAGAGTAGGAGTAATACTGAGAAGACCATCGATTGTTTTTTCTAATATAGCTTTATCCATATCCATTTGCCACCAAATTTAATTTATGGGTTTACACTAACATAAAAATAGTAAAATGTCAATATATTTCACAAAATGAAATATTCAAAAAATTAAATAATATATATTACTTTGCTTGACTAATTATTTTGGAAATGATATAAAGAATTGTAACTTGAAAAAATTAGGACATGATGGTTAATTAAATGAAAGAAAAAGAAAACAAAATGAATAGCGAAAAAAAGAAACAAAAAATATTTAGGACACTCGGAAGGTGCATAGGAGAGTACAAAAAAGCTACTTTGCTCACGCCGATTTTTGTGGTGATGGAAGTCCTGCTTGAAGTGTTTATACCTCTTCTTATGTCTCAGATTGTTGATGTGGGTATGGACAGCAGCTTGACTGAATTTGCCTTCAATATAAACATAGGTTCTGCATCTTTTCATATTTTCACTTTATACAACAGAATAGAGTTTATTGTGACAGTAGGCGGACTTATGGCGCTTATGGCAATGTTGTCGTTGGTTTTCGGAGTGCTTGCAGGAAAATTTGCTGCTATCTCAGCAACAGGATTTGGGAAAAATGTGCGTAAAGGAATTTTTTACAAGGTACAGGATTTTTCATTTCTCAATATGGATAATTACAACACCTCAAGCCTTGTTACCCGTTTAACTACAGATGTAACCAATGTTCAGAATGCCTATATGATGATTATTCGCATATTGATGCGTGCGCCAACAATGTTGATTTTGGCGATTTTGCTTGCAGTGTCAATAAACGGACAACTTGCTCTTATTTTCTTGGCGGTATTGCCTATATTGATTGTTGGTTTGTCTATTATTGCATCGCTTGCGTTCCCTCGCTTCAACGCAATGCTCAAAAAGTATGATGATCTCAACGAAACAACTCAAGAAGATCTTGTTGGAATTCGCGTTGTAAAGTCATTTGTCCGTAGTGATCATGAAATCAATAAGTTCAAGAACGTTTCATCAATGGCACAAAAAATGCAACTTCGCGCAGAGAATTTGCTTTGCATTGCAATGCCTCTTATGCAGTTCGCAATGTATGCTTGCATGGTTGCTATTGCGTGGTTTGGCGGAAACAAGATTATTTCCGGCGAAATGGAAGTTGGTTCGCTTATGGCGTTTATATCGTATGTGACGCAAATTTTAATGTCGCTTATGATGCTCGCATTCCTATTTGTTATGCTTGTGCTCTCAAAAGCATCAGCATCCCGTATTGTTGAAGTTATAAATGAGGATATTGACATAAAGGATAGCGAAAATACTGAAGATTTTGCAGTTGCAGATGGTTCAGTTGTCTTCTCAAACGTCGATTTTTCTTACAACAAAAAAACCGACAATTTGCATCTAGAAGGCGTAAACCTCGAAATAAAGCCAGGTGAAAAAATAGGAATAATAGGTGGCACAGGCTCTGCAAAATCTACATTGGTTCAGCTTATTCCGCGTTTGTATGATGTTACGAACGGCGAAATTTTGGTCGGCGGAAGAGATGTTCGTGAATATAAACTCGAAACACTCCGCAACGCTGTTGCTATGGTATTACAAAAGAATGTTCTATTTTCCGGCACTATAAAAGAAAATTTGAAATGGGGCAATGAAAATGCAACAGACGAACAAATAGTCGAGGCTGCAAAAGCAGCTCAGGCGCACGACTTCATTATGAATTTCCCTAAAGGCTATGAAACTGATTTGGGACAGGGCGGAGTCAATGTTTCGGGGGGTCAAAAACAAAGACTTTGCATTGCCCGTGCGTTATTGAAAAATCCAAAGATTATGATTTTGGATGACAGTACCTCGGCAGTTGACACAGCGACTGACAGCAAAATTCGTCAGCAATTCCGTGAAGGTCTCGACCATATTACGGTGTTTATAATTGCTCAGAGAGTTACATCAGTATCAGACGCAGACAGAATTATTGTTTTGGATGACGGGAAGATTTCTGCCGTCGGCACACATAAAGAATTACTGAAATCAAGCGAAATATATAAGGAAGTATACAGCCTTCAACAAAGGGGGGTGAAATAATATGAAAAGCAAAGAAACGAAATCCCCGAAAATGAATAAACGCTCAATGAAACCAAAAGCTAAGAATCCTGCCAAAACTTTCAAAAGAATTCTATCATATCTAAAGCCGTTCAAAATGCTTTTGATACTTGCAGGTGTATTTTTGATTGTCAATGTCTTTGCAAGTGTATCAGGCACTTTTATGCTTTCAATTTTAATTGACGATTACATTCTACCGCTTTCGCAAGGTTCAACAGTTGTACAGTATTCTCAATTTGGTATGTACGTTGCGCTTATGGGTATCATTTATTTGATTGGAACTATAGTTCATTATGTTTTCAACCGCATTATGATTTATATCACCTCGCGTGTTATGGAAGCAATGCGAGACAATATGTTTGAGCATATGCAAAGGCTACCGATTCGCTATTTTGATACGCATACTCACGGTGAGTTGATGAGTTGCTACACAAATGATACAGATACTTTGAGAGAATTGCTTTCAAACAGTTTGCCAAATATCATATCTTCAGTATTAACTGTTGTTGCAATATTTGTGATGATGATGATTTTGAGTCCGCTTTTGACTTTGTTTATCATCATTATGTTGATAATTATGCTGTTTGTTGTTGGAAAGCTCGGCGGAAAGAGCGGAAAGTTTTTTGCAAAACAGCAGAAAGCTTTGAGTGTTGTCAACGGCTATATTGAGGAACATATTGAAGGTCAAAAAGTAGTTAAAGTATTTTGCCATGAAGCAGAGGAAAAATCAGATTTTGATAAAGTCAACGATGTGTTGTTTTCAGCAGCTCGCTCTGCGAATATATACGCCAATATAATGATGCCGATTATGGGCAATATTTCATATTTGAATTATGCTGTCACTGCTGTTGCAGGCGCGGTATTTGCGGTTCTTGGTTTTGGTGCAATGACACTTGGAAAGCTTGCTACTTTCTTGCAATATTCAAGACAGTTTGGTATGCCAATTTCTCAAATTGCGCAACAGGCGAATACGATATTGATGGCTCTTGCAGGCGCAGAAAGAATTTTTGCTCTTTTGGATGAGAAAGAAGAAACGGATGCAGGCTATGTCACACTTGTCAATGTAAATGAAGATGCAAACGGAAATCTCGTTGAATGCAAAGAACGCACCGGTATTTGGGCTTGGAAACATCCGCACAAAGAACTTGGAACGGTCACTTATCCTCGACTGAGGGGAGCAGTTGAATTTGACAATGTCACATTTGGCTATGAAGAAAATAAAAATGTACTATACGACATAGATTTGTTTGCCAAAGATGGTGAAAAGATAGCTCTGGTTGGTTCAACAGGCGCAGGCAAAACAACGATAACCAATCTTATCAACCGTTTTTACGATTTGCCCGATGGAAAAATACGGTATGACGGAATAAATATAAATAAAATCAAAAAAGATGATTTACGACGTTCACTCGGTATGGTTTTGCAAGATACTCACTTGTTCACTGGAACGGTTCGCGATAATATTCGATATGGTAGACTTGATGCAACAGATGAAGAAATTGAGCAAGCCGCAATACTTGCTAATGCAGACGGATTTATTTCACATCTGCCACAAGGCTATGACACAATGCTATCAGGAGACGGCTCAAACCTTTCACAAGGACAAAGACAGTTGCTTTCTATTGCAAGAGCGGTTGTTGCTGACCCGCCTGTGCTTGTGTTGGACGAGGCAACAAGCTCTATTGATATGAGAACAGAGAAACTCATTGAACAGGGTATGAACAGCCTTATGGAAGGCAGAACTGTGTTTGTTATTGCACACCGCTTGTCCACTGTGAGAAATGCAGACAAAATAGTGGTGCTTGAACATGGAAGGATTATTGAACAGGGCAATCACGATGAGCTTATTTCTAAAAAGGGCAAATACTTCCAACTTTACACCGGAGCATTTGAATTGGAATAAATTGTATTCTAACTAATTGCAAACATCGATTTAGAAATGCGATAAACAATTACAATCATTAAATAATAATAATAAGCACAAAATCATTAAATAATTAAGAAAGAAAACCGTAATATGATATTGCGGTTTTTTTGTATATTGACAGTGCATATTCAATATTGTAAAATATAATAGTTATAAGGAGATTGTTATGAGTGCTTGCGATAGATTTATAAAAAGGTTGGGAACATTTTTTGAAAATTCAGATACAAAAAGAATGTCCACACAATTTGAACCCGATGGTATTGAAGCTGTTTTTGATATTGACTATAACGGTGATAAAAATGAATTTCATTTGCTAGATATATATTATCCCGCAAATGCAAAACAGAGCAAGTTTCCGCTAATAATTGACATTCACGGTGGCGCGTGGGTATATGGAAAAAAAGATATAAATAAATTCTACGCAATGAATCTAGCAAAAGAAGGATTTGCTGTTGTGAATTTAAGTTATAGACTTTTGCAATTTGACGGCGCTTTCCCAAACAATGTGCGCGACATATTTGACGCGTTAAACTGGGTAAAAGATAATGCGGAAAAATATCCTTTTGATATGAACAATATTTTCTTGACTGGCGATAGCGCAGGCGGACATCTTGCAGCGTACACAACTGCAATCAGCACTGACAGCGAGCTTGCCGAAAAGGTTGGAGTGAAAGCGCCTTTTCAATTTAGGTCGGTTGGATATACATGTGGAGTTTTTGATGTAGAAGTGTTTCGAAAGAAAGCAAATATTTCATTGATAAGACATTTGCACAAAATGTTTTTAGGAAACGATTATAAAAGACATCCTATGCTTGATAGCCTGACTATAAAAAATAATAAAGTCCAAAAATTCCCTCCAGTTTTTATCAGCACAGGACAACAAGACTATGTCAGAAAACAGACTTTGAATTTTGCAAAAGTTCTTGAAGAGAACGGATTGGAATTTGAACTTGTTGATTTCAAGAGGAAGGATTCTACAAAACCATTGACTCATGTTTTCAATGTTTTATTTCCGGAAAGACCTGAATCGATTTCCACGAACAAAATGATGTGCAATTTTTTCAAAGAAAATATAAAATGATAAATTGTAAGATATTTAACAATGATTTTCTTTATGAAACAAGACTTCAATTTCTAGAATGATAATTTCTATGAAGAGCTGGTGCAAATTGCTTGTAATATGTTTGTCACTTAACTAATAAAAAATAACAGAAAAAAAGCTCCCAATTTGGGAGCTTTTTCAATATCAGAAATTATAACTGCACAAATATATGATGTTTTACAAATTGCTATGTTTTGCTTACTAAAGATTTCATTAACCAATGGAAAGCTAATAAAATTATTTCTAACAACAATTTAAACTGAGTTAGAAATTATGTGCGAAGTTCTATGTGTTGCTTACAAAAAAAATTATTGCTACATTAATAATCAATTACAAAAAATATTTCAACAGTCATAAGCAAAAATTAAATTTTTATTAAGGTATAATCAGATATTAAAGATTTTTTCAAAAAAAATTATTACTTAACAAACTTTTTGTAGCCGCCGCTTCCGTGTTGTATGCAACGCGAAACCCTAGACAAAGTGGCAGAAGAAATTTCTGTGTCAGCAATAACTTGTGAGTATGTTTTGTTGTTAAGCAACAGTCTTGCAGCACGAATACGTTGAGACATTTGCTCGATTTCTTTGAAGGTGCAAAGGTCGGCAAATAATGCCTCGCAGTCCTCAAGTGTGTTTAGAGAAAGAATAGTTTGAAACAATTCGTTCATCATTTCTTGTGATTTATTTTCATTCATAATTAACCTCATATTTTCTCTAAAAATTTTTGCATAATATTTTTCATTTGTTAAAGATAAAACAAGTTGTATTATTAAAATCAAAAAACTATTATTTCTATAAACTGTACTGTGATAGAGAATTCACGCAGTTAGGTTTGCAAAGTGCAAAATGCCTGGATTTTGTAGCAAATGTGGTTAATTTGCAAGCGTTTGTTGATAACCCTTGAAAGCAGAAAAATTTGCTTTGACTCTCACAGATACTTTGTCTGTAAATCGCTAAATTATTCTACTAATTTATTATACTTTAATACACTAAAGTTGTAAAGTGTATTCGCAAAATTAATAAAATTAAAGGGACGCGTTAGCGTCCCTTGGTATTGAGAGATTTTGTTATAATGTTGTGTTATCATCCATAGTCTTGTACTAATAAAATTCTATAGATTTTCAATAAACGCAATTTAATTTTCCATTGTGCCGCAATATTTTGTGGCGTTATGAATTCATTTTGCAGAGTTTTAATTATTATTTTTCTTCGGGATAAATTAGTGTTTCAAATCCGGGAACTAAGTCTTCATCTGTTGGAATATAATCCGACATTTCACCTGAAAGATATTTTGTGTAAGCTGCCATATCAAAATATCCTGTGCCGGTTAGACCAAAGAGAATTGTTTTTGCTTCGCCTGTTTCTTTGCATTTTAAGGCTTCATCAACAGCGACACGAATTGCGTGTGCAGATTCAGGTGCAGGAAGAATACCCTCGCAACGGGCGAACTTGACTGCTGCATCAAAGACGGCTGATTGCTCAACAGAAACTGCTCTCATATAGCCGTCGTGATAGAGTTGGCTGAGTATCGGACTCATACCATGATAGCGTAATCCGCCTGCGTGGTTTGCTGATGGCATAAAGCCACAGCCCAAAGTGTACATTTTCATAAGTGGGGTTGTGCGACCTGTGTCTCCAAAGTCGTAGGCGAATTTCCCACGGGTGAGTGACGGACACGAAGCAGGTTCAACTGCAATAAAGTCGATATTGTTTTTGCCGTTTATTTTGTCACTCATATATGGCGCAATAAGTCCGCCTAAATTGCTGCCACCGCCAGCACAGCCGATAATCATATCTGGTTTTACTCCGTATTTGTCAAGCGCAATTTTGCATTCCTGACCAATGATTGATTGATGCAAAACAACGTGGTCAAGCACACTTCCCAGTACATAACGGCAATTTTCTTTTGAAAGAGCGACTTCAATAGCCTCTGAAATCGCGCAACCGAGTGAACCGCCTGTGCCTGGATTTTCAGCAAGAATTTTGCGTCCGACTGTTGTTGTGTCTGATGGCGAAGGAATGACATTTGCGCCGTATGTTTGCATAACCGCTTTTCTGTATGGTTTTTGCTCAGAAGAAACTTTAACCATATAAACACTCAGGTCTAAATCATAGAATGAACACGCCATTGAAAGCGCTGTTCCCCATTGTCCTGCACCTGTTTCGGTGGTTAATGAAGTCAAACCCTCTTCTTTTGCATAATAAGCTTGTGCAACTGCGCTGTTCAATTTGTGTGAACCGCTTGTGTTGTTGCCTTCCATTTTGTAATAGATATGAGCAGGTGTTCCAAGTTTCTTTTCAAGACAGTACGCACGGACAAGAGGTGACGGTCGATACATTTTGTAGAACTCTCTTATGCCTTCAGGAATGTCAATCATTTCATCGGTTTGATTTAGTTCTTGTGAGACTAGTTCTTTGCAGAAAACATGCTCGAGTTCTTCGGCAGTGCAGGGTTGCATTGTGCCTGGATTTAGAAACGGCGCGTGCTTTGTCTTCATAAATGCACGCAGGTTGTACCATTGTTTTGGCATTTCGTCTTCTGACAAATATATCTTTGTGGGTATGTTTGATTCGTTCAATTCAGTAGAATTTGTGTTGTTTTCTTTCATTTTGGGTTCTCCTATTTTATTTCGTTTGGTGATAATGCTCGATTTGATTGAGTTCACCATCGGAAAATGAGGTGTTCGATTTTGTTTGTTTTGATGTGTTTGTCCATTATTGCACCTCCTAATTTGTGTTTATGGATATAAAAAAACACGCTAGAATTCGTTTGGGACGATATCTACCGTGTTGCCACCCAATTTCACAACAGCTTTTTGCTGTCGCCTCATAAGCTCAATCAAGCTCTTTCCAATTACGGTGGAATCCCGTCAAATGCTACCTTCGCTCGCGCGTTCTCACACTTGCCCTCTGCAGTCCATTCATTATCGCCGATTGTTTCTGTCACACCAACCCAGAACTCTCTCTGCAACCTGACACGAAAATTACTACTCTGCTTCAACGGTTTATTTGATTAGTCTAGTTATAACCCAGCACAAAGCAATTGTCAACTATTTTTTGTA
>JAQUST010000016.1:0-9193 GCA_028710495.1 Clostridia bacterium
CCAGTGAACGGCGGCCGTAACTATAACGGTCCTAAGGTAGCGAAATTCCTTGTCAGGTAAGTTCTGACCCGCACGAATGGCGTAACGACTTGGGCGCTGTCTCAACAGGGGACCCGGCGAAATTGTATTATACGTGAAGATGCGTATTACCTGCGACTGGACGGAGAGACCCCGTAGAGCTTTACTGTAGCCTGATATTGAAACTCGGTAATTCATGTACAGGATAGGTGGGAGACTTGGAAACATGGGCGTCAGCTCATGCGGAGTCACCCTTGGGATACCACCCTTGAATTATTGGGTTTCTAACACTAGACCATAATCTGGCTAGTGGACAGTTTCAGGTGGGCAGTTTGACTGGGGCGGTCGCCTCCCAAAGAGTAACGGAGGCGTTCTAAGGTTCCCTCAGAATGGTTGGAAATCATTCGAAGAGCGTAAAGGTAGAAGGGAGCTTAACTGTGAGACAGACATGTCGAGCAGATACGAAAGTAGGACTTAGTGACCCGGCGGTAGAAGATGGAATTGCCGTCGATTAACGGATAAAAGTTACCTCGGGGATAACAGGCTTATCTCCCCCAAGAGTTCACATCGACGGGGAGGTTTGGCACCTCGATGTCGGCTCGTCACATCCTGGGGCTGTAGTCGGTCCCAAGGGTTCGGCTGTTCGCCGATTAAAGTGGCACGCGAGCTGGGTTCAGAACGTCGTGAGACAGTTCGGTCCCTATCCATCGTGGGCGTAGGATATTTGAGGAGCTCTGTCCCTAGTACGAGAGGACCGGGATGGACGTACCTATGGTGCACCAGTTGTCACGCCAGTGGCATAGCTGGGTAGCGATGTACGGATGGGATAAACGCTGAAAGCATCTAAGCGTGAAACCCGCTTCAAGATAAGATATCCCTAAAGAGAAATCTGAGTAAGGCCCCTTGTAGACCACAAGGTTGATAGGTCGGGTGTGTAAGCACAGTAATGTGTTAAGCTGACCGATACTAATAGGCCGAGGGCTTCAATCAAAATACAATTTGTTGGATCATATCCAAAGCAAATCTCTCTATTCTATGCAGTTGTGAATGTGCGAACATTCAACCATAACCGGTGATAATGGCGAAGGGGTTCCACCTGTTCTCATACCGAACACAGAAGTTAAGCCCTTCTACGCTGAAAGTACTTGGCTGGTAACGGCCCGGGAGGATAAGAAGTTGCCGGTTTTTCAAACAAAAAGCACTATGTATTTTGCATAGTGCTTTTTGATTTACATGGAATTATTTTATGCACATTTATATAAGTTATAGAAATAATGCAGATATGTTACAAATCGAATACTTTATTCAGCTCAAGCTGTTGAAAGTTGATGTCTTCTCTTGACAATAAGCGTGATATATTAGAAAATAAATACAAATACAAATACAAATACAAATACAAATACAAATACAAATACAAATCCGAATACAAATACAAAAATAAAACTACATATACAAATACATATACAAATATAAGTATGAGTACAAATATAAATACAAATATAAATAAGTGAAGATGGGGCATACGAATGAAAGAAATACAACGAGCTAAGAATGTAAAATCTCAATTGAAGAGCTTAAAGCCTTTGAATTTTCTGTGGCTTAGTATAGCAGGCTTTATAAATGCTTTTGGTGTGACTTTGTTTTTGACGCCCGTCGGATTGTATGATGGCGGTTTTTCGGGAACTTCGATTATTTTGTCTCAGAATGCACCAATTTCACTTTCGGTGTTCTTGCTTGTTTTGAACTTTCCATTTTTTATTTTCGGTTTTAAGAAACTTGGATTGCAGTTTGTATTTTATTCGCTATATTCTATAGGGGTATATTCGCTGTTTGCATATATGTTTCAATATGTCTTTAATATTGACTTTTCAGTCGGCAGTCCATTTGCATATCGAGATTTGATTCTTTGTGCGATCTGTGGGGGCTTACTTTCGGGATTAGGTAGCGGAATCGTCATACGATTCGGCGGTGCGCTTGATGGAATTGAGGTTCTGGCAGTGCTTTTTTCTAAAAAGCTTGGCTTGACAGTTGGAACATTCGTCATGATGTACAATGCGGTATTGTTTATTATTGCGGGTGTAGTGACTCAAAGTTTTGAATTACCTCTTTACTCTATCATCGCTTATGCATGTGGAATAAAAACTGTGGACTTTGTTGTGGAGGGTTTTGACCGTGCGAAATCAGCTTTTATCATCACTGAGCGAGATGAGGCGATGTCTAAAGCGATATCCGAGGAACTTGGTCGTGGAGTCACAATCATAAATGCAAAAGGATATTATTCAAAATCAAAAAAAATGGTTCTGTACTGCGTTGTCAACCGCTTCGAAATTTATCGTTTGAAAACTGTTGTTGAGGGCATCGACCCGAATGCATTTGTTACAATAAGTGAAGTTTCCGACTCATTAGGCACATCTTTAAAGATTCGAAGCCGTAATCGCTACAAAACATCAAACGAAATCGATTCGAATAACAAAATAATCGCAGAAAGCAAATTGCCACAGGAGATTTCAGAGAATTTGAATAGTGAAAGTGTAGCGCAAAAAAGTGGCAAAGAAACAAGGATAGATTGATAACAGGAATTTTGATCGTTAATACAGATAATACTCAAATGATGACAAAAAAGAAATTCTTATTTTGAAATATGAATATGAGTCGACATATTTTGTGTGTGAAATCCATATTTTAAGAAGTTTTCAGAGTACAAAATTCGCTCGGAGGAATTAAATGAGCAGATTTTTCAACGGAATTAGATTCTCTCTAAAGGGCTCTAACATTCGCAGATGAATATTTAGACATTTAAAATAAAAATAAATTGCGTTTTGGGAAGTGATAAACCCGATTATAAATATTTTTAGTCAAATGATGATATTATTATACATGAATTTGAATAATATGCGAAACGGCAGTATTAACTTCGGGTGATAGTTATGATAAAATCGCAATTAAGGAGATTTACTATGACAAAATATATTGTTTACAAATCCAATAGTGGTTTTACAAAGAAATATGCTGAATTATTAGCTAATGAATTAGGCATTTCAGCTATAAATTATTCGGATATGGAAGAAATTGAAAAAGATAGCGATATTATTTTTATGGGTTGGATTATGGCAAGCAAAATTCAAGGGCTTTCAAAGGCTCAAAAAAAATTCAATATAAATGCTATTTGTTCTGTAGGAATGGCGCCACCAAGCGAAAAGATAACAAATGAAATTTTCGCTAACAACAATGTTGAAGAAAATAAGTTTTTCTATTTGCAAGGTGGGTTTGATATGCAAAAATTGAAAGGTATATATAAAATTTTGATGCAAATAATGGAGAAAGTAATTCGCAAAAAATTATCTAAAAACAAAGGTGAAGACGAGGAACTATCTTATATGCTAGATATGCTTGAAAATGGAATGGATTGTGTCTCAATTGAAAACTTGAAGCCGCTACTTGATTCATTAAGATAGTTTAATGATAATATTTTCATTTATTAGAAAAATTTAATTAGTGCTAGATTTTATGCAATTATATTTATTGTAAGATTTATTGCAATGCGTCAAACCATAAGCTTTCATCAAACCGTGTATTGGCAGGACTAGTTGAGGGAAGACATAATGCTAAGTGAGAAAGGTTTTTAAAGTTTTTGATAAACAAAGAATAAGCTGTTTTGCCATTGCAAATGATTTGTTTTATTGGTGCTTTGTTTATTAGACTTTGAATATCAGCAATTTGTGGATATTTTATAGCCGTATCCAAAGAACCTTCAATTTCGCAACTTTGTACGATATCCCATAACGCAATATTATGATGTAAAACAAACGCAATTTTTTCTTCAATCGAAATTGGGAGTTGTTCATCGAAGGCACTTGAAAGTGTTTTCCAAAAACGATTTTGTTTATTTCCATAGTAAAATCTTTCAGCTCTGGATTTTACACTTGGAAAGCTGCCTAATATCAAAATATTACAATTTTCATCAAAAATTGGCTCAAATCCGTATTTACTCATATGTTTATTATATATCAAAAGAAAGATTTTGACTTAAAATGCGAAATATTTAATCGGTTATACTTACAATTTTACTTCATATCTAATTAAGTAAAAATATATGTTGCCTATTTAATTATCAGTAAATTATAGAAAAAAGTCATCAAAAGACATAAATAATTAATAATAGAAAGTGCAATATATAACCAATTACAATAATTATAGCCTTTAAGCAATAAAACATAAAAGAAGTCACTAGTATAATTCAACAGTAATATAATTTAGCAAACTTAATCTATGAAAATTACATTATCAAGTACTTGTATTAAGTACTGTATTATATTTATTTTAGATATTATTTGCAATCTCGTTTGCTTAATGAAAATTAAATATGCTTGATTTAACGCTCTATTTTATTATCTTCTCATTCATTTTAAAATACAATATTTTGCATAAACAACTATAATTCAAAATATATATTCAACTCTAACAAGCATTTACTTCGTTTTGTGACATATTGTATACAAAAGTTAGTAAAATTGTAATTTTTAGGTAATTGACTATTTACAAGTATACGATTTTGCGGTAAAATAAAATCATTAGAATAATTCGAGGTGTGACATGTCCAAGTATACTAGATTTTCAAGAAGCGTTTTCAAATTTTGTGATGTTATATGCCAGCCACTAAGCAACTGGTGGCGTCAAAACACTAAAGGTTTGACAGTTGAATATGATATCGCTTATGGCCCTGAAAAATGTCACACCGCTGATATATATTTTAAGACAGATTTGCTTGATACAAAAAAGCCGGTTTTTATGAACATACACGGTGGCGGATTCGTTGGCGGAGATAAGAGAGTTCGAAATGCCCTGTCCGTTTGGTATGCAAATATGGGTTATCTTGTTTACAATATCAATTATGGACTTGCCCCTGAGTATATGTTTCCGCAAGGACCGCTTGATTGCATTAATGCATTGAACTGGCTTGTCGATAATAAAGAAAAATTCATTATTGATTTAGACAAATTAGTAATAGGTGGCGATTCTTCAGGAGGATATATGGCGACGGCGGTTGCTACGACAAGTTATTCAAAATATCTTCAGGACTTTTATGGAGTAGTGCCAAAAGTTAAACCTTATGCAACTGTATTAAACTGTGGGATATATGATGTAGAAACTGCTCTTAAAAGTAAAACAATTTTTAATATGGCTTCAAAAATAGCAGTGGATTATTGTGGCATTACAACAGATAAAATCAACGAATATGAGCACCGTCAATATCTTTCTACTATAGATTATGTCACAAAAGATTTTCCGAAAGCTTTTATTGCATACGCAAAGAAAGATATGTTTGTTCAAGGTCAAGGTGAGCGACTTATAGAAAGGTTGAATAATCTTGGAGTTTATGAAGAACATTATGCAGCTCATCGTTTGGGTGACAATCACGTTTTTCCATTATTCTGGGATGGAATAAGCGCAAAAGAATGCAATGCTCTTATCAGAGAATTTTTAATAAAGGTTCGTGACGGTATTATCTGATTGTAAACAATTTATTGATTGCAAAATTGAGGGGTATTATGTCTAAGTATACTAGATTTTCTAGAAATATTTTTAAGATATGTGATGCCATTTGTCAACCATTATGCAATTGGTGGCGTCAAAATATAAAAGAATTGACTGTTGAATTTGATGTAGCATATGGCTCTGAAAATATCCAGACTGGGGATATATATTTCAAAACAGAACTTGCTGACTCGAAAAAACCAGTTTTTATGAATATTCACGGCGGTGGTTTTGTCGGCGGTGACAAATGTTTTCGTAATGCGCTTTCAATTTGGTATGCGAATATGGGCTTTTTTGTATATAATATAAACTATGGTCTTGCACCCGAAAGAATGTTCCCAGCAGGCCCGAGTGATTGTGTTAAGGCACTAAATTGGTTGGTTGATAATAAAGAAAAATACAAACTTGATGTAAACAAAATTGTTGTTGGTGGTGATTCTGCCGGTGGCTATATGGCTTCTACTGTCGCAACAGTCGGCAACTCAAAGGAGCTACAGGATTGCTATGGAGTTGTACCAAAAATCAAACCATATGCCACTGTGTTGCTTAGCGGAGTTTATGATGTTGAGACTGCGCTTTCGAGTAAGGCGATATTTGATATAGCACCAAAAATAGCATTGGATTTCTGTGGTTTCCCGCTTGATAGAATTGAAGAATGTGAGCATCACAAATGCTTATCAACTCTAGATTATGTGACGAGTGAATTTCCAAAAGCGTTTGTCGCTTATGCAAAAAAGGACATATTTGTGCAGGGTCAAGGAGAAGAACTTGTTGAAAAACTTCACAAAAATGGCGTGTATGTGGAACATTATGAAGGAAAAAAGTTCGGCGATAATCATTGCTTTGCATTGTTTTGGGACTCTACCAGCGCAAAGGAATGTAATGCACATATAAAAGAATTTCTTATAAATATTAGAGATGGCGTTATCTAAATATTGAATGTTTACTTTCAAAATCAAAAAAACCAACTATGTTGGTTTTTTCTATTATATAGATTATTTTACTTTAGACATATAAATTAAAATGGCTATCAAAATAAAACAGGTTGAATTTGATTGCCTTTCAAAGCCTCTTCGCAGGTTTTGCAAATAAGTTCAGTGTTTGCAATAAGAGAGTTCGATTTCTTTGTTGGTGAATCTTGTCCGAACGGCACGAAAAATATATTTTTGCTGTTCATAAGAGTTCCCAAATTCTTTGCGTTTGCCCCTAAAGCATCATTTGACGAAACCGATAGAACAATTGGTCGACTATTGCGAAGCTGTGCCTTTGCTGCCATTGTAACAGGAGTATCGGTTATTCCGTGTGCAATTTTAGCAAGTGTATTGCCTGTGCAAGGGGCAATCAATAAAAGATCAAGCCCAAGTTTCGTGCCGATTGGCTCTGCATCAACAATAGTGTCAATAATCGTTTTGCCAGTTTTTTGCTCGACTATGTCGCGGAAATCTTTTGCTTTGAAAAAGCGAGTATCCAAATTTGCTACATTGAAACTAAAAATAGGCGTTATATCAAAACCTTTTTCTACCAAGTCATCTATAGCTATAAGTAAATTAGAAAAAGTGCAGAAAGAGCCACTTATTGCAAGTCCAATTTTTGTCATAATTCTCCCTTTATCAAATGATTTGATACATTAATTTTGTAATTTTGTTTCATCAGTGTCATCAGCTTTTGATATCATTTCCAAATTTTCCACAATAAAATCTTTAATTATCTTTGCTGCAGAAAGCGGTGAAAATTTCGTCGGAAGCGCAGGATAGATAGCAGCATCAATACCCAAGTAGTTAGCGAATGCCAAATTTATCGATGGTTTCGAAGCTACATCAATAAACAATGTTTGGGGTTTTAAGCTCAGTACTTGTTGGTCATTTGCTATGCAAACAGGCGCAGTGTTCACAATTGCATTATATTGTGAAAAGTCAAGCTCGCTTATTGGTATAACATGTTCGCAGAAGGCACGGGCCGGACGAGAAGATGCGGAAGTAGCAATAGTTGTGCGTACACCCAAACGACACAAAAGGCTTGCCAGAGCCGCGCCAATTCGTCCAAAGCCCACAATCAAGACGTTAAGCTCGCTTAGCGCCAACGGCGAGCGGTCTATCAGGATAGATAATGTCGCTTCCGCGGTGAGGATTGCGTTTTTCGCTGCAAATTCTTCATCTTTAAGCAGACAAAAGGTTGTCAGCTCTTTGCTCTCAAAAAGCGAAATAGCTTCATCAGTTGCTCTGCCATAAAACAATACGGCATAGTCGCTAAGCTCAGAAACCATTTCAAAATCAAGCAGTACATTTGGCGAAAAAACATAGCAAGGTCTTCCGCTTGGTGCATGCAATTTTTCGAGCTCGGATTTTAAGCACCTCATTCTATTGTCACTATCGCTAAGAACAAAGCAAAATCTATCCATAATGCCTCCACGCTGTATACTATGTGCGTATTTTTTTTTGTGTGCTGTCGCTAAATAAACATAAAAAGTGAAAGTGTGTAGGCGAAATTGAATGATGAAAAGCAGAAAGAATGATTCTGATTAGTACGCACATTAAAATTTCTTCTCATAGTATGAAGTGTAAGCAAATTTCAAGGAGAATTATATGCAAAATATTTTTATTGGCAGCAACACGCCAAAAGGGTTTTCAGGTTTTTATCAAGAGCAACTTGCACCTTTGAACCGTGTTTACATATTAAAAGGCGGACCAGGTACAGGTAAAAGCACTTTGATGAAAAAGCTTGTAAAAAGAGCGGAAGAGGAGAGTATTGAAGTTGAGGCATGGCATTGCTCAGGTGACCCAAACAGCCTTGACGGAGTTCATTTTATAGATAAAAAAATAGCAGTTGTTGACGGTACTGCTCCGCATGCTTTGGAGGCAAATTTGCCTGCGCTAAAAGACCAACTTATAGCTTTGGGCGACCACATCGACGAGAGCATTTTAAAACCAAATATTGACACTATAAACGAATTGCTAAAATGCAAGAAAAGACATTTCAACAGCGCATATTGTCAGATAAACTCCGCTTTCTGCAATTTGAGCGCATTATATGAACCATATAAATGTGCATTGCAAAGAGACAAAATAACTCAACTTGCGACCTCGCTGGCATACCATATCCGACGCGTTGTTCCGACAAGAAAACAGTTTTCTACAGCGTTGACTCCGGACGGTTTTGTAACTTATAAAGACAACCTTGAAGACAAACAAATTATTGCTTTGAAAGCTAGTTCGATGACTATTGTTAAACAATTTTTGAACACTCTTCAAAATATGCTGTGTGGCTACTCGTCGTATCATTGTTCGTTTGAGCCGTCGCTTGCTGAAAGTCTTATCGTGGGTCGATATGCTGTTGTTCCATTTTCTGATTGCATTCAGGCAAACGATGTTATTGAACTTGATACTGCATTAAAATCAAATGTAGATGAAGACGAATTTTTAGAAGAAAAAAAATTGTATGAAAGAGCGGTTGGACTTGCCATACGACATATGAGTGAAGCAAGAGATTGTCATATGGAAGTTGAAAAATTTTATGTTGCAGCAATGGATTTCGAAGGTATAGACAAAAAAACAAAACGAATTGAGGATGAAATATTTAACTAAAAATCGGTAAGTAAAACTAGAACGAAGAGAAGAACGAAGAGAAGAACAAAGAGAAGAAC
>JAQUST010000016.1:9293-16401 GCA_028710495.1 Clostridia bacterium
TTGCAGCAATGGATTTCGAAGGTATAGACAAAAAAACAAAACGAATTGAGGATGAAATATTTAACTAAAAATCGGTAAGTAAAACTAGAACGAAGAGAAGAACGAAGAGAAGAACAAAGAGAAGAACGAAGAGAAGAACGAAGAGAAGAACAAAGAGAAGAACAAAGAGAAGAACAAAGAGAAGAACAAAGAGAAGAACAAAGAGAAGAACAAAGAGAAGAACAAAGAGAAGAACTATAATTAAATATAGCTTGTGGTATGTGGATTTATTGGGTATAATTGAAACATGCAAGACAATGACAAAACAGAAACAGAAAAGCTTAGCTTCAACATGAAAAATCAGAATTCGCTTGTAGAAGAAACATTCAATGGTGCAAATGAAAAATGCAAAGGGAAACACGGGCAAAGTTTGTTTTCGGAAAGTGTAGCTTTACCAAAAGAGAAGTGCGAACAAAAAAGTGCACCCCAAGCATTAAATGAACCATTAAATCAACAAGGTGATGGAATCAAAAAATGCAATGTGCGAAATCCCAACTTAAAAATGTTGAAATTTAGCAGATTTTACTATTGCATTGCGGGTATCATCGCTTTTTTCTGGCGAATTATAATGCGTGTTAAGATTGTCAAAAGTGAAGAACTTAAAAATCAAAAGGGTGTTTACTTGATTGTTGCAAATCATGCATCTCCGCTTGATTTTTTATCATATATTGGCATACTTTTTCCCAAAAGACAGAATTTCGTTGTGGCGGAAAATATGCTTTACTACAACAAATTTATATCAAGGGTTTTGATCAAATTCGGAGCAATTCTCAAAAAACAGTTCTACTCTGATTTTACCTGTGTGCGTGGAATAAAAAAATATTTGGATGCAGGCATCCCTGTTCTATTTTGTCCAGAAGGTAAAGTTTCTGATGATGGTATTACTCAAACCATCGTTCCATCGACGGGGAAACTTGCAAAATGGCTTGGCTATCCTGTTGTCAGCGTAACAATTCGCGGGAGTTCGCTGGTTAGACCAAAATGGGCGAAGACAATACGGCGCGGAAAAATTGTGCTTGATTGTGATGTCGCCCTTAGCAAGGAAGAAGTTGAAAGATTGTCCGCAAATGATATAAATGAAAAAATCCAAAAATCGATTTTTAATAATGATCATATATTTCAACAAGAGCGCGAAATAAAGTTTAGGGGCAAAAAACTTGCAGAAGGGCTTGAGAACATTTTGTACAAATGCCCAAAGTGCGGCGCTGAGTTTGAAATGATTGGACAAAAAGATATATTACGCTGTTCCGTTTGTGGGAATACGGCGAGATACGGCACGGACGGAACCATTTCGCCACTTGGTGAAGATAGCACGGTGTTCCCGCGAATTGATTTATGGCGAGAATATGTGCGCAAAAGTTTGCGTGATGAACTAGAAACAAATAACTTTTTTCTTGAAAGTAAAGTTGAGCTTTTTCAAGATGTTCCCGAAACTCGACAATACGCTTTTGTCGAGAAAGGTCTTTTGACAATGAACAAAGAAAAAATAATTTACACACCGCAAGAAAAGCAAAAGGAGAAAATATCGTTTGTTCTTCTCAATTTGCCGACAATTGTGAGTGCCCCCGGCAAATCAATAATTTTATATGACAAAAATAAGATTTACAAGTTTATGTTTATAGATAAAATGATGTCAACAAAGTTTTCAATGGCTGTTGAGGAACTGGGAAAATTAAAATAAATAAAAAAATTTTATAGTTTACAAATCAAAGATTTATAGACTTTTATTCAGAAAAATGGCTTTATTTTGCCGTTATTTCAACATTTTAGAAGCAATTTCATAAAAATATAATGTTTATTGACAAACGCGCGCGCGTATGCTAGATTTATATTGTATAATAATGTGTGAATTTAATTTTATATATTTATTATATTATAGTATAGTATGCATACAATTTTGGAGGCATTATGAAAAGACGAGGAATAATTTTCATCGTACTTGTGTTGGTTGTACTTATGGCAGCAACTCTTGTAGCTTGTGATGAAACAAGCGCAACAGGGGTTAAATCGCCTACGCATCTTTCTTTTGACAACCCATATAAAATTACGACCGCACTAAACCCTGTTTACTTGACAGCAGAAGGAATGGAAGCAGAGGAAGACGACTTTGATCTGGAAAGTGTCAAACTGTTTGTTGAATATAGTGATGGCACAAAGGGTGAAGCAGTCACTGTCACGGAAAGTATGCTTTCAACTGAAAGTACCGGGGATTATATCAACGGTAACGGAAGACAGGCATTCACAGTGCAATATATTGTTGGCGGGGTTACGGTAAAAGGAACTTTTTATGTTTACACAAAAGTTCGCTCCGCAGATGAATTTGCAACCTTGACTTATATTACAAACGGTGGCACTCCAAACACCTTTACAAAGAAAGTCACAAAAGGAACGGCATACTCTACATACACAGAATTTCAAAATTCATTCTCTCAAGTTACGAGAGCAGGTTATACATTATTAGGCTGGGTTTTGTTGCCGACGACTTATGATTACACAACAAAAACTGTTCAGGAAATTGATACTGTAGCCAACGAATTGGCAGATCAAAATAAACTCTATTCAACAACTGCATTCCCGTCATTGGGAATTGATATCGGCCAAGACACTGTGTTTTGCGCAGTTTGGCAAGCGAATACTACTTCTGTTACTTTCAATTACAACTTCGCAAAATTTAGTATAACTTCAGATTTATACAGTGGTTCAGGTTTGCCTGCGGAACCTGTAACAAATTTGTATGCACCAAATTCCACAATATTGAGACCGGAAATTCTAGACAATTCAGTCCCTGGCTGGAAATTCGTCGGTTGGTTCACGGATGAGGCGCTTACTGCTGTGAGAAGTTTCAATCAGCAAGTTGGCGGGCTCGACATATATCTTTATGCGAAATGGGAACAAGTTTTCTATTCAATCACATTCAATCTTGTCGGGGGAGAATTAAGTGATGACCAATTTATTATTGACAGCAATGACTTGCTTTATGAAAAAGCAGCTCCTGCACAAACCGCAACTTCAGACCTTTTGAGAGGCGAAGCCACAAAGTATGACAGCACAGGAGCGTTGTCCCGTATTTCTTACACAGAATTGTCCTACAAGAAATTGTTTAATAACACATCTGGAACTATCTATTACTATCTTGCAAGACCCGCAATAACCATTGATACAAATCATTACATAAGCAAAGGATTATATATCGATGAAAATACAGCGACTTCAAGCTATTACTATAAGTTCACAGGTTGGTATGAAGACAGCGATTATACCATTCCATACAATTTCATATCAAATAGTACAATGCCTGCAAGAGATTTAGTATTGTATGCTAAATGGGACATCGACGAGGAAACTTCGACACAGTATTACGAGAACTATTTGTTTAAAGATAAATATATTGTCAAAGCGGACGGAACTATAAAAATAAACGGTGTTAACGATTTGAATGTGGAAAAAATTGCATTGCCAAACACTATAAACGGAAAATATATTTCTGAGATTGGCGAAGATGCATTTGCCGGTTGTATTCTGCTTTCTTCATTTAGTATAAATCAAACCTCATCAATGACTTCAATCGGAGCGCGCGCTTTCCGCTTCTGCAGTAAACTCTCGAAAATTGATGTTGTTCAAACTGATACGCAAATAGTTGATATCGCAAAGACAACCGTTCAGATAAAAATCACTTCAGTCGGCAAAGACGCTTTCAGAGGTACAACCTGGCTTTCATCGCACACAAGCGATTGGATAACAATCGGCAAAGTGCTTGTCAAATACAACGGAATCGAATCAGTGCAAAAAATCGTGCCAACTGTTGCGGATATTCCTGCTAATGAAAGAGATGGTGATGGTGATGATGACGTGACGTATATTACTTACGGCACAAAACTTGCAAACGTTGACACAATTTGTGCAGATGCATTCAAGGGCTTGGCAAAATTATCACAAATTATTATTCCAAACAGTATATACACAATTGAAAACGACGCGTTTGTGGGATGCAAAAACTTAGCATTGATAACGGTTCAGGAAAAAGACGGCGGCGGATATAAATTGACCAATGTGGGTGGTTCATCATTTGCTGAAACTGCGTGGTTTAAGTATCCTTCTTCAACAGATAGCAATTATGCGCAATATAATGCACTTATTTTGGGCGGTATTTACTATCGCTTTGCTGGTTCACGCAACACAACCACAACAATGGCGACAGTGCCTGCAGGCATTTCGATTATTGCTCCTGATGCTTTCCAAGATTTCGACAATATTAGAAGCATTGAGTTTGCGGATAAAACATCAATCACAGATATCGGAGAAAATGCTTTCAATGATACCATTTGGTACAGATTGCAAGGCGAAGCAAGCGACGGCTTTATCATTATCAACGGTATTCTTGTCGGATACGTTGGCAGAGGAACAACATTGACTTCGGCTGATGGCTTGTCGACTTTGGTTGCAGTTTATGTTCCGTCTGAAGATGCAGACGGCGCACCTGTCACAAAGATAGGAACAAAGGCTTTCTATGGATACTATGCGAATTCAATCAATGCAATTTCAATGCCTGAAACCATAACCGAAATTGAGCCATATGCGTTTGTGGGTGCTACAAATCTTACTGCCATTTCATACCTTGGTAAAACAACTCCGCACATTTTCAATGGAGTTGAGGATGTTGTCAATGATTTGCCGAAGATTTCTGAAAGTTCATTCTATGGCGCAACAAGCGGTATTCTTGTCAATACAAATCTTAAAATTTATTTGACAAATGACACTAATGCAGGCGGCTCATCGCTTTATTCTTTGGCATTGGTCAATGACCCTACAAATCTATACTATAAACTTTACAATGCAAACAATTCATTTATTCAAACACTTATCAGCAATGGTATTCGTGTGAAAACCGGTACACTTGCAACCACCTATATAAACTCGCCTGGATGGTCAATAAACGCGGAATGGGAAGCAACTTCCGCATTTGACGAAAGCAATGCAAACAGGGCAGTATTGGTTATAATGAGAAGTGATGGTCTTCCATATGAAGCTCCACTTGAACGCAGTTATATTGATGATGCTACAGTTAATTCGAGCGTCACCAACTCAACACCGCACTCACTTACAATCAACTACGATACATTTACTTGCGATTTCCAATATAATGTCGAGCCTAAAATCAGTTCAATAACGATTGATAATGGCGCGAGTGAAAACAGCCTTATGTCCCAAGCAGTTTACTTCACGACTTCCACTCGATTTGTTTACTCAGGCGGATATTTGACAGTCAACTTTGTGGATGCGGCAGTTTCATCATTGCGTATTGCCTTAAACGACAATGTCGGGGCTGACAGAAGAATTCAGATTTCTGGCTTCTCAGTATCTCGAGCAGGCACATTTGAATTGAGATTTAACTACACCTTAGGATTGCAATCGGTTTACACTTATTATGATTATACAGTTGCAACACCAAAAGATGTTGACATCGAATTCTATGAGCCTATGCAAACTGAAATAAATTCTACAGTCGACCTTTCATTGGTGATTCTCAAGATTATTTGTGATGATATAAAAGACGGAGGTCAAATTTTCGATGTTGACGGAAGCGGATATGATTACTACTATGTCACAATGAAAAACGCTAAAGTCAATATAATGATGATTGATGGTGTAGCCGCGACAGAGTTTGACACTTCTGCTGAGGGCATTCACACCATAACTTTGAAATATGGATCAGACACACTTGGGTATACCGAACCTGTCACATTGAATTATGAGGTTGTCCTCAAGACTTTGGATGCCTGGTTCAATTATGAGGTTTTGTCAACAACTGATGTTGTTTGGGAAACGGTTGATGGAGTTGATATTTATGAAGGTACAGTGAAAATAACTGGAATTATTGCAGGACACTTGCCAACGGTTGTTATTACTGATTATCTCACCAAAGTAATAAACGAAGTCACATATAGACTTAAAGTAGTAGAAATCGGCGCAAGTGCTTTTGAAAATGACATCGAAGTCGTGGCAGTTTATATTGCAGCAACAGTAGCGAGAATTGACGAAAAGGCATTCCTCAACTGCACAGAACTAAATAGCGTTGTATTTATGGCATTCGAAAGTGAAACCCCCGCATTGACTTTCATAGGAAACCGTGCGTTTGAAGGTTGCACGAAACTTACCACAATCAGTTTGCCAAACGGCGTTGTAGATGTTGGTAGTTATGCATTCAAAGGCTCAGCGCTAGTTTCAATCGACTTAAGCAACACTGCAATTACCGAACTATCCTCCAATATCTTTGAGTATTGCGAGTCACTTGAAAGTATAATATTGCCTGCAAATTTGACAGTTGTCGGCAACAACGCATTCTATGGTTGTATAAAGCTTTTGAGCGTGGACTTGGGAGCAAACATTGAGTATATCGGCACATATGCGTTCTATTATTGCGATACACTTGGAACAGTGACCATCAACACTGCAACTATTCCAATTATCGGCACAATGGCATTTGGCGTGCCTAATACGGGACTATTTATCAAAGTTCCGTCAGCTAGTGTCGCAGCATACATTGATGCATGGACATCCTATGCAGACAATATAAGTGCAATCTAATAATTATTAGGAAATGAGAGGCAACAATTTGTTGCCTCTTTTTTTTGTGCATTACATTGACAAACTATAAACAGCGTAATAATTGTGTAGAATAAAGTGACAAGCGGTGAAAATGATTTTGGATTTATCATTGGTTTTTTTGAGAACGGTTGTTGAGTAAACGGAAATAATTGCAAAACAAAAACTGCAAAATGTCAAACTGACCGAAATGCTTGCAAAAAGAGCAATAATATAGTACAATTACAAATCGTTGGAACTGAATATTTGAATAGTTCAGTACGAATATGGAAGAGTATCGAAGTGGTCATAACGGCCCGCACTCGAAATGCGGTAACGGGGTAACTCGTTCGTGGGTTCGAATCCCACCTCTTCCGCCACAAAGAAAAACAGCCTACAAAGTAGACTGTTTTTTTGTTTCAAAGCATAAGAGGTGGGATTCGAACGCCCCGTAAAGAAAACAGTTTAGCAAACTGTTTTTAGGGGC
>JAQUST010000016.1:16501-33206 GCA_028710495.1 Clostridia bacterium
AGGCGAGAAAGCGAAGACAAGAAAAAAGTTTGTTCGTGTTGATTTATTGCCGAGTAACCGCAGGCAATATACTTTGAGCGAATTCAAAACTAAATGTCAAGCGGAGTGAATCCCACCTCTTCCGCCACAAAGAAAAACAGCCTACAAAGTAGACTGTTTTTTTGTTTCAAAGCATAAGAGGTGGGATTCGAACGCCCCGTAAAGAAAACAGTTTAGCAAACTGTTTTTAGGGGCAGGCGAGAAAGCGAAGACAAGAAAAAAGTTTGTTCGTGTTGATTTATTGCCGAGTAACCGCAGGCAATATACTTTGAGCGAATTCAAAACTAAATGTCAAGCGGAGTGAATCCCACCTCTTCCGCCATTAAGAGCCAAATTTGAACAAGAAAGTTTGAGTTTGGCTTTTTTTTGTTAATTACTCTTTTAAGAATTGAAAAAACTATCAGGATTTGATGATAGATAGTCATTAATAGTTTTTTGATTTAATGATATTGACGTATACCGTTGTATCTTTTTAATATGTTTATATGGTTTAATTGTTTCAAAAATTTTAGAAGTAAATTCTCTTTGCAATTTTTCTAAATGTTTAAGATAATTTTTGCAATCGTCTCTCATACAAATATCATAAAACCATATCAAATATTCTAAGGACATATCTCTATAACCTTGATAGGCTAAAGGCTTTTCATTTCCATATTTATCCTTAATAACGTTTGGGAAATAAAACCTGCCTAATTCCACGAGAGAAGAAAGTTCAATTAAATAATCAATTTTATCATAATCATTATTAAGTGTTAAGTTTAATTTTAATGCTATCAAAGCATTTATTACATTGTTATACCAATCTAAAATTTCTTTTCTTTGCTGACATGTAAGTTCATAATTTTTTGTATTAGTAATTATCGATAAAACTATTGAAACGACTGATATTGTTACTGCACCTAATGCAATCCAATCACTTATTCCTAAATTTTTCATTATGTACTCCTTGTTTTTTAAAATATATATTAAAAATTATCGTAATTCAATTTATTTCTTTAAACGGCGTTTTATTCCGCAAAAGGTTCTTGGCAGGAGTTTGGATGTAGTCGGCACATGCCAAGGCAAAAAGCATACTCTCGGATTCAGCCACAAAGAAATAGCGATTGAATGCAAACAAAAAGAGCACCAATTAAGGTACTCTTTTATTTTTTTAATTTTGTTTCTTCAATCAACAGTTCTTTGATCTGCAATTTTTCAATCAGCAATCTTAAAATCTGCAGTTAAAGCATTATATGCCATAGTGTTCTTTCAATGCTTCTTCTGCTTTGCAAAGAGAAGAGCTATTGATACAACAAGATATTTTGGTTTCACTGGTGGTTATTGCAAAAATGCTCGCATTCATTGCGGTCAAGATATTCAAAACATCGAGTGCAACGCCACTTTTATGCTCCATTCCTGCGCCTTCAATGGAAAGCTTGGCAGTGTTTGAAAGTTTATAATAAGTGAAGTTTGCTCTATCAAGCAGATTGAACATCTTTTGGTTGTCAAAATCGCTCAATGTGAAGCTGACTGAAACCGTGCCGTCGTTATTTATGCTTTGGCTTATCATATCCAAGTTGATATTTTCCTCAGCAATATGTTTTAGCAAGCAAATGAAGTCAGAAGGGGTTGTTTTGTCAAGTGCAATCAAAGTTATGTCTTTTTCGCCAGTGATTGTCGTGACCGCATAATAATCACCGATTATGGAATTCATATCATAAATTCCATGTGATTTGTCGAGCAAATATTTAGCCGCGCGCAGAGAACCTCGAATAAAAACTTCTTTGCTTTCAGATTCGTGCGACAATTTGATTTCTTCACCAGTACCAAAGAAACAAACCTCGTGCTTCCCAACAACAGTGCCGCCACGAACAGCATGAATGCCTATATCTGACGGGTTTCTGCGAGTTGAGTCTCCGTGCCTTCCGTATGATGGAACTAGATTGCTACGCACATCACGGACTGCATCGGCGAGCATTAGAGCCGTGCCGGATGGTGCATCTAGTTTTGCGTTGTGATGAGTCTCGATAATCTCAACATCATATGTGTCGCCCAAGAATTTTGTTGCCTCTTTTGCAAGGTTTGCAAGCAGATTGACGCCAAGAGACATATTGCTTGATTTGAAGATTGGTATTCTTTTCGATGCCTCTGAAATCAATTCAAGTTGTTCGGCGCTGTGTCCTGTTGTGCAAAGGACAATTTTGGCTTCATTTGCAATAGCATAGTCCAAAATATCCTCTAGTGCTTTTGGTGTTGAATAATCAATAATAACATCAGCACTAAGGTCGCATTCGGTAAACGATTTGTAAACAGGGAAAGGCATATCGGTTGGAGGACATGCATCCACTCCGAAAACTATCTCAAATTCATTGCTTGCAATCAGATTTTTATAAATGGTTCTTCCCATTCTACCTGATGCGCCGCATATAGCAATATTTATCATAATAACCTCGTTTCCTATGTTTTTCCCGCATTAAATTGAAATTTTACGGGAGTATATAAATAGCATTAGCAGACAATTTCGTTATGCTTTGATTTCTTCAAAAAGAACTTTAAGTATTTTGGCATTTTCTTCTGTCATTTCTGTGAGTGGAAGACGGACAATTCCGCTTGTAAGCCCCAAAAGTTTGGAAGCATATTTGACAGGTATCGGATTGACCTCTGAAAACAGTGCTTTGACAAATGGAAGCATTCTTAGTTGCATTTTGCGAGCGGTTTCTAAATCATTATTGAAAAAGTTGTCGCACATTTCGGCAACATATTTTGGAATAACATTTGAAGCTACGCTTATAATACCTTTTCCGCCTAGAGCAAGCAGTGCAACAGTTAGGCTGTCATCTCCCGAATAGACATCTGCAAAGCCTTCCGTCAAACGGATTACTTCCTGAATTTGTTCCATATTTCCGCTGGCTTCTTTGGTAGCGACAATATTTGAGTAAGTTTTGGCTAGCTTTGCAAAAGTTGCGGGAAGCAGGTTTACACCCGTTCTGCCCGGCACATTGTAAGCGATAATTGGCAAGCTTGTTGATTCGGCAATAGCACCATAATGAGCAATCAATCCGCCTTGGGTGCATTTATTGTAGTATGGAGTGACAATCAAGAGTGCATCTGCTCCAAGTTCTTCAGCCTGTTTCGCATTCTTTATGACAGTAGCGGTGCAGTTTGAGCCGACGCCGACAATAACAGGAATTTTGTCTTTTAGTTTTGAAATTGCAAGCTTGATGACGGCAGTTCTTTCTTCTGCAGACATTGTTGCGGGCTCACCGGTTGTGCCAAGCACGATTGCTGCCTTTGTTCCGTTTTTGAGTTGAAAGTCAAGAAGTCTTGAGTATGCATCAAAATCCACACCGTTTTCGGTAAAAGGTGTGATAAGCGCTGTTCCGCTGCCTTGAAAAATCATATTACCCCTCCATTCGGTTGGCTATCAAAAGCTCAACAATTTGAACTGCGTTGGTTGCTGCTCCCTTTCGGATGTTGTCGGCGACACACCAAATGTTTATTCCGTTTTCGATAGATTTGTCGAGGCGGATTCTGCCGACAAAAACTTCATCTTTGTCTTCTGCAAAAAGCGGAGTCGGGTAGACGCCGTTTTGTGTGTCATCCATAAGTATAAGTCCTTTTTTGTTTGAAAGTGCTTCGCGTACTCCTTCAAGTGTGCAGGGATTTTCAAATTCTATGTTTATGCTCTCACTGTGTCCGTAAAAAACGGGAACGCGAACAGTAGTTGCGGTAACTTTCATATCTGGAGCGTGCAAAATTTTTCTTGTTTCAACAATCATTTTCCACTCTTCTTTGGTGTAGCCGTCTTCCATAAACACATCAATATGCGGAAGTACATTGAATGCTATTGGTTGCGGGAATTTTTTTGGTTTGATGCCGTTCACTCCATCTTTAAGGTCACCATAGCCTGCAATTCCTGCGCCCGAAACGGCTTGATAGGTGCTATAAACTACTCTTTTTATTCCGTACTTTTCTTGCAAAGGCTTGAGTGGAACCATAGCTTGTATGGTTGAGCAATTTGGATTTGCGATAATTCCATTTGCCCACTTGACATCTTCGGGATTTACTTCAGGCACTACAAGTGGAACGTTCTCATCCATACGCCATTGGCTTGAATTGTCAACCACTGTTGCGCCTGCTTTTACGAAAATCGGTGCAAATATTCTGGATGTTTCGCCACCTGCTGAGAACAGCGCAAAATCAACTTTATCTTTCAAAGCCATAACATTTTCTTCTGTAAGCTCAATAACAGTGTGTTTCTTGCCCATAAAATCAATTTGTTTGCCTGCGCTTTTAGCAGATGCAAAAAGATAATAATTGTCGACGGGAAGTTGTCTTTCCGTGAGTACTTGCAAAAATTTTGAGCCAACCATACCGGTTGCGCCTACAACAGCTATGTTGAATTTCATAATAGCGGCCTCCTAAAGTCTTACATAAAAAAATATCATTTAACTTAACAAATGTCAAATTTATTCAAAAAAGTTTTAATATTATTATTTTATTTATTTGATATTTTAAGTGTGTTATAGTATTATAAAGAAAATTACTAAGGCATTAGGAGAAATGATGGCAAATCAACAAAGAGTTGCACCTGGAGCGAAAAATGCAAGAGCTCCTCGCTTATTTTTAAGAAAGCTGTTTACACTTGGGTGGGAAAACCGTGATTGTATATGGCCGACAACAGTTCAAACCCCGGATGGCAAAACCAGACCGTTTGTCCCAAAATATACAGATAATCTTAGCGGAGCTTTCAAAGCATACAAAGATGATTCAAAGCCATTACTCAAAGCGAGCCTATACTTTTTAATTTTTATAGCGCCACTTTTGGTGCTAATGCTCTATGGACTCAATGCAATGATGGATGTCGCGCTTGCTTCTTCTTACAACTTTATGGGAAATATCGGCATTGGTTATCCTGGAACGGTTGACAGTCTAGTTTTAGCAAAAGCTGCACAACTTGGTGTCTATCAAATCTTCCTTCTATATTTTTATGCAGGAGCAGTGATTTCATCACTCGGAATGGCAGGTCTTGGAAATGTTGCAAGAAAAGTTATTTGGCACGAGCCTATAAAGAAGTATGTCGCAAAACCATTTTTCAAGGGCATAAAGAAGCATTGGTGGAAATATCTTATCACCGTTGCTGTCGGTGGAGCAGTCGCTTTGGGCGTCGGTGAAGCTCTCCTTTATCATCTCATTAATATGACACTCGGCATTGCAGGAGTTGAAAGCTGGTTAATTTGTATTTTTGCATTTGTTGTCGGCGTACCGGTGTGCCTTGTTGGATTTACAATGATTACAATCATACCTTCCTACAAGCTTACTTTTGGTCAACTTATCAAAAACTCGATTGTTATTATTGCAAACCGCTTTCCTATTTTAATTATTGTTTCGGCATTGTCGTGCTTGCCACTTGTTTTGATTGGAATTTCATCAACTTTTGCCGTGTTTGTTTATATTTTAATGATAGCGTTTGGATGTTCATTGGTTGCAATGCTGTGGACAGGTTTTGGGCACAGTGCATATTTGAAATGTGCGGTTCTAGCTGAATACCTTGAAGAAGAAGATAAAAAAAATAACGTCGCAATGCAAAGAGAAAGAAAATACTCGGAGCAAAAAGAAATTAGAGGCGACGTGGTCGATCAAAAGAAAACACAAACAAAACAACAGTTTCAAAATCCAAAAAAGAAAAAGAAGAAGTAATGGCAGAAATTTTCAATTTTAATTTGAAAGTGGAAGATTATCTTGACCTCGCCGACCAGTCGTTTAGAGCGACAGACATAGAAAAAAGCGTTGTTTATGTCGGAAAGGCTTTAGAAATTGAACCTGAAAATGTTGAGGCGATGTTATTTCTCGCCTCAATTTATTCTGATCTAGGTTCTTATGAATTGTCCAATAAAATACTCTTCAAAGCCTATGTTTATGCCAAATCTGATTTGCAGAAAACGAGCGCAGTTGCAACACTTGTCAACAACTTTTATGAACTTGGCGATAATGAAGCAGCTGAGTTTTATTTGAATGCTATAAGTTCAAAATGGGAAAAATTTGAAGAGATGACCAATATGGAAGTGGTTGGAGATATAGACGAGGATGAAGATGATGATGAAGAGGATTTTACTTTAGCTTATCCAAAAACAGAAGAATTTTATTTCGAGGCGCTTGAGCGCGCTCATCAATTTTTGCAGGAAAGAGATTTTGACAGTACTTTGAAAGAGCTGGAGGTTTTTTCAGAACGCACGCCGCTGTATGATGCCTCAAACCATATCCGCCTTGTTTGCTATTTGCTCAAAGATGATATTGACCGTGTGATTTATGAAGCAACAGAAATGTTGAAAAAAAGCAATTATCTTCCAATTCGCTGTACGCTTGTCACGGCATATATGATTGAGGAAAAAAACGATATTGCGCTCAAGCTTCTTGATGAGATACTGACAAAAGATTACAACGGAGTTGAAGAAATAACAGTGCTTTTGCCACTGCTTGTCAATTTCGAAATGCATGCTGAAGTAGTAAAATATACAAAGCGATTGCTTGATCTTTCGGATTTGCAGCCGCAAACTATGATGTGGTTGTCGCAAGGATTGTACAATTTAGGTCAAAAAACCGAAGCGGCAAAGATTATGCGCCGTGTTGCTACTATTTACCGTGAATTTACGGCGGCGAATTTTTATCTAGATTATTACGCAAAACAGCCCGAAAATGTGAATTATTGTCTCGGTCTACCGCTGATAGAGTTGATTGACAGACAAAATAAATTGCGCAGTTTTATTGAACTAGACTGTGAAGAATGCACTAAAGCACTCACATATGACAAAAAAATAAGCGAACTTGTGAAATGGTGCTTCCGTGATGTGGATGGAAAATCATTGCTATTGCTTGTCGACAAGCTCAATAATTGTTGGAGCTCGCAAGTAGAAAATATATATATCGATGCACTTATCACCAAAGATGTTGACTTGAAGCTGGGTAGCACTATTATAGAAGGGTTTTTGCGACATAAATCGGCACTTGATTATTTTATAACCATTGACGGGAAATGTAAGGAAATACATATGAGAGTTCCTGATGCGCTTAGTAAGCTTCCGTCAAACTTTATTCGTGCCATATCAACAGCGGTGTTTGAAACGCTTGTCAATCTTGACAATGCAAACGAAAGCTTAGATCGACTATCGGAATATGTTGACAGCTTTTGCACTTTGAATGAAAGAGGCAATCTGGAATGGCTTATTGTGCGTGGCGACAAAGCGGCAAAATTCAAGTCTACGCGAACGTTATTGGGTATATTTGTATTGAAATCCGCTTTTGCTGATGAAAATGAAATTGAATCGGTTTGTGACTTCTATGAAATTAGTCCGACAACCTTCAAAAAATATCTGAAAATATTGAATGGAGAAACAAAATGACTGAAAAAGAAAAAAAATTGAAAAGTTTAGCCCTTATTTGCGATGCTGAAACGCCGTACACAATAAAGTTGGGCGCATATGAGTATTTATGTGATGAAGGCGAAGAAATCATTTCTGAGATGCTGGAGAGCGTCTACAAGGTTGAGGGCGATGACGCTCAAATGCTTGTAGAAATCCTTGCAAACTTCAAAGGTCGCAAAGATATTTATCTTTTGCTAGTGACATATTTTTATCGCGGAGAAGATGTGGCTTTGTTTGCAAAATTACTTGGAAGTTATGGTGATGAAAAGGCAGTTGAAATATTGAATAGCTATGTTGAAGAAAACGAAGTCAACTACAACGAATTTATGGAGATTAGGAATGCGATTGAGCAACTCGGCGCGATTTTTCACTCGAACAAGGAATTTACTGATGACCCGTTCTATAAATATTTGAAAGGTATTGATGACGAAGCCGCAGTAAAAGAAGATATCGAAATGCAAAAGGTCGAGGAAGACAATGAACTAGAAACCGAAATCGAAGAGAACTGCAACTGTGAAAGCGAAGAATGCAATTGCGGCTGTCATGACCACAAACACGAATGCAACTGCGAAGATGAAGAAGACGACTGTGAGTGTGGCAGTTTCCACAGTGAAGCAAATTGTGGTTGTGAAGATGAGAACAACGATGATGGACAATGTGGCTGCCATGCGCATAAACACTAAGCGGCAATGAGCTGTTATGCCACGAATATAAAACATAAGAACATAAGCAGAGTAATTCTACAGAACTTTTTTTGTAATAAAAAATGCTAATTAGATACTATTAGTGTTATTGAGGACAAAGATAGCAAAATTTATTAAATTCGACAATAAACAAATTTAACCTACTAAATGTGATTGAAATGTGACAAAATATTACTCAATATGACTAAATTTTTATATTACAAATATCATAATAAATTTAATTTGAGGGCGCGAGCCCTCTTTTTTCATAGCGATATATTATGAATTTTATTATTACCGCGCCAACACTTATCAATCCGCACGCACTTATGAGTGGATAAAACCAGTCGACAATGTTGTCAAAGCCCAAAAGAGAAAAAGCATATGATAGCAATAGTGCGAACAAGGCAGGAACAATTCTGCCCGATAAGGCAGGATATATTTTGGGAGAAGAAAGTACGGAACTATTGGCGATATAATCGTGAATTAAAGACACCATAATTTCTGCTGATGACAATAATGTTGTAAAAACCGCAAAATAAACCAAAAGCTGTGACGTAAGAGTCAAATTAAGTTTGTCCGCAATATCAAGC
Organism: Clostridia bacterium; assembly: GCA_028710495.1. Classification (GTDB taxonomy): domain Bacteria; phylum Bacillota; class Clostridia; order Christensenellales; family CAG-917; genus STD2-102. The sequence continues at coordinate 25,217 of JAQUST010000016.1, forward strand.
ATCGGCATAGAACTCGTGTTATTATGTATAGTACTTTGAATAGCGAACAACATAATCGAAAGAAAAACTCCAGTCAAAACAGAAGAAAGCACGATATCTCTTTTGCTTGCTTTTTCGCCTTCTTTTGCCATAAGTTCTCCTGCAAGAAAAATATTGAGAGCTCCATAAGCAACAGGGCGGAAAACACTTACTCCACCCGAAATCTCAAAATTAGCATTTTTTATAAACAGTATTATTATAAAAGCAATAATAAGAGGAACAATAATAGCATTCAAAATTTTGATTTTATCAATACCTAAAACTACTATGATTATGCCGAGAACGCCAGATACAAGCCCCATAAATCGAATGTTTGTCATTTCGAACAATATTTTTTCGGAAGCGGCAAGCATTGCTGAAAATGTTATTATCGCACACAAAAAAATAATAGCTGAGTAAAATTTTGATTTCCAAACAAGTCTATATTTGCCACAAATCAAAAATAGTGCGCACAAACCGCCAAGAACAATGCCTGACGCGGCAGCAACAATGGGAGAAAGCTCACCAAAAAAAAGTGCAATCTCACGCCCTGTTGCAAATCCCGCACCAATTACTGTGCCAACGAATAATGTAGAAATTTTGAATGCTCGTTTCATAAATTGTTCCAAAGCTAAGATATGCGATAAGATGTTCAAAAAGAAAGATAAAACAAAATGTTGATTGATTTATTTGGAGGAATTTGGTAAAATGTTAGCTATGAAAAAGAAAACTATGAGAAGTATTATTTCGATAACGGCCTTATCGCTCGCCATATGCCTTATTTCGCCGACATTGACAGCGTGCAACAATCAAACAACAATGTATGATAATGCCAGAGCCGAAGAAAGCAAGCTTGATGTGGCACTTCTTTCTGACCTCCATTACGTTTCACCATCATTGATAGAAAGCCCAAGTGTTGAAAGCTTTGCAGAAAAAAGCAATGATTTGAAAACGTTTGCAATTTCGAGCGCAATAATTCAAACCGCTCTTGATAATATTGTTGAAAGCGGAGTCAAATATATATTTATCTCAGGTGATTTGAGCGACTCACACGCACTAATAAATCACACTGAACTTGCTGATTTGTTTAGTCAAGTTGAAAGCAAAGGAATTCAAGTTTTTGTTGCGCCAGGCAATCATGATGTCGCAGAAGAAAATGGATATGAAGGTTGGCGATATACCTCAATAGGTACAGAAAGAGTCGATGATTTTTACAATCAATGCGTCGACAATGAAACGGGCGATGACATCACAATCAAGTCGCAGTTCAAAGAAATTTACAATGACTTCGGTTATAGTGAAGCTATTGAAGTAAACGGCTTAAATTATGTCGCGAACGTTGGTGAAAATTACCGATTGATTGTTCTTGACAATTGCTCGTCAGATTTGACAACTGATATCGTCAATTGGGCGGAAACGCAAGTTAAAGATGCAATTTTGGCAGATAAAACTCCGTTAATGATGATGCACAAGCCTATTGACAATATATTCGATGGCTTAGCGACTGTTATGAATTTAGTAACTGGAGATAGCGGCAAACTCACTACAGCACAACCGACATTGTTGACAAACAAGCTTGCAAAAGCAGGCTTAAAATTTGTTTTCACAGGTCATAATCACGCAAACAATATTTGCACTCTCAAAACGACAGATGAAACCGAGACGATATATGACATTATGACTGCAAGTTTGACACAAGTAGACAATTCATACCGACAATTGCGTTTTTCAGAAAATTATTTTGTGGGCACAATTCAAACTATTTTCGATGTGAATGAAGAGTATTTGCCAGAATATTTGAACGCTACCGAAAAAGAAGATATACTGCAAGGCTTGAAACTTTATTCTTATGACCAAATGGAGAATTTTCTTGAAAACATTTTGGTCACGAACAATGATACTATTAAAAATTTCATCTCAGAAGCCATTTTGGGAGAGGGCGTTGAACCGCCGGAAGGCTTTGACGCCTTTGTCCAAAGCGGAATCCTTGATTTGGCAACAATGCCGTTTTATAGAAGCAAAGGCGGAGATGCAAGCATAGAAGCGTTGTATGAAAAATACGGGGCAACATTGCCTGAAAGTGACTATGAGAATGTGCTCCAACTTGTTGCTGCTGCAATGAATCAAGTATTTATGGGTGGTGAGAGCAAGGAGGGTAGCGAAAGTATCATAAGCATGTTCGATGCAACGATAAAGGCCATAATTGTTAATGTAATTGACAAAGGTTTGTTCACATTCAGTGATAAATTTTTGACAATCCCCGAAGAAGAAATGTATACCGTGTGCTCAAATCTTTTGCAGAAAGGAGAGTTCGAGCTTTTGAACAGCCGTATTCTCAACAATATACTTCAACTGCCTGTGATGACGGAACTTAACAATTTAATAGCTGTATTCCCGAGTTATGTTGTGTCTGCAGAGGAGTTTGCAAACTTTATTTCTACATTGGAAATTGCCGGTATTTTGTTAAATATGGAACTTGAACCATATTTCCAAAGTACAGTTGAAACAATAGACGGCGAGGAGGTCAAAACTTATACTGGATTATTTTATTCAGATAAATGTCTGGAAGAACAGTTTTTTGACGGAGCAGTAAAGAATCTTGTTGATGACGGCGATATTCCAGACAGGTATTTCGCTATTGATTTGAGGACATTTGAATATCAAAAAATAAATTAATAAATATGCCTTGAAGCAAGTTGAAACATTGCCGTAAATCGAGTTGAACCATTCTTTTTAATATTAAATAAAAGATTAGCAAGAATATAGATTATAGAAAATTTTAAGAAAAGATATAATGAGCTGAAATAATCAACAATTTTGACAGTATTTTTCATTTTTTCGCTCATAAAAAATGCAATGTATAGAAAGAGTTGCGTAAAGACATAAAACTTAAAAAAAAGGTGCGGCAATAAAACCGCACCTTTAACAAAATAAGTTGCAATTTGTTTGAATAAAAATTTGCAAAAATCCTTCAATAATAATTAGTATTTGAAAATGCCCTCAAATTGCGGGCATTTTTTTCAAAAAGCTCCAATTTGCACCTCTGTTTGTTTGACATTTGTATATTAATAATATTATTATAGTGTGAAATAAAGAAATCCAAGGAGAATTTTGATGAATAAAATTGTTAAAGAAGGTCTTACATTTGATGATGTTTTGCTTATTCCTCAACACTCAAATGTTTTACCTAAAAATGTTTCCCTTGAAACATATTTGACACCAGAAATCAAACTTAATATTCCACTTTTATCAGCATCAATGGACACCGTCACGGAATATCAACTTGCAATAGCAATGGCAAGGGAAGGCGGACTTGGAATAATACATAAGAATATGTCAATTGAACAGCAAACAGCCCAGATTGACAAGGTGAAAAGAAGTGAACACGGAGTTATCACAGACCCGTTCTTCCTCTCACCTGAACACAAACTAAGTGATGCGCTTGAACTTATGCAACGCTATAAAATTAGTGGTGTACCGATAACTGTAAGCGGGAAGTTCGTTGGAATTCTTACAAACCGCGACCTCCGTTTTGAAACAAACTTCAATCAGCTCATTGGCAATGTTATGACAAAAGATAATCTAGTCACAGCAAAAGAAGGAACAACACTTGCCGAAGCTCAAAAAATTCTTGGACAACACCGAATTGAAAAACTCCCGATTGTTGACAGCAATTATATGTTGAAAGGTCTTATTACCATCAAAGACATTGAAAAAGCAATACAGTTCCCAAGCAGTGCAAAAGATAAAAACGGTCGATTGCTTGCTGGTGCTGCAGTCGGCACTTCTTCAGACACTATGGAAAGAGTGGAAGAACTTGTAAATGCAAAAGTTGATGTTATCTCACTTGACACGGCGCATGGACATTCTGAAAAAGTTTTGAATATAGTCAAACAAATCAAAAGTAAATTTCCGAATTTGCCAGTTATAGCAGGCAATGTCGCAACAGCTGAGGCAACGGAAGCACTTATTGATGTAGGCGCAGACATCGTAAAAGTTGGTATTGGTCCTGGTTCAATATGCACGACTCGCATCATCGCTGGTATTGGTGTCCCGCAAATCACAGCAGTTATGGATTGCAGTGAAATGGCAGACAAAATGGGCAAGCGGGTTATTGCAGACGGCGGAATTAAATACTCAGGAGATATCACCAAAGCAATCGGAGCAGGCGCATCGGCAATTATGATAGGCAGTTTGTTTGCCGGCACAAAGGAAAGCCCAGGCGAAATGGAAATATTCCAAGGAAGAAGCTTCAAGGTCTACCGCGGTATGGGTTCACTTGCAGCAATGGCAGCAGGAAGTAAAGACAGATATTTTCAAGATGATGCACAAAAGTTTGTTCCAGAAGGCGTTGAGGGCAGAGTTCCTTATCGCGGTGCACTTTCCGAAATGGTGTTCCAATTGTTGGGCGGACTCCGTTCAGGTATGGGATACTGTGGGATGCCAACAATAGAAGAGTTAAGAAAGAATGCTAAATTTGTTAAGATTTCGGGTGCCGCACTTATTGAAAGCCATCCGCACGATATTACAATAACAAAGGAAAGTCCAAACTATTCAACCAAGGCATAATAAAATTTTTTGAGACAAAACTATAATATGATGGACGATGCAGTTGTCAAACTGCAAAGCAAAGTTTTGGATTATTTAATGGTTGATAGAAAAGATAAATGAAAAAATGAAATTGATAGATACGCATGTGCATATTTTTCCGGATAGGATTGCGGGAAGTGCATTGCCCAAACTGGCGAATGCTTCAAGAAAGTGTCCTTCCACAAACGGAACGCTATTCAATACATTGTTAAGTATGGAAGAGTGGGGCGTTGATGAAATTTGGGCACAGTCAATCGCCACAAATATGCATCAAGTTCAAAGTGTCAATGATTTTGCTCTTTCAATAAAATCCGAAAAAGTTTTGCCGTTTGGTTCGATTTTTCCACATGAAATAGTACAATCGCTTGCAGAACTCAAAAGAATGAATGAAATGGGACTGAGATGTGTAAAATTGCATCCAGAATATCAACAATTCGAAATTGCAGATGAAAAGTTTTTCCCGCTTTATGAATTTATGGCGGAAAACCGTATGTTGGTACTTTTCCATGCCGGCAAAGATTGCGCGTATTCTGATACGCATTATGCATCTCCTGTCAGTTTGAAAATTGTGCACGATATATTCCCGAAACTAAAGATGATATGTGCACACCTCGGTGGCTGGACAGACTGGGACGACGTCATTCGCTACACCGCAAATAGCGATATGTATTTCGACACAGCCGCAACTGCTGACCACATTACCAAAGAGGAGCTGAAAGCAATTTTCAAGTTGCATCCGATTGAACGCATTTTGTTCGCAACGGATACTCCGTGGAGCTCTCCCGAAAAAGAACTTGCAATGCTAAAATCACTGGGACTTAGTGATAACGATATGGAAAAGATTTGTTACAAAAATGCGGAAGGTTTGAAATCCGAAATGGGAATTTGTTAATTGAATTAACAAGAGATAAAAATAGGTACACAAAATTGAAAAGAGAAGATTTAAGAAATATCGCAATTATTGCTCACGTTGACCACGGCAAGACTACACTTGTTGATGGTATGTTGCGCCAGTCGGGCACATTCCGTGAGAATCAGCAGGTTGATATCTGTGTTATGGACAGTGGAGATTTGGAGCGAGAAAGAGGCATTACCATTCTTGCAAAAAACACTGCAATTCACTATAACGGAATAAAAATCAATATTATTGACACCCCAGGACACGCAGATTTCGGAGGCGAAGTTGAGCGCGTTTTGAAAATGGTTTCAGGAGTTGTTTTGTTGGTTGATGCAGCAGAAGGACCGATGCCGCAAACTCGTTTTGTGTTGCAAAAGGCTCTTGAGTTGGGACACAAAATTATTATTGTTGTCAACAAAATTGACCGCCCTGATGCCAGAATAAAAGAAGTCGTTGATGAGGTTTTAGAGCTTTTGCTTGACCTCAACGCAACTGATGAACAACTATTCAGTCCGATATTGTATTGCTCAGGTAGAAATGCTACTGCATCAAAGAGTGAAGAAGAAGCGGGTATTGATTTGAAACCTTTGTTTGACACAATAATTGAGCACATAGACCCACCGGAAGGAGATGAAAACGGACCTCTTCAAATTCTTGTTTCTTCAATTGGGTACAATGATTATGTCGGTCGTATTGCTATCGGTCGAATTGAGCGAGGAAATGTTAAAGTCTACGAAGAAGTTGTTGTGTGTGATTATTACAATCATATTCAGCCATACAAGTCAAAGATTGTTTCGATTTTTCAAATAGAAGGACTGAAGCGTGAACCGGTTCAGGAAGCAAAAGTCGGAGACATTATTTGCTTCTCAGGAATGGAGAACATCACGATAGGCAACACTGTATGCAACAAAGAAGCAGTTGAGCCATTGCCGTTTGTTAAAATCAGTGAGCCAACGATTGAAATGACATTTGCAGTCAACAATTCTCCTTTTGCTGGAAGAGAGGGCAAATATGTAACGACACGACATTTACGCGAAAGATTGCATCGCGAGTTACTCAAAGATGTTTCCCTTAAGGTTTTGGATACGGACAGCACCGATGCGTTCAAAGTTCTAGGTCGTGGAGAAATGCATCTTTCGATTTTGATTGAAACAATGCGTCGCGAGGGTTACGAATTTTCAGTGGGAACTCCACGAGTGCTTTATAAAGAAATAGACGGAAAAAAATGTGAGCCAATGGAAAATCTTTTTGTTGATGTTCCACAAAACTTTGTTGGTGCGGTTATGGAAAGCATGGGCACAAGAAAAGGTGAACTCGTTGATATGAATCCGTTTGGAAGCAGAATACGCATGGAGTTTGTTATTCCTGCACGCGGTTTATTTGGTTTCAAGAATGAACTGCTGACAAATACCAAAGGTGAAGGTATTATGAACACCTCTTTCCACGGTTATGACGAATACAAAGGAGCAATTCCACGCAGAACAACAGGTTCTCTTGTTGCATTTGAAACAGGAGAGGCGGCATCATACGGACTTTATAATGCGCAGGATCGTGGACAGCTTTTTATTGATAGCCAAACACAGGTTTATGAAGGAATGGTTGTTGGAGTTTCGCCGAAATGCGAGGATTTGTTTGTCAATGTCTGCAAGCGTAAGCATGTGACAAATATGCGTGCATCAGGTTCCGATGAAGCTCTCCGACTTGTCACTCCTGTAAAATTCAGTTTGGAAGAGGCAATAGAATTTATCAATGATGATGAAATGCTTGAGGTTACTCCAAAAAATATTCGCATAAGAAAATGTGTTTTGAGTGGTACACAAAGACTTAAGTTATCAAACGCTAAAAAATAGCAAGTTCAACAGTTCTAAAGCTTTTTTGCCTTTTCTTAAAGATTTGAATAGTTAAGCGTAAATATGAATTAGTAAAATGGAGAAAAACATTTTATTTGTTAATTCAAATGTTATTTCAAAATTATTAGCGAGCATAGTTTGAATGAAATTGTGCAATAACAAATTTTGAGCGATAAGCTTAATTATAAAATATAAAAAGCCATAAAGTCATACTTGGAAGTATGTTGCTTTATGGCTTTTTGTGTATTATGGGTTCATATTATTAAAATACCTCTGCGTTCATTTCAAAGCGCAGAGGTATTTTTTTAATAAATAATAAAACAAATATTTAATATTGCGCAAGTACTGCTGCTAAAAATATATAGTAAATAACTGAGAAAATTACCGATATAATTACTGAGACAAGCGCACCCTTTCCGCTTGCTTTTGCACGCAGAGGTCTAGAGTCTTTCCAAACTAAATATAAAATAAGTCCGGCTAGTGGAACGAAAAAACCTAATACCCCAAAGCCTGCTGCTCCAGAGTCGTCAACAATAGGTTCTTGTGACTGTGGATTTTGATAATAATCGCCTGATGTGAATTCTGAAACAACTTTGCCACAATATTGGCAAGTGTATGAATTGTCAGGAATGTT
>JAQUST010000031.1 GCA_028710495.1 Clostridia bacterium
CCAAAAAGTCTATCACCAGCATCGCCAAGACCAGGCAAAATATAGCCGTTTTCATTTAACTCACGGTCGAGTGTGGAAACGTATATTTGCACATCCGGATGCTCTTCTGCAACACGTGAAACACCTTCAGGCGCGCCAATGATTGACATAAGTTTGATTGTCTTGCATCCGTGCTTTTTCAAAAAGCTTATTGCGGCACTTGCGCTACCGCCCGTTGCGAGCATTGGGTCAAGCACGACTGCAACACTGTTTGCAATAGTTTGTGGCAATTTGCAGTAGTACTCTTTTGGCTCAAGGGTTTCCTCATCGCGATAAAGCCCGATATGTCCGACTCTTGCCATTGGAAAAAGCTGATGAACACCGTTTACCATTCCAAGACCTGCTCTCAATATCGGGACTATAGTGACTGCGTTGTCGCAAACCACACTTTGTTCTACTGTTTCAAGCGGCGTTGTAACCATAATCTTGCAAGTTGGAACATCACGAAGACTTTCATATGTCATAAGAGTTGTAATTTCTTCAACCAACTCACGAAATTGTTTGGTATTTGTTTTCTCATCACGCAAAAATGCAATCTTGTGACGGATTAGCGGATGATCAAAAATTGTTACATTTGAATAATTTTTCATTTTTCTTCCTTTTCTTTTTGATTTTTCCCTACTGTCTTATCAATAATAATAGCACTTTTTCAAACAAATGCAAAAAAATGGTTTGCGTTCAAATATAAAATTCAAAAACGCACGCAACCATCATATGATGGTTGCATCATTTTTCAGAATTATTCAGCTTTCTTTGCCGGTGCTTTTTTGACAGGTGCTTTTTTGTCAGCGGGTTTATCTTCCGTATTTAGAGTTTCGTTTTTTGCAAATTCTGTCTTTTTTGCTTCCTTTGCCAGTTTTTTCTCTTCCGCCAATTTTGCTTCTTCTGCTTTTTTAGCTTCTTCTTCTTTCAAAGTCTGCTCTGCCAACTTCTCTTCTTCTATTCTCTTTGCTTCTTCTGCTTTTTCAGCATCTCTTCTTGCAATAAGCTTTGAATCGATTGCTGCTGACGAAGTAAGAGTAGCTTGTGAATCTTCAAGTGCTTGCTCTTGTTCAGGCGTAACCTCTTTGCTGTTTGGAATGATAATGTTCAAAATAATTGCTAATACTGTCGCAATTGCCAACGGACTAATTTCAACAAAACTTCCACCCGAAACGTTAAATCCAATTTTGAGAGTTTCAGCCATTGTCGGATTGATATCTCCCGCAAGACTCATTGCGCCCAAACCTAAGCCAACAGCAAGTGTGATTGAAACAACCATAAGATTTTTTGTATTGCTGAAATCAACTTTTCCGTCAACCAACGAGCGAAGTCCTGATGCAGAAATCATACCAAACAAAACGATTGAAGCGCCACCGATAACTGCACTTGGAATTGTAGCAAGGAAATCTGCAAAAACTGTTAGCATACCAAAGAAAATTGCGAGGCAGGCTGCAACAAAGATGTTTCTAGGGTTGTAGTTTTTGGTGATTGCAAGAACTGCTGTATTTTCACCGTATGTTGTGTTTGCAGGTCCGCCAAGTGCGCCACTGACTGCTGTTGCAACACCATCGCCCAAAATGGTGCGATGAAGACCCGGGTCAACCATGAAGTCCTTTCCGCAAACAGTGCTGTTTGCACTAATATCGCCAAGGTGTTCCATAAACGTGACAACTGCGATAGGAACGATTGCCGCGATTGAACCAAGCAAAATTGTTCCAAAGTTTGGATTTGCAAATCCTTTGTAGAACGAGAATTCTTGTCCAATGTTTTGGAATATAACAATACGACCTGTGCTAAATGCCTGAGATAGCGAAACTGATTGGAAAGTTCCGTCGTTTATTATGTAACTCAAAAGTGAACCGCCCGGCAAGAAGCTAATGATAAATGCGTACAAATAACCAATTGCAAAACCAAGTAAAATCGGAATAACTTTGAGGAAGCTCTTTGGCTTTGCGTAGGCGTTAAAAACTACCATGGTGAGTGCGGCAACAATTGCAGTTGTCCATTCTTTCCAAGGTGCAACTCCTGTCCAGATTGATTGTCCGATGATATTGTTCCAAAACATTTTCGGAGCCAAAATCATGCCGATGATGATGACAACTGGGCCAACAACGATCGGTGGGAACAACTTCTTGACTTTCACAACGCCAACATATTTTATGACAAGTGAGATTATAACATAAACTAATCCTGCCAAAACAAGTGAAAGCATCACGGATGCCATTGCGACTTGCCACTCTGCAGTGTAAATTGCGGTTGAGCCGACAATTGATTGAAGTGCAGGCAAAAAAGCAAAGCTTGAGCCCAAAAAGACTGGCACTTTCTTTTTTGTTATGAAGTAGAACAACACCGTGCCGACACCAGCGGCGATAAGTGCCATTGAAATACTCATGTGTGCGAGAATTGGCACAAGTATTGTTGCACCAAGCATTGCAAACATGTGCTGAAAGCTAAGAACTAAGTCTTTGCTTGTAAAGCCTTTTAAAAACTGATTTGCTTTTGTCATAAATTCCTCCAAGATTTTATATATTTATTTTTTTATTGCATTAGTGAGTTACATATTTATTTTTCTATTAAATTTGAGAGTATTATTTCGTTGTTTTCAATTCCATAATATTGAGATACAATTATCGTTTTTGCTTACACTTCCAAATTACGCCTGCTTTTATCTTATATCTGCGCTCATCTCTTTTATGTTATCTTCTTGCACCTCATAGAAACAAGAAAGATTTCTATAATGTTTTTTTATCTGCTCTAGGAGTATTGAGGTTTTCCATCCTCTGAAATGCACTGCTTTTACTGCGTCAGTTTTGATTTAAGACAAAAAAAAGAGTAACACCTTGTTACTCAAAATCAAAAACAAACGCCACATTTATTGAAAACAAAAACAACACGACCGTCCACAAAATGAAGTTTCAAATTGCTATCGACGCTACGCATTGATGACAACGGCAAAAATTCAGTTTTTTGTGTTTTTAGACGGCTCATTTCTATCTCCATATCTATTTTTATAATCATATAATACTAACAAAAAAAACGCAAATGTTTTGAGCACAAATTTACAATTTCTAAAGGTTACTTAAAATATTGTATTGACATTGTTGTCATAATCTTTATTGACTTCTCATTATTGTACTATATCTTTTTTGGCAGGTCTTATAACCGTGCTACTTTTGAAATTATTTTCAATCAAGTCATAAAATGATGCTTCAAACTCTTCGGGGTTTTCCATATATGCAGCAGTGATCGAGCCGATATGAACAAAATATGCTTCTTTTTTTGCGGGGAAAACCTGAAACCCTTTATTATCTCCGTGCAAAACTTCAAACTTCTTGAGAATAGGAAATCCTGCATAACCTACTATTTTGGTGGGGGTCAGAACCATTCCTGAAAATTTAAGCTGCAACAGCTCCAAAAAAGCAATTCCTGCTCCAAACAAGAACATAATACCTGCCATTACACCCATAACTATGAAGCTGTTGCCGTCATAAGTGTTTTCTCCTCTGAAGAACAGAACAAGCATCATCGCAACAATCAACAGCGCAAACAAAATGCCAATACATCCACGCAAAATATCAGATTTAACTGCATTTTTTTGCGGTGATAAAACAGCAATTATTTTCTCATCATTTGCCAGCTGTTTTGCGCGTTCATCAGTCATATTGCCTCCGTTTTTCCCTTTTGGATTTCAAATCAATTTCTAAAATTTCAATATTTCATTCTACTAGCAAAGATTTTATTTTGCACACTATCATTTTCTATCTACTTTTAATGTTTTCTTTCGCAATTCCAACTTTTTGTATCCAAATTTTAATGTTTTTTCGTCTTTTCAGCTTATCTGTACGCATTTATGGTGTTTATTACATTCAAAAATTCTTATATTTCAAAATTTTCTGTTCTTCTTTTCTCGCAAAAAGAGCTTCGATAAATCGCAAAACCGTTTCTGCATAAACTTGCGCTTGCAAAACAACTTCTATTAAATAATTATGCGGTTTCTTGTGTTTTTGCTGCAGATTCTTCTTCAACAGAACTTGTTGCCAATTCCTGCTTCATAAGTCTTGCGATTTCATCTTCGGGTTCACTCATATGCATTGACTTACGCAATGCAAGCACAATCCATGGAGTTACAATAGCCGCCACACAAATCTCAATAACAAAGTTTATAGATATCAGCATTGCAAAAAACGCGCCATCTATTGCTATTCCGCTGATTTGCTTTCCAAAATTGAACGCCGCAAGCATTCCAAGTACTAGCCCTGTGTTTGTAAGCGTTCCAATAACAGCAGAAACTGAACTTGAAACCAAAATACTCATTCTTTTATCAAGCATTTTGCCTTTTCGTTTCCCAATCAAAACAAAAAGTTTTCTCAAACCTGCGTAAGAAAAATATGTAGTAATACCAATCATGATACGCGGAAAAACAGAAACCATCGGATTGTAGAAAAGTATCGACAATATGTTGGGACGCACTACTGTTGCCAACAGACTTGCAAGTCCGAAAGCCGTTCCAAGCACAATACCGATTTTCCCGCCCTCAACTTGACAGCCTATGAATATTGCAAGAAGCGGAATGAAAGCCATATCCACCACGCCAATCTGCATAGGCACAAGAATAAAAGTTAAAATAAAAGTAAGAAGCACCGCACAAACAGCGATATCTCTAGTAGAAAATTTGAGTTTTTTTGTTTTTTTCTCTTCCATAGTTTTTCCCCTCAAGGCTCTTACGCCCACAAAATTTTATTCAATTAATGCAATATCAATACTCGATAATTGCACTGACTTGCTCATATTGTTCTTATTTATCAGTTTAATTCTTACTTGCTCTTATAGTTCCGCCTTGCTTGTTATTCTCAGATTTACTCGAGTTGTTCTGACCTGCGGTATTATTCCAACCTCTTGGCATTGTTCTGATTTGCTTGGGTTGTTATGGTATGCGGTATTGTCCCAACGTCTTGGTGTTGCACTGACTTGCTTGAGTTGTTCTGACCTGCGAGCATTGTTCTAACCTGCGGTATTGTTCCAACCTCATGGCATTGTACTGACTTGCGGGCATAATTCTGATTTACAAGCATTGTTTGCCCTTAATCAAAACTTATCAGTTAAAATCTTGTGAATAATGCAATCACTAATTATTTCGAGACTGAAAAAATTGCATAAATTTAGTTGCTCTTTTTGCCGATTATAGAGTAAAACTCACAATATGTCAATCAATTGAGTTATATGAGCGTTGCACTAGTCGCCGTTTAGACAAAATTTTCACATCAACTTGATTTGCAATTATTCTGCTATTTTTACTCTTGAACCCGCAAGGCAAATATTTGCAAACAGTTTTATCATTGGTTTTGATTATTTTTATATCTACGACTATTATTATTGCAGAATAAATATAATTGAAAAAATTACCTATAGATTATTTGCATTGACATATTCTCAGTTTGCAACTATAATAAATCATATTAAAAATTGAAATTAGATAACAGAAGAGGGTCATTATGGTTCAAAAACTTAAAGCATATTTTGCAGAACACGAAGCAGTTTTACAATTTGTCAAATTCACACTCATCAGCATGATTGCAGGAGCTTCCGAAACAGTTTCGTTTCTTATACTTAGCAATGTCTTGCCGACAGTAGGTGTAAACAGTGAAATCAACTGGTTTGTATTCAGATATGCTGCTTCTGCAGGCGGTTTGGGAGCGCTTATAGCATTCTTAGTTTCCGCTACTATTGGACAGGTAATTTCCTTTGTTGTGAACTTCAAAAAGAACTTCAATTCAACAAACAATGTGGTCACCAGTGCAATTGGTTATGCTGTCATGGCAATCCTTATCATTGTCGGACTAAACACATATGTGGGCGGATTGCTTAATGATGCGCTATGCAATGTCATTCCAAACAACGCTCTCGCAAGCTTTTTGGCTAAAGTAGTTTGTATGATGGCATCTTTCTTCATTGTTTTTCCAATGAATAAATTCGTTATCATGAGAAATGACGGAAAAAAGAAAAGCGAAGATAATTCCATTTCTTTGGATGAAAAGCCAATCGTTGAAGAAATTTTCGCCGAAGAAAAATCCGCCACTCCAGCCGAAGAAAAATCTGTTGCTCCAACTACAACTGAGAAATAAGCGAACTCGCTAAATGACAAAAGCATATTTCTCGAAGATCTATTGCATTTATCGCTAAGATAAAAAACAATTTGTTGCTACTTCAGAGTTAGAAACTATTATAATGCACAGCATAGCAAAAGAATAACACCTTCCTATAGTAAGTTTTGTGCTTGTTACAATTTCAAATACTTGATACTCACAAAATAATGATGCAATATGTTTGCCTTTTTCAAATCTTGTGCTATAATTATTCTTGCCTTGGGGGTATAGCTCAGTTGGCTAGAGTACTTGACTGGCAGTCAAGGGGTCGAGGGTTCGAATCCCTCTATCTCCACCAAATAAACCGTTATAGCATAAAGCTTATAGCGGTTTTTT
>JAQUST010000017.1 GCA_028710495.1 Clostridia bacterium
GTTATGAAATTCACTCAAAACGGAAATTTCTCCGTTAGTGTGGTTGATTTTGTCGGAAACTCAAACTCTACAACTGTTACTGTTTCGGGAATAGACCATACTGCGCCGGATGCGGCAGAGGCAAGCACTGATGCAAATCTTGTGACTGCACCATCGACTTTGTCGGCAGAAGCATATGCTTTGGCATATGCAGGTGCTGCATGGTGGAATACATCTACATTTACTATGGAAGTAGATGCTCTTTCGGCGGATGATGGCGAAGCTTTGATTGTGTATTACTACAATGTTTCTTATTCTAAAACAGGAGCTTATGGAACTTTCACTGATTTAGAGGGCAATACCAGCAGTTACCCCTCTACGCCTGGGACCTACGGGCGGCTGTTTGCAGTCGGAAACGTGGCGCAACTGGCTCTTGATTTTTCTGCTCTTTCGGGTTCGGGATATTATATGATTGGGTTGCAGTCTAAGGATTTAGCAAACAATTCATCAACCTATAGCTATGCCACTCGATATATCATAAAGGTTGATTATGACAGTCCTGAATATACTGTCAATCTTACAAAAGGCACGGGGTCTACAGAATATATTTCAGGTTCATGGGCCACTGATCAAATCAAGGCTACTATTACAGTCACTTCGAGAGCAGATGCTGCAAACGACTATCATTCGGAAACAAATCTTTCTGGAAATATGCTCTCTTATCAAGGCGCGGATGCCAAAGACCATTATGTCATTACTTCGGGTGGATTTATTACCGCAAGCGATGCATTTGGCACACTGACAGCTGCGGGAACAGCATCAGCTTCATACACTGACGGTACTTTGACAATAACTTATCTACATGGCGTTTTCACTATCGTTTGCGGAGATAAATCTTATATTGAAAGCGAAATGATAAAATACAATAATGTGGATTTCACGGCGCTATTTATGGTTTACTTAGGACCGTCATTTGACACGGACTATTATTTCCCAACCGCTACAGATATGGCGGAAGATGACCCAACTATAATTTTCAGAAGCGACAGAAACAATCCTATGACGCCTGTTATTTCGGATGATATAACTTCAAAACTTACTCCGAAAATATTCAACGATTTTAATATTCCCGCTGATGCAAGAGATTGGTATACAACGGCTTGGAGTATGGGCGTTGCAACTCAATTTTCAGATGATTTGTTAAGCAATTACAGCGACGAAATAAAAATATATGTTGGTGTGAATGTCAACTCATTTGCGACGGGATTTACTTCTGAGGGCGTGATGGCTGAATATTTGCTCGGCGCATATGCAAGCTACGGCGATTGCTTGACCGCGCTAGGATATTTCGACGGCTTTATGAGCGTGACTGCTTCAGAAATTGATGGTGGCGGTGAAATGCTTGTGGACTTTTTAGAGTCATACGGTTCAGGCCTTAGAAACGTTTATGTTTGGGTTGTTGACCAAGCGAACAACACAAGTGCAGTGGGCGAATATCAGGCTTTGGTTGACGGCAATACATACAGCATACAAGTTCAAATTGATGCAGAAGATTACGGACATTTTGGCGGTATTGAATTTGCAACCATTGAGTATTTCAACAGCGAAGGAGACCTTGTCACAACATTCAAGCGTGGAGAAATGCTATTTATCAACGTGACTGTTGCAAACGGCTTTGTGCCATACAAGATTACGCAATCACTTGACGGCGCGGCAGCGATTGATATATACACCAACAACTCATTGAACTGTGAATATGTAACTCAAGATGTTGGAAATATTATGCTCACTATGGGTGGACTGAGTTTGGAGATGGCAATTGATACTAATGATATCTCTATTGCGCCTCCAACCCAAGCACAACTGTACACATTCAGTTTTAGAAAAATTGTTTCACTTGCGCTTGGAAACACAGTGGTGTTTTATGATGGAACTCAAAACGAGATAGACTATGTTGCTTCAATCATAGACAGCGAAGAAACCTTCCCCGGTTTCCCGAATTCAAATTTCTCAGAGTTTGTCGGCACATACTATACTTCGTACACAAGCGCTGAAGATTTTGTTTTGACAACATTAGAAAACGGTTCGCTTGCAGATGGTTCAGCTCCAAAGAATGTCGGTTTGTACACGGTAAATGCACGCGTGGACGGACAATTCTATGTTTCAGAAGCAACTGTTACATCATACAGAATAAACAAGCTTTCAGTCAATTTGACAGCGAATACTGACAACTCGGACTACGGCGATGAAATTGCCCTTTCTGCAACACTAGGAGCAGTTGGCGATGATATAGCAAATATGCCCGATCCTATTTCGGGAAGCTTAGCACTGCAGGATTGCGCGTCACTTCTTGGTGTTTCTGCAGGAAGCTACAACATTGTTATGGGCGAAACTTTGGTTTATCAAAATTATGATATAAACTATGTTTCAGCTATCTACACAGTAAATCCAAAGACAGTTAATATTACAATAACGGAAAGTCAGAGCAAACAATACGGCGATGTTGATCCAACACTTGCT
Organism: Clostridia bacterium; assembly: GCA_028710495.1. Classification (GTDB taxonomy): domain Bacteria; phylum Bacillota; class Clostridia; order Christensenellales; family CAG-917; genus STD2-102. Next base: position 2,500 of record JAQUST010000017.1, read on the forward strand.
TACTCCGTCGATGAAGGACAAACTCTGGCAGATGAGATTTCGGCAATAATTTTGGGTGGCGGAATAATCCGTGCAAATGGCGAGGATGCCTCTGTTGCGGGCTATGAATACAGCACTTCAATAGAAGGATTTACACTTAATCCAAATTATACTTTGAACATACAAAGCACAGATAATTTTGTTATCACAAAGAGAATTATTACAATCATACCTCTTTCATCTCAAAGCGCCGTTATGGGCACTGAATATGAGATTATGTATAATATCAATTCAGTCGACCGTATTTATTTGCAATACATAAGCGGAGCGCTCTCAATAGACGGTGAACCTGTCGTTGGTGCAACAAATGTTATTTCACTGAGCGGTCTTTTGATTGTCGCGGAAATGACAAACAATTTGGATTTAGCGCTTTCAGGCACGGTGACCTTTACACTTATTGCTCCTGGCGATGTTGTCATAATTGCAAATGCAAATTTGAATAATAGCATCACATTTAATGATGCTTGTCCATCTGATACCGTTTCAACAATGTTTGATTTCTCAAGCGAAAACTTTACGGTTACAGGACTTGAGAGTTATCCATATTATCAAATCACATGGGAATGGGCAATTGGCACTTATGTTGCGGGAAATGATGTTGGCAATTATCTTGTTGATATAACAAACATTTTTGTTTATGCAGGTGATGATCAAGCTAGCGCAACGGATATAACTGGCACAGTTTTAGTCACTATGGGAAATATATTCCTTGAAGTCAACCCTGCAGTCATCTCAGTTGCAGTTTCAAATTCAAATCTTTCAAGAGTTTACGGAAGCGATGAGATATTGCTCAACTATAATATTACATGCGCAGTCGGAACATCTGAGGATTGGAATATTGTTTATGGCAGTTTCCGCAGAGTTATTTGCGATGCAGCGGGAAACATAGTTTCAATAGGAACAAGATTCGATTCAACCAATGCAGGACTTATTGCAAATTACGGTGCTGATTACTATTACGGTGCAGCTATTGAAGCGGCATTTGGCTGTGATAGCAATTTTGTCATAGAATACACTAACATCGATGGATTGCGCTTCACAGTTACGCCATATCAAATTTTGCTTACTTTGAATTCATTCAACGGCAAGAGCCGCGAATACAACGCATTAACGACCGTTGGTTATGTCGTGAGCGACAATGCAATCAATTTCTCAAAAGCAAGGACTACCGATGAAGTCATAGTCAATTTCACCGCAAACTACAACACCGCAGATGTTGCAGGCTCAGGCAAGAGCATTATTTTTACAGCGCTAAGCCTTAGCGGTGCAAATTCAACAAATTATGTTTTATACTACGACGGTACTCCTGTTGACGGAGGAACATCTGTCACAATAACAAAGATGACTGCCGACTCGCTAACAAACGACATCGCTGTGTATTCGACAGAGCTTAACCTTTTCAAGGCTGATGTTAGTGTTTCAAAAACTTATGATGGCACAACCGCTATTTCGGGAAGTGATATAAGTTTCTTAAGAGGTGTTCTCACAGTTGTAAACCAAAACGCAATAACAGTTGCGGGTGTTTATCCACAAGCAGGAATTGGTACAAGTCTTGCCGTTAGTGTTGTGATTACTGTTGCACTTGCAAATGCAAACCTCAACTTCACAATAGCAACAAGTGAAGAAGAGAATATGTCAGTTACTTCAAGTAGCAGTGGACTTGTCATAACCGCAACTCTTCTTAATGCAGAAATTATTGCACGCTTGCTTACACTTGACAGCTTTATAATTTCAGGTGTTGACAAAAGGTATGATTCAACATCTTCAGCGGCTATTGATTATGTTTATGCCGATGGTGCTCTAGGAGTCGGCGATACAAAAGCGAATGTTGCGACTTCGTTCAACGCATATTTCGCAACCTTGAATGTAGATGTTTACGATGAGGCAATCAACGCGGGAGAATGGACTGTTATTCTGACGGGTGCAACGCTTTTAAACACAAACTATACACTTTCAATTTCTCCGGAAGATTTCGCTGCATATACAACACTGATGGCGAATATTTTGCCGACTAGACTTGTGCTGGATATAACTTTTGATCAAAACCGCCAATATGACGGGACTTCAGCCGTCAATTACACAACGACTTTTGACTTGAAAGGTTATGGCGATGACCACATTGATGAGACAGAGCTCGCTTTGCTTTCATTTGTGCTTAGCGGTATGATTATGTCAAGCAATGGTGTGGAGAACACTCAGGTTATGTTTGAGGATGCCAACAAAACAATAGTTGCATTGCACAATGTTCTTATCTCTGGAGTTACCGTAACTGCAGAAGTTGGCGCATTGCTTTCAAACTTTATATTAATTGGATATCAATATAACTCGGGCACTTCATCTTATGACGAAGTCGAAATGAATCTTGGAGCAGGCGCACTTGCGGATTTTGAAATGGTCGGAGCTGCAACTCTTGCAAGAAAAGAACTTGATATTCAGACGAGCAGTATTACAATAAATGACAAGTACTATGATGCTTTAAGTGAAGGAACTGGCAGTATTAATAAAGACGCAATTGGTATCGTTGAAATTGAAAGACCATATATTGGAATTCAATTCTCTGTTCAATTCACGGGAGTTGATGTCAGCGCTTCAGTCAAAGCATACATCAGAGTACAAAACATTATCAATGAGGTAGCAGCCGGCACAATAGATTATGCAGCAAATTACAAGATGAAAGATAACGAAAGTATTTATGCATTCGGCTATGCTGCAATCAAACAGGCGCCATTGACATTTGATATTGCGCTTTCAAACAAAGTTTATGACGGAACGAGAAACGCTAGTATTTCTTCATACACCTTGTATGGAGTTATAGATTCCCGTGACCAAGGCAAATATACGCTCAGCTATTCGTTTGGTGCGTTCTCGAGCATCAACGCGGGCGAAGTTGTGACAGGCAGCGCATATGGCCTTGTGCTGAGCTACAACGGCTATACGAGCGGAACGGGCAGTTATATGAATTATGTGTTGACATATGCGATGACAGCAACAGAATGGGAAACCGCATATGGAGAGACAATACCTTCAGAGACAAGCAACTTCTATATGACCAAAACTATTTCTGATGTGGAAACTCACTACTTTACTCTTGAATCAAAACAGTTCACAAAACTGCTTAGTTCATTATATGACTCGGAAATTTACGGATTTGTTTACAATACAGTAGTCGAGAGCACTAACACTTATTATTATGTTGACTACACAGGAGTTGGCGAATTTATAAACTTCAACGGCTATGAAGCGGCGGCGGGTACAATTTCAACAAAGGTTGTCACTGTCACGGCTGCACTAACGGAAGCGGGACAAGCACTCCGTAACAAAACCTATGACGGAACAACTGACTTCCTTGGCGAAGAAGGGACAGATTACACAGTTACAATTTCGGGCATATGCATGGGCGAGTCAGTCACGATAGCAGAAAATGCAATTAGTGTGAAATATGACAACGCAAATGCAAGCGCAATCGATAATGACCGTGTGCTTATCTTCAGCATTACGGGACTTAGTGGAGAAAATGCAGGAAACTATACATTCACAGGAGCTACGGCAAGAACTTCTGCAACAATTTATCGCGCAGTCGTTGATGTTTCCATTGACAATATCGTTCTTGAGTATGGAGATAGCGCTAGAAACTATAATATCAGCTTTGATGATAATATTCACGAACTAAGCTTAGTAAACGGAACGCTTGGATATTATGGTGACCACGATAATGACCCGATGACAGCTGACCAATTTATTGTACTGGATCCAAATATTAAATTGCCTGCTGTTGTTGATAATACAAACAATTTCACAAATTCGGGCGTCTATGCAATAAATTTGACTGCAGGCAACTCAACAAACTATACCTTCAACTTCCTCACGAGTTCATATGCCGGAACAACTGAAAACGGAACACCATACGACTATCAAGATGTTGCGGGAATCATTACAATTTCAAAAGTCGTACTATACGCCTATGCGACAGACAAATATGCGGATGAAGCGGCGACATATGAATATATGAGAATATTCCGCGCTGCAAATCCTGCTATCACTCTTGCTTACTCATCTTCATTAGAAAGCAATATAAACGGATTAAAGAATGGACAAACTGCTTCAGGACTTATTTCTGCGGGATTGTTTGTTGAACCTGTTGCGAAATTCATGACATTTAACACAGAAACGGGAGAGTGGGGCGCAGAAGTCGGCACCAATGCAGTTGTCAATGCAAGCCTAGTTGATAGCGTTTATGGTGTGAACATCAACTCATTAAACACCGTATGCAGAAACTATATTATTCAAACAAGGTATGTTGAGCGTTACACACAAAGTGGTGGCAGCATAGCTGATTATTTTGAACAACTTTATATAACTTATGCTTCAATTGAAGGAGTTTCTGTCAAGAATGTGAATGTTACTTACAGCGGCAGTTTTTACACAACAAATTGCACAGGAAGTGTGTCGGGAGATGTTATAACAAAGAAAGCATATCAGACAATCCTCGAGACATATGACAACAACGGCACAGAAGCTACTCGATACGTTCCAGATTACAACAATGAAATTGCGCTCAACGAAGTCGTGAATGCGGGGACTTATTATATCGAAATCACAATAAAGAGAACGAACTATCTTGACTGGGTTGGCGGTGCGATGGTAACAATAAACCCGAGAAAAGTCTCGCTAGGACTGAGAAGACTCGTTGTAAACTATGACGGAAACCCGCATAATATTATCGAGAGTAGAGATGTAGTTATTGGTGATCCTGCAATAAGTGCAAACGATATCACCTATATCTACAAACTAAACGGAGTGACACTGACACAATCTAACTTGCCACAAAACGCAGGCACTTATCTTGTTCAGGCATGCTTCAATCCTCAAACGGCAACCAATACAACAGGCGCATCGAACTATGCTTATTCAACATCTGATTCGGTTGCGCTGGTTATCAATCCAATTGTAGTAAACATAATCGTAGGCACAAGACAGATAATTTATGATGAAAATTCTGACAATATGCTTCAATACGATGCTGCTGTGGATAGTTCATTTGAAGGCTATGATTTGCCTGATATCAACGTGTTCTATCGCGATTCTTATTCGGATAGCTCCGTAAGTTACATTTTCTATGCTGGAAACTATTCATTCACAATCAAAACTAGCAATCAAAACTATCAGTTGACAGGTCATACATCTGGAGTGTTTTATGTTGGTATTGATTCAGTTGTTGAAGTGCGTGATGATGACTCCGCTCCAAGAGCAAGCGCGACGGTTAAGGAAGGTTCGCTCATCTACGCGAATACGCAGTTGAAATATGCAATAAAGTCAAACAATGCAACAAACAGCACATTGTGGACTCAGGTAAATTCAAATGTTAGTATAATTGGAACATTCTTTGCTCCGCTTGAAACTTCCGCGATTTTGGATGTTTCAATGATAACGGTCAATGGCGATATCACAAACAGAATTCAGCCAAACGGCGAAGTTTTATTGACAATGGATTTGCCAAAGGGCGCAGCAAACGGCGACAAACTTTATGTGGTTACTGCTGAGGGAACATTGAAAGAGCTTAGTTATACTTACAATTCAGGCACAATCGTTGTCACTACTGACTATGTTGGATACTTTGTGTTTGTAAAAGAAGGTTCATTCCCGTGGTGGTTTGTTGGTGCAATCGGCGGAGCTGTTGTTTTGGGAGCAGTGATTGCAATCATAGTCATAGTCCAAAAGAAAAAGAAGATAAAGGATGCGCAGCTTGTTACGGTTGGCGCAAATGAAGATGGTACTCCAATTCAAATAACTGTCAAAGAGAAGCGCGAGCAAGAAAAGCTTGAAGAACAGAACCGAATAGCCGAACAAAAACGACAGGCAGAAGAAGTTCGACTGGCTGAAGAAAAACGCACTCAAGAGTTGAAAACGCAAAATAGAATGAAAATGACAGGAGCTGCGGCTCAATCAGCGCAACCTGTTGTCCGTAGCGTTATGAAAGCAGAAAGAGCGGATAATATTTCAGTTGGCAAGATGGTCAATGCATCAAAAGCAGTCGCTTCAGATGTAGCATCAAAAACTGTCAAGCCGGGAATTATGGAAGCACTTTCCGTTGATGCAAAAACTGATACAATTTCTGCAGGCAAACCAGCTCCATCAAGTAAAGTCGGCGCACCGATATCGGGACAGACTGCACAAAAACCAACAGCCGCACCGAGAGGACCGCAAGTCGCCCCTCCGAAGGGAGCTAGACCAATTCCTCCAAGACCGCAAGGCGCACCATCAGTTGGCGCGAGACCGCAAGGTGCACCTCTGCAGGGAGCAAGACCAATTCCTCCAAGACCGCAAGGCACTCCTTCAACCACGGCGAAACCACAACCGAAGCCGCCAGTCCCACCAACAAAACCTAAAGAATAGCGATGTAGAAAACCCGCCTCAACAGACGGGTTTTTTTATGTTTTTTTCGTTAGTTCTTCAAATGCAGATTTATATGATTTTTGATATTTCGAGAAAAAATAATGTAATGTAAGATATTGCATAAAATAAAAAAGAAAACATTGAAACAATAAAATTAAGGAATGTAATTTTTCTGAGTAAAAAATTGTTCCTTTATATTAAGGTATATATATAATAAAAATTTATATATAGTATAAGGCAATTTACTTGCAAAATTCGATATCATATTGTATAATCAACATGATTTATAAGAAGATTGCCATAATTTTTGAGGTGAAAATGAAAGTTGCTCTCGGATGTGACCATGGTGGAATAGTTTTGAAAGAAAGTGTTGTCAACACTCTCAAATCGTTTGGCGCAGAAATTGTGGATTTTGGGACAGTAAGCACAGAATCGGTGAACTATCCTGTTTTCGCGCTTAATGTTGCCAAAGCGGTTGCTAGCGGTGATTGTGAGTACGGGGTTTTGCTTTGCGGCACAGGAATTGGTATGTCAATCGCAGCAAACAAGGTCAAAGGTATCCGCGCGGCAGTTGTTTCGGATTTGTTTTCAGCCAAAGCAACAAAAGAGCACAATAACGCAAATATAATTACAATGGGCGGGCGCATTATTTCGCCTGAATATGCAAAATTGATTTTGACCGAATTTTTTGAAGCAAAATTCCAGGGCGGTCGCCATCAAAACAGGATTAACCTAATCAGTGAAATTGAAGATGAATATTTCAAGTAGGAGTTTACTATGATAGAAGACATTATTTCCGAGATAAAGGCGGCAGAAGAAAAGTCTGCTCATATTGTTTCCAAAGCCGTGCAGAAAGGAAAGGAGATGATTTTGCAAGCCGAAATTGAGGCGGACAACAAAAGACGCCAAGTGGTTCAGGAAATTAAGGCAGACACAAAAAAAGTTGTTGCCGAAGCTGAAGCCAAAGCTGCAGTTGCTCGTGAAAAAATTCTTGTCGACGGTAAAAAAGCTGCAGATGAGATGCTGGAAAGATTGTCAAAGAATGTGGACAAACTTGCTGATGAAATTGTTGATAATCTCTTAAAGAAATACTAATATTTTCAAAAAGTCGATAATCGAAATTTTATTATCGCAAATCAATATACGCAATCAACAAAAATACATAGAAATAGTAAAGGAAAATGATTGTTAAGTACAAAATACTCATCCTAATTACAAATAGAAAAAGGAACATATTATGCTTGTAGAAATGAAAAAACTAGTTTTAATAGCGCACAGCGCAAGAAGAAACCGTATTCTTCGCGCCTTGCACCGCTCAAAACTTGTTGAGATTTCTGCAACTCGCGAAATTGAAAACACTGAAGTTTTTGACAATTCGGATAGACTTGAAAAATTGAATGAAAAACTTGGTCGCGTCTCTTCGGTGCTCCAATTTATGTACGGCGAGAAAAAGAGCGGACTCAAACTTGTCAAGGAAATTGAAAAAAACAAGGAAAGTGATATCGATTTTGAATATCAACCAATAAAGGGCGTTCCATTTCAAACTATTGCCACAATTTCTTATGAAGAATTTACGAATATTCCTGCGACTGAAGTTGAGTTGCTTGCACATATCTCGGACATTGAGAAAATTCAAAGTCGCTATAACGAAATAAACTCACTAAGTCTAAAATCCAATACATTTATTGACCAGTTGGAAGTTTATCTGCCAATTGATGTTAAATTTTCGACTTTCTGTGACACAAAATCCACTAGCGTGGTTTTGGGCACTGTTTCCGTTCAGCAAAAATCCCAACTTGAAGAGATAATAAATAATCATAATGATGCACAGTTTGAAGTTTATGACGGAATTAGATTTATTCCGTTTTCTTTCGTATGTTTGAAAGAGGAAACTGATAGCATAATGTCAGAACTTCAAGCGTTGGAATTCTCACAATGCAATTTTGATTTCAAACACACGGCGAAAGAGTTGTTGGAAATTGAAAAAGAAAAGCTTGTCAAATTCGACAACGAAAAGATTGAGCTTATGAGAAAGGCTCTTGCAAAAGAGAGCTTCATTGCAGATTGGAAACAGCTTTACGACTACTATCTCATCGAAATTGCAAAGCAAACCGCAGCGCAAGGATTCAGATGCACAAATTCAGTCTTTGTGCTTGAGGCGTGGTATCCTGCTGTTGAGGAAGAAAGAATCACTGCAATACTAAACGATTGCTGTGATGAAGTGGTGTATGAATTCCGCGAGCCGGAAGATAATGAAATTATCCCAACATTGGTCAAAAGTAAAAAACTCTTCGAACCGTATGAGGATGTCACAAATATGTACAGTGCTCCAAACTACCGTGAAGATTTTGATCCAAATCCGATTATGGCATTTTTCTATTTCCTATTCTTTGGTATGATGCTTGCCGATGCGGGCTATGGATTGTTGCTTGCTATTGGCGGTTTTGTTTTGTACAAATTGAAAAAGCCAACTCCTGGAAAGGGCAGATTATTGCTTGTCATCACTATGGGTGGCGTATCAACAATTATTTGGGGCGCTTTGTTCGGCGGTTGGTTCGCTTTCGATTTGGGAACATCGTTCTTGAACAAAATAGTGTGGTTCAAGCCTTTGGATGAGCCGATTTTGATGCTCGGGTTGTGTTTGGCACTTGGCTTTTTGCAAGTTGTTGTCGGTATGGGATGCAATGCGTACAATCTCATACGCAAACATAGATCAATGGATGCGGTGTTTGAAATATTCACTTGGTTTATGGCTTTTATCGGTTTAGGCATTTTGGTGCTAAATTCGATTTTGTGGAAGCTCGATGCTTTGAAAACAACCGCAACTGTCCTTATATTAGTTGGACTTGCAGGACTTGTTCTCGGCAATGCGAGAGGCAAAAAAGGCGTTGGCGGAAAAATAATGGGCGCGCTTGGAGGTGTTGGCAAGCTGTACAACGGCGTCAATATTTTGAGTGATGTGTTGAGTTATTCGCGATTGTTTGGTCTTGGACTTGCCGGCGGTGTTGTAGGTATGGTTGTCAACAAGATATGCGGAGTTATCATTGGATTGCTTCCTGCGTTTGGCGGAATTCCAGTGCTTGGCATTATTGTTGCGCTTCCAATTTTTATGGTTGGTCATTTATTCAACATCGGTATCAGCACTCTTGGCGCTTATGTTCACAACTGCCGCTTGCAATACATTGAATTTTTCGGAAAGTTTTATGCAGGTGCGGGACATCTTTTCGTGCCGCTTGGAAGTAGAACAAAGTACACATATATAGACAATACAAGCTTGGAAAAAGAAGCGACTGAAAGAGCTGCCGCAAAGTCCAATCAGGGTGTAGCAGCTGTTTAGATTATGTAGAAATCATTTTGGTTTCAAATTGCAAAACTCAGCAAAGATGAATGCAACCCGCAGAGGATTAGATTTAGTCTTAAACGACAATGAAAATTGCAAAGTTTGAAAACATAATCTTAAACGACAATGAAGCACGCAAAGCAGTAATCTAAGTCTTAAACGTCAAGGGAAACGGAATAGCACTACAATATCTGTTAATCGGTTCAAAGTAAACTAGTCTCAAACGACAAGGGAAACCGCAAAGGTTGAAGCCAAGTCGATAGAAATAAATATAAAACAAATTGAATTTTGACATTAGGAGGTCATTATGTCACTCGGAACATTTTTAGCCATTATGGGCGCTGCATTGGCGGCAGGTTTAGCAGGCATTGGCTCTGCACTTGGCGTTGGTTTGGCAGGTCAAGCCGCCGCAGGTGTAACAGCCGAAGATCCAGACAAGTTTTCAAAGGTTCTAGTTCTTGAACTTTTGCCAGGTACACAAGGTATTTACGGTTTGCTTATAGCATTTTTGGTCTTCTTGAAGATTGACTTGTTCGGCAGCGTGTTGGCACTCACAACAGATTGTGGACTTTCAATTTTGGCAGGTTGTTTGCCAATTGCAATTGTTGGACTTGTTAGCGCAATTTCACAAGCGAAAGTCGCTGTCAGCGGTATTGCTACTGTTGCAAAGCGTCCTGAAGAAAGCGGAAAGGCAATTATTTTGACAGTTATGGTTGAAACATATGCAGTTTTGGCATTGCTTATCTCATTCTTGGCAGTGTTTATTCCAGCTGCTGTCACTATCTAAGCAAAGAGGATATTATGCAAGGTAAAGATGCAATTATAAACAAAATCATTGCTGACGCCGAACGAAACGAGAAGGCTACGCTTAGTGATGCAGAGGTACGCGTTGACGAAATAGTCAGCGGATTAGCCGAACAAAGCAAAGAGTATATTTATCGGTCGAAGGCCGAGCAAGATAAGCTCAAAGAGGAGATTGTTGCGCGTTCTGCCACAGTTGCGGCGCTCGATGCAAAAAAACTTCTGCTTGACGCAAAAAATACGCTTATTGTTAAGACTTTTGAAACAGCGCTAAAAAAAGCGCGCAATCTTCAAAAGAAATCATACGAGAAGCTTATTTTTGGTATGCTTGAACTTGCTGAGGACGGCGATGTTTTGATAATCTCGGAGCGTGAGAAAGATATAATTACTGCCGCAAAGCTCAAGGAATTCAGTGAGAAGAAGAAAATAAAGGTTACTCTTGCGAAAGAATTCGGGACTTTCGATGGCGGTATCATACTTTCAAACCACGGTGTGAGCAAAAATATCACTTTGGACACTGAGATTTCGCTCCTGCGTGATGAAATGGAAGAAGAAATAGCTAGAAAACTGTTTTCGGAGGTCAAGTAATGTCAGGAAGTAGTTTCGTCTTTTCGAATGCCCGTGTAAAGGCAAAAGAAAAAAATCTACTTGCAATCTCACAGCTGAATAGGCTGATAGATTGCCAAGCGCTTGACGATGCTTTCAAAATGCTTGTTGAGTTTGGCTACGGAAGCGGTTCTTCATATGAAAATAAGGATTTTGACCGTTTGTTTGCCATTGAGGAAAACAATGCTACCGCATTGCTCCGTGAACTTGATGTGAAAGATAGCGGACTTAGTGTCTTTTTGACAAAGAACGATTTTCATAATGCAAAAGCATTGTATAAAGCCCGCGAACTTGAACTGCTTTCATCAAAAGATGACAGTTTCAATTCAACATTAGCATCGCAAGGTTATATTACAGTTGAAAAATTAAGAGATGCATTGCTTGCAAAAGACTACAGAAACTTGTCTATAGAAATGAGTGCTACACTAAAAAAACTTGATAACCTCAAAGATGCTGGCAAGCTTTCTCCACATATTATTGATGTGGAAGTTGACAAGGCTATGTTTGCTGAAATTCTTGCCGTATTGAAAAAGGCAAAAAGAAAAGAGCTTTCAAACTATTTTGTGCAAACAATTGACATCGCAAATATTTCTGCATTTGTTCGTTCAAAGAGACTAGACCTCCCACTGAGTTTTTTTGAAAACGGATTTATTGAAGGCGGAAATTTGAATTTTAAATTCTACGAATCAATGTTTGAGCAAAGTCTTGAACTGTTCAAAGAAAAAATGAAATATACTCAATATGCTTCTCTTGGTGAAGTAGCCACTGATAAAAGTGGCTTGTCCAAATTTGAAGTTGAGTGTGACAATATGTTGCTTAGTATTTTTAAGAAAGAAAAAAATAATATGTTCACCGCTTCTCCAATTGCAGGATTTTATCTTGGCAAACTTACGGAGTTGAAGGTGGTAAAACTTGTAGTCGCCGCATTAAAAAACGGTGTTGACGCCCAAGTTATGAAACAAAGGATGCGTGAACTTTATGCGTAGCGGAATTGCAGTTGTCGGAGATAAGGATTCAGTGTTGGCATTCAAGGCGATTGGTCTTGAGGTCTTTCCTGTATCGAATGAAAGCGAAGCAAGAGATACTGTCAAACAGCTTGCCCGCTCTTACGAAGTAATTTTTATCACAGACAAGCTTGCTAAGAAAATTGATAATTTGCTTGTACGCTACAAAGCTCGCCCGTATCCAGTGGTTGTGCCAATCCCGTCTGCAGAAGGCAGCAACGGTTTTGGAATTGACGGTATAAGAGAGGATGTCGAAAAAGCAATCGGCGTTGATATACTATTTAGCAGAGAGGACAAGTAAATGGCAGAAATTGGAAAAATTGTTAAAGTTTCAGGCCCGCTCATTATCGCTGAAAATATGGGCGACAGCAAGATGTACGACGTCGTGCGTGTCAGCGAGAAGAAGCTTATTGGTGAAATAATTGAGCTTCGTGGTGATCAGGCTTCAATTCAGGTCTACGAGGAAACAAGTGGACTCGGTCCGGGTGAAAATGTGTACTCAACAGGTATGCCTTTGTCAGTCGAACTAGGTCCGGGACTCATTGAAAGTATCTTTGATGGTATTCAGCGTCCCCTCACAAAATTGCGTGAGGTGTCAGGTGACCGTATTGCAAGAGGCGTCTATGTTCCTCCGCTTGACCATGAAAAAAAGTGGGATTTTGAGCCAATTGTAAAAAAAGGCGATGAAGTTGTTCCCGGCGATGTGATTGGAACAGTTGAAGAAAATATAATTATTACGCACAAAATTATGGTTCCTATCGGAGTTTCAGGCAAAGTTTTGAGCATCTCAAAAGGCGCTTTCAACATTGATGAAACCATAGTAGTTATTGACACAGAGAACGGAAAGAAAGAAGTTACAATGCTTCAAAAATGGCCTGTCAGAAAAGGTAGACCATATGCAGAAAAGCTTTCGCCAACAAAACCACTTATCACAGGACAACGAGTCATTGACACACTATTCCCAATCGCTAAGGGCGGTGTCGCGGCAGTTCCAGGACCATTCGGAAGCGGAAAAACTGTCGTTCAGCATCAGCTTGCAAAATGGGCAGATGCAGATATAATCGTTTATGTCGGTTGCGGAGAGCGCGGAAACGAAATGACAGATGTTTTGAATGAGTTTCCACACCTTGTTGACCCGCACACAGGTCAACCGCTTATGAAAAGGGTTGTGCTTATCGCCAACACCTCAGATATGCCGGTTGCCGCGCGTGAAGCATCAATTTACACAGGTATAACAATAGCCGAATATTTCAGAGATATGGGCTACTCAGTTGCTATTATGGCAGACTCAACTTCCCGTTGGGCAGAAGCTCTTCGTGAAATGAGCGGTCGACTTGAAGAAATGCCTGGTGAAGAAGGTTATCCTGCATATCTTTCATCACGACTTGCTGAGTTCTATGAAAGAGCAGGTCTTGTGAAAGTTTTGGGTAAAGAAGGCAAAAACGGTTCAATCACAGCTATTGGTGCTGTTTCACCTCCAGGTGGTGACCTTTCGGAACCTGTTTCGCAAGCAACACTCCGTATTGTCAAAGTTTTTTGGGGACTCTCGGCTTCACTTGCTTACAAGCGCCACTTCCCAGCAGTTGACTGGCTAACAAGTTATTCACTTTATGCTGATAAACTTGGTGAATGGTACACAGATAATGTCAGTGAAGAATGGATTTCACTCCGCTCAAATGCGACGCGTATTTTGCAGGAAGAAGCATCACTAAATGAAATTGTCCGACTTGTCGGCATGGACGCATTGTCACCGGCAGACCGTTTGACAATGGAAACCGCGAAGTCAATTCGTGAAGATTATTTGCATCAAAACGCTTTCCACGAAGTTGATACTTTCACTTCAATGGAAAAGCAAGCTCTCATGTTGAAACTTATATTGACATTCAATAGTTTGGGTAAAGATGCACTTGAGAAGAACGTCGACATTGAAGATATTATAGAGATGGATATCAAAGATAAAATAGGCAGAGCCAAATACATTCCTGAGACTGAGATTCAAAGCTTCGAAGACATTATGAAAGAGCTTAAAAAGCAAATGCACAGTCTGTCAAGCGAAGGAGGAATCTAATATGCTTAAAGAGTACAAAACAATTAGAGAGATAGTCGGCCCACTAATGCTTGTTGAAGGCGTTGAGGGCGTAAAATATGACGAACTCGTTGAAATCCATCAGGAAAACGGCGAAATAAGAAGCGGAAAGGTGCTTGAAATCAATCGTGATAAGGCACTTGTTCAGTTGTTTGAGCCATCTCAAGGAATGAAAATCTCGAGTGCAAAAGCAAGATTTTTGGGCAGAAGCATTGAGCTTTCAGTTTCAGAAGAAATGCTGGGCAGAGTTTTTGACGGAATGGGCAGACCTAAAGATAACGGCGCGCCAATTATTCCTGAAAAGAAACTTGATATCAACGGACAGGCTATCAATCCTGTTTCCCGAAATTACCCAGATGAGTTTATACAGACAGGAATTTCAGCAATAGATGGACTTAATACTTTGGTTCGCGGACAAAAACTTCCTGTGTTCTCAATGTCAGGTATGCCACATGCCGAACTTGCCGCGCAAATCGCAAGACAAGCAAAAGTTCGTGGAAATGATGAAAAATTTGCAGTTGTGTTTGCTGCAGTCGGTATTACTTTTGAAGAAGCTGACTTCTTTATTTCGGATTTCAGAAAGACAGGAGCTATCGAGCGTGCAGTTATGTTCATCAACCTTGCAAACGACCCGGCTATTGAGCGTATCGCAACACCTCGTATGGCATTGACTGCTGCAGAATATCTTGCGTTTGAAAAAGATATGCACGTTTTGGTCATTACGACAGATATAACAAATTATGCTGAAGCACTTCGTGAAGTTTCCGCTGCAAGAAAGGAAGTTCCAGGACGCCGTGGCTATCCAGGTTATTTGTATACTGACCTTGCGACAATTTACGAACGCGCGGGTAGAATTGTTGGAAGAAAAGGTTCAATCACTCAAATTCCAATTTTGACAATGCCTGAAGATGACAAAACGCATCCAATTCCTGACTTGACTGGTTATATAACAGAAGGTCAGATTATGCTCTCCCGTGAACTGTACAAGAAAGGACTTACACCGCCAATTGATGTTTTGCCGTCACTTTCCCGATTGAAAGATAAGGGTATTGGACTAAACAAGACAAGAGAAGACCATGCAGACACAATGAACCAATTGTTTGCCGCATATGCGCAAGGAAAAGAAGCGAAAGAACTTGCTTCAATTTTGGGCGATGCAGCACTAACGGCTGTTGACAAGAAGTTTGCAAGTTTTGCAGATGAATTCGAGAAAAGATATATATCGCAAGGTTTCAACACAAATCGCTCAATTGAGGAAACACTTGATTTGGGCTGGCAGTTGCTTGCGTTGCTACCACGCAACGAATTGAAGCGTATTCGTGATGCTTATCTCGATAAGTATTTGCCAAAAGATACCAAGAAGAACTAAGAAATCAAGAATTATTAGTTTGATGCTGATATGAGTTGTTGAGAGATAGTGTTGAAAAATGCAGATAGAATTGAAAAAATGAATCTAAGGCGAACCTAAAAATCAGTATAAACTTGTGAAATTAGCGCTTGAATTATTATAAGTGAAGAGAAGTTCTAATATCATTATAGAAAAGTAGTAAATAAGGATAAAAGACATGGCAATGATACAAGTAAATCCTACGCGTATGGAACTAAGACGACTCAAAACCCGTCTCAAGACCGCAACGAGAGGACACAAATTGTTAAAAGATAAGTCGGACGAAATGATAAGACGATTTATGATTTACATCAGAGAGAACAAAAAACTCCGTGAGGAGGTTGAAGCTGAACTCTCTGTTGCACTTCGTGAATTTATGCTTGCCCGTGCCGTTTCATCTGATGCCATAATTGAAGAAGCCATTGCAATGCCTGGCGTGAAAGTCGGGCTTGAAACAAGCACTATAAATGTTATGAGTGTGAATGTTCCTTCGTTCACTATAAAAGAGGGAGAGGGAAAGGAATTGTTTCCATATTCATTTGCAAGTGTAACAAGCGAACTTGACAGCTCAATCTCAACCTTGTCGGGATTGCTAGTCAAAATGCTTAAGCTCGCAGAAGTTGAGAAAGCTTGTAATATGCTGGCAGATGAAATAGAAAAAAACCGACGTCGTGTGAACGCGCTTGAATATGTTATGATTCCTCAGCTTCAAGAAACCATAAAGTACATTACAATGAAGCTTGATGAAAATGAAAGAAGCGCAACGATACGGCTTATGAAAGTCAAGTCAATGATTGAGCAAAGAAAAGGCTAAAGCAGAGCTGCTTTGGTCGTTTTCTTATTTTAATAATGTTTATAAATACTAATGAATATAATATTTTTTTCTGTGAATTTACGGAGAAAAATTTATATATTTTGATTTAACACCAAAATTGCAAATTAAGGAGTGATTATGAGATTCTACGATGAAACCTCAATGTCAACAATGGAAAGTGTTGTCACCTCTTCCAAAGGTCTTTCACAGGAAGAAGCAAATATCCGTTTAGAGCGTGACGGCAAAAATGAGCTTGCCGAAAGCAAAAAAAGGAGTATTATACTCAAGTTTTTGGATCAGTTCAAAGACACAATGATTATAGTGCTTTTAGTGGCAGCTGTTGTTTCCGCAACAATTTCTATTATTGAAAATCAATATGCCGACCTTGTTGATGCGGGTCTGATTTTGTTGATTGTTATAGTCAATGCGGTGATAGGTCTTTCGCAAGAAGCAAAAGCAGAGGCAGCGCTTGATGCTTTGAAAAATATGAATAAACCGTTCTGCAAGGTTTTGCGTGACGGCGAACTCATAAAAATAAAAAGCGGAGAGCTTGTTGTTGGCGATATCGTTGTGCTTGAGGCAGGCGATATAATACCTGCTGATATGCGTTTGTTTGAGACTGCTTCGCTAAAGATTGAAGAAGCCGCTTTGACAGGCGAGTCTGTCCCAAGTGAAAAGGATTGCGATGTAATTTGCGATATAGAAGCTCCGCTTGGCGACAGAAAAAATATGGCATACAGCTCAGGCATTGTGAGTTATGGCAGAGGCAAAGGTATTGTTGTTGCAACTGGTATGAACACAGAAGTCGGAAAGATAGCAAAAATGCTCAGCGAAAGCGAGACCACTCAAACTCCGTTGCAAGTGCAACTTGCAAAAACCGCTAAGGTTTTGTCGGTAGTTATTCTCGCGATTGCAGCAATAATCTTCGCCGCATCGATAATACGATATTTCATTACACCTACAGGCGCACCGCTCCAAAATGCAATAATTGACGCATTTATGACAGCTGTTGCTATTGCTGTTGCAGCAATTCCTGAAGGACTTCCTGCTGTTGTCACTATCGTGCTTGCAATCGGTGTCCAAAGAATGAGCGAGAGAAAGGCTATCGTCAGAAATCTTCCGGCTGTTGAAACATTGGGTTGCTGCGAGATTATTTGTTCAGACAAAACCGGAACTTTGACACTCAATCAAATGACAGTCAAAGGTTTTTATACCGCATCCACAGGAAGCAATAATATTGAGTCGAAAAAGGCGGATAGTTCAACCGAAATGCTTGTGCGAGGTATGACTTTATGCAACGATACAGTTTATGGCGGAGAAAAACTTTTGGGAGACCCGACAGAAACAGCACTCGTCGCTTATGCACAATCACTCGGAATAGATGTCGCAAAATTAAATTCAGACTATCAACGTGTTAATGAAATACCTTTTGATAGCGTTAGAAAATTGATGTCAACTGTCAATGAAAGCAAAGACGGAACAGTCGGCTATATCAAAGGCGCTCCTGATTTACTTATCCAAAAATGCACACAAATTATGGATGGCGACGAAATCCGCGCTATAACAAAAAAAGATATTCAAAAGATATATGATGCTAACAAGAGCATGGCTTCAATGGCGCTAAGAGTGCTCGCTGTTGCAATAAAGAAAGAAAAGCTTGACACAAAGGTACTTGAGACTGAAATGATTTTTGTTGGTTTGGTCGGAATGATTGACCCGCCTCGCCCAGAAGTTCGTGATGCTGTCGAAACTTGCAGAAAAGCCGGTATGAGAGCAATTATGATAACTGGAGACCATATTGATACCGCATCTGCTATTGCCAGAGAAATTGGCATACTAAAAGACGGAGATCTGGTTATCAGTGGAGCGGAACTTGATAAACTATCAGATGAAGAATTTCAAAAGAATTTGAGCAAGTATCGCGTTTTTGCCCGTGTCAGTCCTGAAAATAAGGTGCGAATAGTCAAAGCCTACAAGACCTTCAAAAAGATTGTCGCAATGACAGGAGACGGCGTCAATGACGCTCCGTCAATCAAAGCAGCTGATATTGGGATAGGAATGGGCATAACGGGTACTGATGTGTCGAAAGGTGCGTCAGACATTGTGCTTGCCGATGACAACTTCGCTACAATCATAGCTGCTGTTGAAGAAGGTCGCAAAGTTTATGCTAATATAACAAAAGCGGTTCAGTTCTTGCTTTCAGCCAATATTGCAGAAGTTTTGTGTTTGTTTATTGCCACAATTTTCCTCTCAATTATTACGCCTGATATTATGTTTTTGACTCCGGTTATGATTTTGTGGGTAAATCTTGTTACTGACAGCTTGCCGGCTTTGGCTCTTGGAATGGAACCGGCTGAAAAAGATATTATGGAATTTCCTCCACGCAAAACCGGACAAAGTATGTTTGCGGGAAAAATGGGCGCAGATATATTGATTCAAGGAATTTTGCAGACAGCACTTGTTTTGGTTGCTTTCTGTGTCGGTTGCTATGTTATGGAAACAGGGCATGCGGCAATTGATCATAAAGAAGGGATGACAATGGCATTTATTACGTTGAGCTTTATTCAGTTGTTCCACGCGTATAATCTTCGTTCACAAACGCACACAATTTTCAATAAGAAATTTTTTAGCAACAAATTGATGAACATATCGTTTGTGGTTGGTGTCGTGCTAATGGTTTTCGCGACAAACATTGACACTTGGACTGGTTCGGACATCTTTGGAACTGCAGCACTAAACTGGATGGATTGGATCATTTGTCTTGCATGTGCAGTAGCAATCATTCCGTTGGTTGAACTTCAAAAAATAATCTATGCTTCAGTAAGAAAGAAAAAACTTGCAAAAGCTTTTGCATCAACAAATCAAGAAGTAAGCGGAAGAGAAGATACGAAACAAGATGATTAAAAGTGTAAAGAAACGAAAATAAAGCATAAATAAAACTTAAACATTGTGTAAATAAAGCTAGATGATTAAGTGAGTTGATGCTAAAATGTATTGGGCGAAAAGTATAATTATAATCTTATGAAAAACGGAAATGTGCGATTAGTAGTTTCCGTTTTTTAATTTCTTTAGTTTATTATTCATAAAATTAAGCTGAATTTAAATCTGCTAATCATAAAATAAAGCTGTATACAGTTCTGCAAAACGTTGTTAGAGAAATGATACTATTGACATTTGATGCAAAATAAACTAAATTAAAGTAGTGAAATATTTGAGATAATAATTTATCGGAGCGATTATGAAAAAGGCAAGCACAAACACACAGAAAACAGGCGAAGAAGAAAGTGTGAATTGCAACATGCAACTCGTTGGTGGCGTGCATAATCAAAAGAAAAAGAAGTTTTGTCGTGTGTTTGTTGTTGTTTTGATTTCTTTTATTTTGATTTTGACTGCAGGTTTTGTTTTTATTTTTCATGCCCCATATTCATTTGCAAATGATGGTCTTAGCAGCCAAAATTATAAAAATGTTGTTTCAAGTATAGAAAATATTGCAGCAGTCAATCCAAAGATAAATCAAATTGCTATGCTTGGAAGCCACGATTGCTTTTCAATCGACATAACAACGGAATCTAAAAGTGATCCTGCCGAAGAAGGAAAACTTCTTGCAAACAGTTTTGTCAAGAGTTTGCTTGGTGAAATGCAAGTGCGTTATTCCGTAACTCAAACAGTAGGTGCTTTATATCAACTCAATGCCGGAACAAGATATTTTGATGTTCGTTTATCTTATGTTGATGGGGAGTGGTGGACAAAGCATGGTGTGTTGTCAGGAAAGTTTGAGGCATATTTGACAGAAATATTGCAATTTTTGAATGAAAATGAAGGCGAGGCAGTCATTATTGATTTTCAACATATTTACACAGGTGATGTTAGTGTGTCTGAATTTTTCGACTATTTGGGAACAGTGGAAGTGGGCAACAAAACAATCTATGACTATATTCCATACACGACCACAAGCGACGACAATTCGAATATTGAGTTTTCGGAACTAAGTTATAATGATGTAACACAAAGTGGTGCAAACTGTGGTGTGGTGCTTTTTGTGGACTATTCGGAGCTTGAAGAAGATATGGAATCACAAACGAGCATTTTTGCTGACAAAGTCTACAACCGCTATCAAAATGTCCGCTCTCTATGGCATAATAGTAATGATGGCGATTTCATATTAGATGGCATAAATGCGGAATGCAATTTGCTGAAAACCGCTTCAACATATGATGACTGTTTGCGTATCAATCAAACACAGCACGCATTTCAACTCAAATTCGGAAGCATTCTACGCAATGTCAGCGGGTGGTCGCTTTTGAACCTCGCTGAAAATCATAACAATCGCCTCATTGAGGATGAAAATTTCGATGAATGGCTTTCAGCGATGCCAATACTTATGGTGGATTTTGTCACTTCAACAAAAGGTGATTTTAATGCGATAGTAAATCAAAAGATAGCTCAGTACAATGCTAATCTTTGTAATGGAGGAATAGGCTGATGATTGCTAATTATATATTGATTGTCCTTATTATGTTCTTCGGTGGAGCAACAGCTTATGCGAATGTGAAGAAAAAATATTCAGAGAAACTCATTTTCAAGTCAATAGCTAGCATTTGCTTTGTGCTTATTGGAGTTTTCTCATTAAATGAAAGAATATTTTCCACTTGGCAAATTTTGATTGTTGCAGGTTTAGTTTTCAGTATGATAGGTGATGTGTTTTTGGCAGTGCACGCTGCCGATTTACGCGACCAAAAACTATTCCACGGTTTTGGATTGGCTGCATTTACGAGTGGTCAGATTTTATATATTTTATCATTTTTGATTTTGACTCCACAGTTTAATCTTTTGCTTTTGATTTTGGTGTTGACACTTCCTGTTTTAGTAATCATAGGACAACTAACCAAAGTTCTTGAAATGGACACACTATCTAAAGTAGGCACTATTGTTTATGCGGGCGTGATTGGAGCGATGTTGGCAACGGCAGTCAATGTATTTTTAAGTTATGGCAGTACGACATTTTCTGTTTGCATATTGATTGGAGCAATTTCAATGACGGTGTCTGATTTCGCGCTAGTACTTTTCAATTACAATCGCAAATTAAAAAACAGTTTGTACCTTATTGCTGTTTTGGTGTTTTACTACACGGCTCAAATTTTGACAGCATTATCAATAGGACTTTTGTGATATGGAAAAGAGATTACCCCCGCATCTTGAATTGTACAAGTTAATCAATCAAATCGATGAAAGCGGAAAAAAACCTACATTACTCCTGCATGCTTGCTGTGCTCCATGCGCTACAGCGGTTTTAGAAAAATTAGCGCAACATTTTGATATTACTTTATTCTATTATAATCCAAGCATATCGCCAAAAGAGGAGTTCATACGTAGATTTGACGCAATAAAATCTTTGTTGTGTCATTATCCTGCAATAAAACTTATTGAAGGAGTTTGGGAAAACGAACAATATTTGGCTGAAGTTTCTGGACTTGAAAAAGAGCCTGAAGGCGGAGAAAGATGTTTAGTTTGCTTTTTACAGAGACTAAGAAAAACTGCCGAACTTGCGTGTAATTATGATTATTTTGCAACAACTTTGACTGTGAGTCCGCATAAAAATGCCGAATTGATAAATAAAATCGGGGAGCAAGAAGCCAAAGTTTTTGGTTCTGAATATTTACCCTCTGACTTCAAAAAACAAAACGGTTATCTGCGTTCAATAGAGCTATCAAAACAATTCAACTTATATCGCCAAAATTATTGCGGTTGCAAATTCTAAAGATATTCATTATGGCGTAAGTTTAAATTAAGTTATTGCTTGATTTGAAAGTATCAACAAAAAGAGCATAGAAATTTTAATCGATAAACAATATTTGTGTAAGTAAAATTGTATGAAATCTAAACGGTTATTTTGTTAAAATACAATAGGTTATTTTTACAATTAAGTAAAATTTGAGATTTAGTTTGAAATAAAAAAAATGACTGCGATGTTTGCAGCCATTTTTTCGTCCATTTACTTTGTTGAATATAAATTGTGATTTGATTTTTGTTGGCTTATCATTTTCATATTCATTTTAACTCAATATAATTTTATCAAATTTGGTGAAGGCTACCATCTGTTGCAAGAGTGTTCACAGAATGCGAGCATATCTTTTACTTCAATAATTTTACCATCATCCAAAATTGCTTTTCCATTGAACTTGCCCCAAACTTGATGACAATAGTTGTGAGCAATAATGAAATTCATATTGGTATAATTGTCATAAGTAGGAGTGAAAACCATTTCAAATCGACCGTCAGTGGAGTGGAAAGTCCAAGGTTTCATATAATCGGTTGTGTCGACTTCTGCTTTTACTCCTTCAAGTTTTGAGCCTTTACCATCGTAGAACAGCATATTTTCAGTTGTGACGGGATTACCGAAACCCCAGCCAACATTAAAGCCAAACGGCACTCCGTCGATTGTTGTGCCACCGTTTCCCCACCACCATTGTTGACGGTATGGCCAAACTCCACGACCCCAATCCAAAAGTCCCATAGCATTTGTGAATTCAACTTCCTTGTCCTTTATTCTGACCTTGCCATTTGTTGGCATACAGTTGATTTTATGATTAAGATAAAATTGTTCGGATTTGTCAAATGGAACAACAATGACCATACCGTCACGATGCGGTTGCTGCATTGTCACATCAATATCAACATTGTTTCCTTTTGCCACAAGTCTGCGCGTGGTGTCAGTGACCTCATAAAACATTTTGAAGTTTTTATTTTCAAATTTTATTGTGTTTGGAATATCCGTGCGTGAAGGAAGATTGAGTTTTTTCATCGGAAGAATAAGAGGCACTACATTTTCCCAGCGATTGCCTGTTGCAAATTCAAACATTGTGCAGCAGCAGGTTCCTGCATAACCAGAGTGTCCAATAGTCAGTTGCACAACAAATTCGTTGTTGTGAAATTGATAAAAATCCCATTCCTTGACACGAAGTTGTGAAGAGGAAATCAAAGAACGTTCATAGTCATACATCATTTCATAAGCATAACCTATTTCGTTTGTCAGTTTGCCGTTTTCATTGAGAAGCGGTGTTCTCTTTGTGATTTTATTCTGCATACAATCTCCTTAAAATATCTTCCGTCTTATAATTTTATAATATGTTATGGCAGTTAGCAACTTAAACAAGTTGTCGCCGATTTTTCAGTCGAAAATAATATCGTCCAAGAATGAATAGGTTTCATCTGCGACCATAGCTTCAAAAGGAATTGCAACGTCAAAGTGGTCTGCATTTTCGACAATATGAACGTTTGATGCTGTTAGTGGATTGTTTGCTATTGAGGAATAAGCCAATACTGTGCCATCGCCAAGAGTTGAAGATTCGCCCGTAAAATTCCAAACTGCGGTTGACATAATCGGAGCGCCAAGGCTATCAGTCGAGGCAGTATAGTTGACAGATGATGAAGTCGAATAATTTATGCCGACAAAATAGTGAGTATTGACAAGTGAAGTTGAGTGCACCATTTTACCATCGACTTCAACATACATAGAGTTCCAGTAATCATCAAGTCCGGACATAACAGCTTTCAAAGTGTCATCATCTTTATAAGCCCAGTCGCGTGATTTGTAAAAGTCCAACAACTCATTTTTTGTGGATATGTAAGAGTCGTTAACTTTGATAAAGCTTGTCTGCTGTTCATAATTTTCCCATGTCCAATTATTGTAGAAGTGACCTGATGATAAAAGTTCAGGGGACGGCAAAAGTTGATATAATGATGGAATATTTAGTAATGGAATAAAATCTTCCATAAGTACATTTCTAAGTTGAGTCATACCGAAGCCAGGTTGGCAACCCGGATATAAACTGTCTAGATAGCTTGACACGATGTCTATTCCTGCAACAGTTTCCAATACGCTGTCAACCATACCTTCCATATTTTCTAAAACCTCAAGCGCCATAACCGCGCCAAAATACGGGGTGTCATAAGTTGTAAAGCAATTTACTTTTTTACGGTTTTCCTCACTTTTTGCGAGATAAATGCTGGCTACATCTCCGCCCATACTGTGCGCCAGGATTGTGATCTCTTCATAACCGTTTTCATTGATGAAAGTTTCAAGAGCATCAGCATTATCGCGGTTGTCAAGTCGCCAGTCATAGTTGAAAACTACAACCTCTGCTTTTGAACCATATCTGTTGTTTAGTTCATTATACATTTCAGTACAGCAATTGAATATTCCATAACGAAGTCGGGTCGGATTGTCAAAAGTCATATTCGCAGCTGCTACTATATCAGTCAGAGGAACGCCGTCTTCATCAACTGCTACGCGTTTTAGAATACTTTCATCTGTCTGTAATATGATATCTTCTATTAGTGGAAAAGCTTCTTCAATAAAAGGTTGAAGGTCATCAGCACTAATGTTGAGCTTTCCGCTATGATTTATGTAATAAGAAAACTCAATATTCGATGTGAAAGGGTCCCACAAAGGCTCTCCGCTTGAAGTGTCATAAAGTCCGGAAGCCAAAATGCCGGGGAGAATAATAATTGCTTTTTTCTTTGGGGAATCGCAAGACGGTAGAATTGCCATGAGCAACATCAAAACCGGAATGATTATTGCAATCATTTTGTAATGTTTATTTTTCATAATTTTTACCCTTAAAATTTATATAATAATGATTGTAACATATTTGGTTTACTTGTTCAAGAGGGCATAATAGTAAATTTTAGCGAAATTAGAAATAAATGGAAAATTTTGAGTGAAGTATAGACTGTAATAAAATTTATGATATAATTATAAAAAGGTGAATTATGGGAAATTGTGTTATAAAAGCAAAAAACATTAAAAAGACTTTCGAAAGAGCAGACGTCAAAACCGAAGTTGTGCGCGGTATTGACCTCGAAATCGCTGAAGGTGAATTTGTTGCGATTGTTGGCGAATCAGGAAGCGGCAAAAGCACACTGCTTTATTTACTTTCGGGTTCTGACAAAACGAGCGAAGGTGTGGTTGAATTGTTTGGTAAAAACCTTGAAGAAGCAAGTGATGATGAACTGGCTAGAATGCGTAGGCAAATGTTTTCGTTTGTTTATCAATATGACAATCTTGTTTCAAACCTAACAGCTTATGAAAATATTGTACTTCCACTTATGCTGGATAAAAAGAATTTGAAAGATGAGGAAGAACGCATCTCAGAACTAATTGATTATTTGAACATAAAAAACTGTGTCGATAAATTTCCAAAAGAGCTGTCCGGTGGTGAGCAACAAAGAGTTGCGCTTGCACGCGCACTCGCAATCGAACCTTCACTTATTTTTTTGGATGAGCCCACAGGAAGTCTTGACACGACGATGGGGAAGCAGGTTATGGAGTTGTTGAAAGATATAAATGAAAAGCGTAATGTTGCACTTGTTATGGTCACACACTCCAAGGCGCACGCAGCATACGCATCACGCATACTCGAAATGGCAGACGGGAAAATAGCAGGATGATATTAAAACTAGGCGCGCGCAATTTATTTGAAAAACCCGTCAAAGCAATCTCAATGATTTTTGTGATTGCCCTTGCAGTTGCGATTTTGTTTTGTGTGTTTTCATATGACGCATCAGTGCAAAGCTATATTTATTCAGTTGAAACTGCAGACTCAGGTGACTCTGACATAACTATTAGTTATCGTTCGGACGGAGCGAGAATTGTTAATATGAGCAGTTTGTCTTCTCTTGAAGACGATTTTGAATATTGCATTGGGGCTTTGTCAGTGTATGGATTGTACCAAAATGCAACCTATGTTTATCTCCGTGGATTTGAACGCGAAAATATTGACACGCTATTTGAAATAGAGTGCGTAAAGGGAAGTATTGACGATGTTGTCTACCGAAGTGACAACGTTGCCATTAGCGAAAGAACCGCAAAAGAACTTGGACTTTCAATAAATAGCGAAATTCCAATCACCGTTATGAACAAAACTAAACTGTTTTATGTTGCGGCGATTGCCAAAGACAATGGATTGTTTGCAAATAACGCGCCATATAATATTGTCGGGATAAATAGCGGCGTAACAAGATATTTCAATAGCGAATGGGGCGGATTTTATAGCGAGATTTATGTAAAGCTCAAAGACGGGGTTTCTGTGCCCTCAACAATCGAAACAATCAAAGGTCTTGCGGAATATCAAAACATGAAAGTGGAATACTCGGTCGATGAAAAGAGTATCGCCTCAAAAGCAGACACTTTGACAGC
>JAQUST010000032.1 GCA_028710495.1 Clostridia bacterium
CCCATCAAATCCATACTCATTGTGCACGCAATCATTTTGACTCCAATCTCTTGAGCTTTTTGTATCATAACAGGAAGCGCATCAACATTTTTCTTTTTCATAATACCTTTTATCATTCTGCTTCCCATGCCTGCCATATTCATATTGGATAGTGGCAATTTGTTCGCGCCTCTTGGCATCATTTTTCCAAACATTCTTTCAATGAAAGTCTTTTTAACTTTTGTTCTCTCTGGCTTTCTCAGAGCATTCAACCCCCAGAAAGTGAAGAACATCGTAACGTCTTTGCCTTGAGCCGCTGCGCCTTGCGCAATAATCATTGAAGCTAATGCCTTATCAAGCTCACCACTGAACACCACTATCGTTGCATTCTTTTGATTTGAGGCAAACACCTGATTATCCTTTTCGCCTTTGCCACCTTTTTGAATGGTGGCATAATACTTGCCGTTCTCGACTTTCATATCTATCAATTTATGTCCATTTGTATTGCACCAATTTTCGACATCTGCGCTAAATCCGCTATCAGATGCAACAATCTTGAGGATTTCGCCTGCTTTCATGCTCTCCAAATTTTTGTAAGTTGCCATAAGCGGACCCGGACATTGCATTCCACAAACATCAACTTCCTTGTACTCGCTCTTATCATTTATTTCGCTCGGCATATTATAATCCTCCATTTCTTTTTTCAGTTTTTTGTTGGTCGGTTTATATTTGAAATTTTTGTAAGTTGTATAGCCTCCTGACAAATCATATATGTTGGTGAAACCGTTGTTTATCAATACTTTTGCAACCTGATATGCTTTTTGCCCTATCTGACAGTAAACGTAAATCGGTGCGTCTTTTTTAACCATTATCTTGTCAAGATTATCTCTCACTGTGTCAATGTCAATATTTATTGCGCCTTCAATATGCCCGTTGTTAAATTCAAAATCACTTCTAACGTCAATAAGCAAACCGCCGTTCTTGACTATTTCGTCTATTTCATCGTGATATACCATTTTGTAGACATTATTTGTGAGATTTTCCGCAATATAACCCAAGATATTGACAGGGTCTTTTGCAGATGAATACGGAGGCGCATAACAAAGCTCCAAATCGCTTAAATCGAGCACCGAACCATTCAATCGCATTACGGTTGCAATAACGTCAATTCTCTTTTCTGTGCCTTCTCTGCCAACAGCTTGTGCGCCATAAATTCTTCCGCTCTCTTTGTCAAATAGCAATTTCAGCGCAATACTGCTGGAATTCGGATAGTAAGTTGCGTGATTTTCTCTATGCGCGTGAATAGCAACATATTTTATGCCTTTTCGCTTTAGCGTCTCTTCATTGCTTCCCGTGCTTGCAACTGTATAGTCGAAAACTTTTAGCACGCTTGAGCCCATAATTTTGCTTGGCTTGATTTTTATTCCGTTTATGCAGTCAGCAACCAACCTGCCTTGTCTGTTTGCTCCCCACGCCAATGGAACAGCGTAGTTGCTGCCGTCAAGCGGATTCACAACTTCAATCATATCACCAATTGCGAATATATCTTCTTGTATATCGCCCGAAGCTCCGTCGTAAGTGTTGAAATTTTGGCTTGTCACAATATGACCTTTTTCTCCCAACTTCAAGTTTGCAGTCTTTGCCAAAGTATTTTCTGGAGCAACGCCTATTGCTAAAATAGTCATATCAGTATTCAAAACTTTTCCGCTTTCAAGTTTGATTGAATGTCCTTTATCACCAAAAGATGAAACGCCGTCTCCAAGTATCAAATTGACACCGTGAACACTAATTTCATTGTGAAGTATTTGCGCCATCTCAAAGTCTAATTGACGAAGAACCTGAGGCATTTTCTCAACAATCGCAACATCCACGCCAAGTCCAACGAGATTTTCTGCCATTTCCACACCGATGAACCCGCCGCCCACAACAACAGCATTCTTGACATTATGCTCAGTCACGTATTCTTTAATTTTGAAAGTGTCGGGAATATTTCTCAATGTAAAAACATTTTCCGCTTCACTTATACCGCTTATATTTGGCTTGATAGGTTTCGCTCCACAAGACAAAATAAGTTTGTCAAAGGTTTCTTCATATTCTTCAAGCGTATCTAAATTTTTAATTTTCAATTTCTTATTTGTCTTGTCAATAGACAAAACTTCGTTTTTTACTCTTATATCAAGGTTGTAGCGTTTTTTCATGCCTTCAACAGTTTGAACGCTCAGCTTTCCCTTGTCTTTTATCACATCACCGATATAATATGGCAAACCGCAATTAGCATAGGAAATATATTGATCTCGCTCAATAATAACAATTTCATTTTTTTCGGACAGCCTTCTGAGTCTTGCCGCTGTAGTAGCACCGCCAGCAACTCCGCCTACAATTACTATTTTCATATCGTACCTCTACTTATTATTTTTTTCTTATATTAATATTTTATCACGGATTTCGAACCTTTTCTGTGACGAAGTCACATAAAATCATCTGAGCAACTGAAATCTACTGCCTTTCCGATTAAATATACATTGTAGAATTGTGATTTTGTCACAGATATAATTTTGCGAAAAAGATATACTAAAGAAAAAAGGAGATAAAAAACATGAAACCTATAAAATTAGCAGTCGAAAATTTCGATAATGAAGTAAAATTGAGTGAAAAGCCGGTATTGATTGATTTTTATGCCGATTGGTGCGGACCTTGCAAAATGCTTGCACCGATTATTGAAGAATTAGCAAATGAACTGACTGACACAAAAGTATGCAAAGTCAATGTGGATGAACAACCCGAAATAGCTTCATCATTTGGTGTTATGAGCATTCCCACTGTGGTTGTGATAAAAGAAGGTAATTACTACAAAAAAGCAGTTGGCTACCAATCGAAAGATAAGCTTATGAAACTGCTTGCCTAGTCAAATAATCTTGAAATCGCTTTCTTATCAAGCACGACTATCTTTCCCCTGGAAAGCTCTACCAACCCGTCTTGAGAAAAGCGTTGCAATAGTCTGGTGATCACTTCTCTCGCTGATCCCAGACTTTTTGCAATTTGTTCGTGTGTCTGATTTATTTCTAGCGATTTTATTTTAGCAACTTCATCATACAAATACATCGCCAAACGCTTATCCATGCTAAAAAACAATAATTGTTGCATCGCCCACATAACATCAGAAAATCTCTCAACAGCAAGTTTAAGTGCATAATTTTCAACATAAACGTTGTTTTTTGATATTTTCCCAAAAACTGATGAAGAAATTTGTATTACTTCCGATTCAAGTTCTGCTTCAACTTGAACTTCAAAAGATATGTTTGAAAGAACACAAGACGCAGAAAGGATGCAGACTTCAGAAGGCTCAACATAATAGAGAGTGATTTCTCTCCCTTCTTCAGACAACATAAAAACTCTCAGCTTTCCTGATTTCACAATGACAACACCTAAACACGGTGCACCACTGCTGCTCACAATTTCGCCTTTTGCAAACTGTCTGTCGTAAGTTCCCGAAAGCAAAAGTTGTTTTTCGTCTTCACTCAAATCCTTAAAGAATGTGATTTCTCTGCTTAAAAATTGTTCGTTTGTTTCGCTCATTTTTTCACCTATAGTGACAATGTCACTGAGAATGTTTTAAATTTTGTTACAATACCAGTAAGTACTTTTTTTATAAATATAACAATAAGCTTAAAAGTAAAAGAAAAGCAAAGGAGAAATCAATTGAAAATACTAACAATAAATAAAAATCTATGTCCTCAAAATCATTCTTGCCCTTCAATGAGGGTTTGCCCTAATGCCGCATTAACTCAACAGGGATACAAAGCCCCTGAAATTATTCAAGAGAAATGCATTCAATGCGGGAAGTGTGTTCGCTATTGCCCAATGGGAGCATTCAGCATTATTAAGCAATAATATTCTATACTTTTTCACTTTCTACTACTCATTTATTATACTTTCAAATTAAGCATAAGTAAATAGTTTACGAAATTTGTTCTGATTCGACAAATATTTGCTTTTGTTATTAATCATTTGAGCATTACAATACATATACTAAATTATATTGCTTTATAAATTCCAATTATCATCAAATATTTTTTGTTGACATCATAATTGGCAATGTTATAATTAAAGTATAAAGGTTTAGGAGGAATAATTATGAAACTAATAAAAAAATGCTTTATTGGTATTTTAGTCGGTGCTATTTTGATTGCCAGCACTGCAATGTTCGCAGCTTGTGACTTCGATTTTAACAAATTTATTGAAGAAAACGAGTGGCCATATTCTGAAAACGGTGAAGCTGAAATAGAGCTTAATTTCAGCGCGCTATTAGCCGATGATTTCACCGGTATTTATGAGTGGAATGGTGAAGTAGTTGCTGAAGAAACCACAGCTTTCAATCTTAAGTATTATGCTGACAAATCCGGTACAACAAAAATGCAGAAATACGTCTACACAACTGACGACAAAGAGCTTGCCGTGTTGAATATTTATGAGGGCGATGAAGATGGCACCACATATTATATCAATGAAACAAACAATACTTACTCCACGGCATATACATCTGAATTTGAGGAACTTATGTTCGCAGTTATGGGAGCCGGAAGGTATGGAATAATCCAACTAAATGACGAAGAAGATCAACCACAATGGACATTCACAGAAAAAAGAGAAGACATAACGGTAAAAAATAGCTCAGGTGCAGATGAAGCAACAGTTGAATACGAGTATGCAAGTGTAGAGGAAGAAAATTCTAACGAGCGCACAGTGATGCTTGTGAATTTCAGAAAAGTTCTTACTCCTGTTATTGCTAGATTGGAATATAAAATTTATTCAGATGTTTCCACCACTGAAGTTCTTGATTCAACAGTAACAATTTACATTATTCTCCATTCTGACGCTCCGGTTGAAGCCGATTTCACTGTTCCGTCTGAAACTAGCGGTTATACATTGCAAAGTAATAATGAATAAGCAAGATTATTAAATAACATAATACGTAATATAAATGAAAATTAATATACAAAAACTCCGTTTCAAACGGAGTTTTTGTTTTGCTATTTAGCCATTTTTGCCATATCGAATTATTGTTTGCACACTTCCAATTCATTGTTTTTGCCAACAATTCTAAGTTCATCCGATCGCGACTCATCATTTTACCATCTCGAATCTAGTTCTTCGGTTATCATTTCTTACCTTTGTAAACTTGAACTAGACTACGCGCACATAAATCATCATTCTATTGAAGTTTTTTTGATGAATCTAAAATCGAATTGCCTATATTATTCCCAACGGTATTAAAATAATCAGTAGCAACGCATCTAAAGCTGCCAACCCTCCAACAAAAATTTTCTGTGTTTTGGGCTTTGTATCCGGGACAAGGAATGCCGCCAGGAAGAACGGAATATAAGTTGTGACAAACACAGGAATTGCACCCCACCACGGATAAACCCAAATAAATGCTGGAGTAGATGCCAAAAATATTTCTACTACACTAAAAAACGCGGCATTTACGATTGCAAACAACCACCTGTTATTAATGCCAAGTATTTTCTTTTTCGGGTCGTCTGGCAAGAGCTTACTGAGCAATAATCCTGCGACTGCAAACATCATTGAAAGTTCCCAGCTTACACCTATAAGCAAAATAAACGAGGTGCTTTCAGGAGATACAGTCCACAACGCGTAGCCTGCTGCATAACCTATCACGCCGTTCATTATCTCATAAAACCAGTGAACAACATAAAGCGAAAGACCTGCAACAATACTTTTGTAGTTCTTGTTTTTTATTTCATTTACATACAGTGCCAAAACAACGGCAAATATGAAAATAAAAGTCCAGTCAAAATTTGCAACGCTTCTGACAGCCTGTTTCGCAGCATCCGCGGCACTTTGATTTGTCCATGAACCAAACATATAACCCTCCTAAACAATATTTATTTCTACAACTATTTGACATTATAACTTTTTGTTTTCTCTAAGTCAATGCTCAATATTTTTGCTCAATAAATACCTCTTCAATAAATAGCCC
>JAQUST010000033.1 GCA_028710495.1 Clostridia bacterium
ATTCAAGGTGAAGACAAAAAAATTAGAGAAAATAATTGCGAAAAAAAGTTGACAGATATCTATCACGATGCTAACATACTACCATAAACAAACAGCAATGGCGCTGCGGAGAAATCCGTGGCGCTATTTTTTTTGCTTGGAGGTACAATATGAGCAAACTTACATCACCCATGGGCTACAAGTCAAGCTTGAGTCCATATGAAACACAAACCGCAATCGGTGCAACAAAACGCACTTTTGAAGACAAACTTTCAAAGGCACTCAATTTGAAAAGAGTTTCTGCGCCATTGTTTGTCGACCCTGCGACAGGATTGAATGATGATTTGAATGGTGTTGAGCGTGCGGTAACTTTTGATATCAAAGAAGTTCCGATTATTGCTCAAGTCGTACACTCTCTCGCAAAATGGAAAAGAATGGCCCTCAAAAAATACGGTTTTTCTGTCGGTGAAGGACTTTACACTGATATGAATGCAATCCGTCGTGATGAAGAGATGGACAACCTTCACTCAATCTATGTTGACCAGTGGGATTGGGAAAAAGTCATTGACAAATCCACACGCACTATCTCTTATCTCAAAGAAACTGTGAAAGCAATCGTAAAAGCAATTTGCGATACGCAAAAAGAAATCAAAAAACTTTATCCACAGCTGCAAATTACAGACCTTGAGAAAGAAGTCGCCTTTATCACAACTCAAGAACTTGAAGATTTATATCCAACACTTGAGCCAAAAGAAAGAGAGCATCTCTTCATAAGAGAACATCACACTGCGTTCATTATGGAAATCGGCGACCTTCTCAAATCAGGCGTAAAACACGATGGCAGAGCTCCTGATTATGATGATTGGAAAATGAATGGCGACATAGTTTTTTACAATGAGCTTTTGGATATCGCTTATGAAGTTTCATCAATGGGTATTCGTGTTGATGAAAAAAAATTAGATGAACAGCTCACAAAAGCTGATTGTGACTCAAGACGCAGTCTTCCGTTCCACAAAATGCTTTTGGCGGGTGAATTGCCACTCACAATGGGCGGCGGAATTGGACAATCAAGACTTTGTATGCTCTTGCTCGAAAAAGCACACATTGGTGAGGTTCAAGTTTCTATTTGGGATGATACGACAATAAAAAAAGCAAGAGAATTAGGAATCAACCTGCTTTAGTAGAAACTGACCACAGAATTGGAGGATTAGACAATGAAAGATATTCCAAATATTTTCGGTAGTATGGTGTTCAATGATAATGTAATGCGTGAAAGACTTCCCGAGAACACCTACACCGCACTAAAAAAATGTATAGCAGAAGGCAAACACTTGGAACTTGATGTTGCAAATGTTGTAGCGGGCGCAATGATGAATTGGGCAATAGAAAAGGGTGCAACGCATTTTACTCATTGGTTCCAACCGATGACAGGCATTACTGCCGAAAAGCACGACAGTTTTATTTCCCCAAATGAGGGCGGCGGAATAATAATGGAGTTCAGCGGTAAAGCGCTAGTCAAAGGCGAACCTGATGCTTCCAGTTTTCCCTCAGGCGGACTTCGCGCAACTTTTGAAGCAAGAGGATACACCGCATGGGACCCAACATCATACGCATTTATAAAAGATGGAAGCCTGTGCATTCCGACAGCGTTCTGCTCTTATTCAGGCGAGGCTCTTGACAAAAAAACGCCGTTGCTGCGTTCAATGGAAGCAATTGACAAACAAGCATTAAGAATTCTGCGTTTGTTTGGAAACAGCTCCGCTAAACGCGTTATCACAACAGTTGGACCCGAACAAGAATATTTCCTTATTGACAATGCAGTTTACGAACAGCGCCCTGACCTTATGAATTGTGGACGGACACTTTTCGGAGCGAGACCGCCAAAAGGACAAGAACTTGAAGACCATTATTTCGGTTCAATAAAACCAAGAGTTTCTGAGTTTATGAAAGAGCTTGATGAAGAACTTTGGAAGCTCGGTATTTTATCCAAAACAAAACATAATGAAGTTGCACCCGCGCAGCACGAACTTGCTCCGGTATTTGCAACCACCAACATAGCAACCGATCACAATCAGTTGACTATGGAGTTTATGAAAATCGTAGCGAAAAGACACGGACTTGTTTGTCTTCTTCATGAAAAGCCCTTTGCCGCAGTCAATGGAAGCGGAAAACATAATAACTGGTCGATTTCAACAGACACAGGAGTAAACCTTCTCGAACCGGGCGAAACACCATATGAAAACGCACAATTCTTATTATTCTTGACCGCTGTAATAAAAGCGGTTGACGACTATCAAGATTTGCTCCGTGTATCAGCCGCAAGTGCAGGAAATGACCACCGTCTTGGAGCAAATGAAGCTCCTCCTGCCATTGTTTCTATGTTCTTAGGCGATGAGCTTTCGGATATCCTTGAAGCAATTGAAACAGGTGTTGGTTATATAGGCAAAAAGAAAATACAAATGGAAATTGGTGCAAGCGTGCTTCCTCATTTTCCAAAGGACACAACAGACCGCAACCGCACCTCACCTTTTGCATTCACAGGGAACAAATTTGAATTCCGTATGATTGGCTCGGCGTTCTCAGTATCCGGACCTAATATCATACTCAACACCATAGTTTCTGAAGAACTTTCACAATTTGCAGATGAATTGGAAAAGGGCAAGGATTTCAAAAGCGATTTGACAGCTCTTATAAAACGCACAATAAAAGGTCACAAACGCATAATATTCAACGGTAACAACTACACCGACGAATGGATAAAGGAAGCTGAAAAGCGTGGCTTGCTAAACTTGAAATCCACTATTGATGCGCTTCCAACCTTTATTGAAAAAAAGAATATCGACCTTTTCACAAAGCATAAAGTTTTCTCAAAAACTGAAATGCACTCGAGATATGAAATTTTGCTTGAGAACTATTGCAAAACAATTCATATTGAAGCGCTGACAATGCTAGATATGACCAAAAAGAATATTCTTCCTTCTTGCTTTGCTTATCAACAAGAACTTGTAAGACTCGCGCTAGACAAAAAGGCATTGGCAAGGTCTCTGAACTCTTCAACAGAAGAAAAAATGCTAGAGAAAATCTCCGCACTTTCGGGTTGTTTGTATGCAAAAATAGAAAAACTTGAAACGGATATTTTAGGAATCAGAGAACACGAACAAATTTTAGACAAGGCAACTTATTACAAAGAAGCAATAATTGCAGATATGGCAGCACTTCGAGGAGTCACAGACGAGCTTGAAACACTCTCCGCCAAAAAATTCTGGCCTTACCCGACATACGCAGACATACTCTACAGCGTAAAATAACAAACAACCAAGCTAAAAGAATTACACAAGGGCGTGTGACTTCGGTCATTACGCCTTTTTTGTATAAAAAATTTTAAGGAGTACTTATGGAAGGAATTAGTATTTTATGGATTTTAGTAGCAACCGCACTCGTTTTCTTCATGCAGGCCGGTTTCGCCATGGTGGAGACAGGCTTTACAAGAGCCAAAAACGCAGGCAATATCATTATGAAAAACCTGATGGATTTTTCAATCGGCGCGCCAATTTATTGGTTGGTAGGCTTCGGCATTATGTTTGGCGTGGGCAATGGCTTTGCCGGAACATTTGATTTGATGTCGTTAGGTGATTAT
This sequence comes from Clostridia bacterium, assembly GCA_028710495.1. GTDB lineage: Bacteria > Bacillota > Clostridia > Christensenellales > CAG-917 > STD2-102. The sequence goes on from JAQUST010000033.1 coordinate 3,617, forward strand.
TCCGCCGTCTTACCAAACGGAGTACCTCTTTATGCGTTTCTAATCTTCCAAACAGTGTTTTGTGCAACCGCATCAACCATTGTTTCAGGCGCAATGGCAGAACGCACAAAATTCTCATCATATTGTATTTACAGTGCCATTATCAGTTTGTTGGTTTATCCAATCTCAGGACACTGGATATGGGGCGGAGGCTGGCTTGCACAATTAGGTTTCCACGATTTCGCAGGCTCAACTGCTGTTCATATGGTCGGTGGCGTTGCAGCTTTGATTGGCGCAGCAATATTAGGGCCAAGAATTGGAAAGTTCAAAAACGGAAAGGCAAAAGCTATTCCCGGACACAGCTTGACACTTGGAGCTTTGGGTGTATTTATTCTTTGGTTCTGCTGGTTTGGTTTCAATGGAGGCTCAACACTTTCATTCACAGGTGACGCGCCTTTTTATGCAAGCAAAGTCTTTGTAAACACTAACCTTGCAGCCTCAATAGCCACAGTTACTGTAATGATAATCACGTGGATTAAATTCAAAAAACCTGATGTTTCAATGACCCTGAACGGCTCTCTTGCCGGTCTTGTAGCAATAACAGCAGGTTGCGATACCGTTTCACCTTGGGCGGCAGCTCTTATCGGTATTCTTGCAGGTTTCGCAGTCGTTTTCGGAATAAGATTTATTGAAAACATTCTCAAAATCGATGACCCAGTCGGTGCAGTTGGCGTTCACGGAATTTGCGGAGCGTTGGGAACTTTGTTTGTAGGATTGTTTTCAGACGGAAGCGGAACAAGCGGGTTACAAGGCCTGTTTATTGGCGGCAACGGCAAACTTCTTGGAGTTCAGGCTCTTGGTGTTGTAACTGTTGCAGCTTGGGTTGCCGTTGTAATGACTGCATTATTCTTTATTTTGAAATATACAAACGGGCTTCGTGTCAGTCATGAAGTCGAAGTTGCGGGTCTTGATATCGCTGAACACGGACTTGTATCTTATGCAGATTTTATGCCGCTCAAGCCAATGGGTATCACTTCTGTTGGCAAGGATTATTCGCCTTTGCACAAATTTATCTGTGCCAAGTCCGGCAAAAAACTTGAAGGCGTTGATGAACCGAAACCTGTTCCGATGCATGAAAGTGTGCCTGTTGAAATTGTTATGGAAGATAAAAACGGCGTTGTTGCATCTGACGTGAAATTCTCAAAAGTCACTGTGGTCTGCAATCAGTCAAAATTTGAGGACCTAAAACGCGAACTAGGCGCAATCGGTATCACAGGAATAACAGTCACTCAGGTGCTAGGATGCGGACAGCAAAAAGGTACTCCTGAATATTATCGTGGCGCGCCACTGGAAATCACTCTCCTTCCAAAAATAAAAGTGGAAGTTGTTGTTTGCAAAGTTCCTGTCACACAAGTTATTACGGCTACAAAGAAAGCTCTCTACACTGGACACATTGGCGACGGCAAGATATTTGTTTACAATGTTGAAGATGTAATAAAAGTAAGAACTGGCGAAACAGGCTACGATGCTTTGCAAGATGAATAAAAACTCAAAATCTTGCTCTCAAAAGATGAATAAATGCTTACATCTTGCTTTCAAAAGATGAATAACGCTTACATCTTGCTGTCAAAATTTGTTTCACTGTGCGATAATTTAAGTATTTGCAAACGTCATATTTGTTCTTGAAATCTGGAAAGCTTCATTCTACTTAGGCGAATATATCACTCTTCCAAACAAAATCATATATTAGTAATTACTTAAACATTTTTACAATCAAAAAGCACTCCGTATGGAGTGCTTTTTTTATAGTTTGATAATGCTAAACAAATTAGAAATCTAGTATTAGTATTATTCCCAAAACCGTATCAAAAATAGTTTAATTATTTGAAAATTTAGAGTCATATCCTTTCAAGGACTCAACGAAGGCAGTTTAATAAATTGAAAGATAGAGTGCATTTTCTTCAAAGCCATAAAGGGATAGCTATAAGTTGAAAATTTAGCACTATTTTTTCAAACCCTTATCAATAAATTCTTTTAAAAATATATTACTGCACTGTATCGATTTTCCTCTTCGCCCGAAACAATTTCCGACGCACTTTAGAAAAATACTATACATACAAATTATCGTTATTTTGTACCAAAAAGTCTATCACCAGCATCGCCAAGACCAGGCAAAATATAGCCGTTTTCATTTAACTCACGGTCGAGTGTGGAAACGTATATTTGCACATCCGGATGCTCTTCTGCAACACGTGAAACACCTT
>JAQUST010000018.1:0-11932 GCA_028710495.1 Clostridia bacterium
TTTATTGCCTACTTTACAGTCGGTTTACGATTTGATATAATATTATATCAGGGCAAGGATATATGAGAAAAACTGAACAAGCTTTCAACGTTACAAATATTCAGAATATCCGCAAAAACAAATACGTCAACGTAGCGTACTGGATTATTTACTATGCGTTGGCGTTTCTTTACGCTACAAAATATTTTATTTTCGAGGTCGGCAGAATACCGCTGACGGTTGCAGACTCAGGTTCGCTTGCCCATATTTGTCTAGTAGTGGCAGTAATTTTGTTTTTCTTTTTCATAAACAGAAAATCCGTCAACAAATTTAAAAAAGTAAATAATTGCCTCATAATGTCTTGTCTTTTGATAGGCACTGTTTGGAAAGAAGTTGGGACAAGTCTTGCTTATTACGCCGTAGTCGGCAGTCTATTTGGTTTCGGCGCGTCTGCTTTACTGCTAAATTTTATCTATGAGCTCAACAATGCCGAAAGATTTTACAGTGTAGTTTCAGCTCATTTGCTGACTGCTTTATTGGTGTTTGTTCCATATTTTTGCGGCAGACAGAGTCTTGTGTTCAACATCGTGTCTTGTGTGCTCGCCGCGGTTTGCACGGTGCTCGTATGGTTTGAGAAAAATACGCTGACAACGGTTGCACCACCTCAGCTTAATATGACAAAGAATCTTTACATATCGGTTGTTCTCACGATCGCCGGCGGACTATTCGGTTACGGCGCGACTCTATGTATCGTAAATAAAGCTGCATTGACCTATTATAATTACGTTATACCATATTACACCGCGAGCGCGCTCACCGCTGCAGTATACTGGGCAGTATACCGCTATCTTAAAAGTCCTGTATCCGTGACGCTCAACATAGGGGTGGGGGCTTCGGTTTTTGCCATAGCAAGCTACTTCCTTGCGCAACTGAATCCGGTGTTTTATTACGTAGCGACAGCCGCGGGCGGAGTGGTGTTTATGATGTGTATGACAAACATGTATTACGTTTGCTGCCACATAATGCGCAAATACAAATCCGCAAAATATATAAAAATCGTAACGATCGGCGCAAACTCCGTCGGAGGCGTGGGCGCAATTCTGTTGCCGTATCTCGCCTCGAATTTTTCGGACGCGTTTGTGAATGTCACTATGCTTATCGCATTTTTGGCAATGCTTTTGATTTTAGTCATGACAACTCATTGGTCGCCGTCCATATCCGACACCGAAGATCAGTCTGAATACGCTGTTTACGATATAGTATCCAACAAAGCCGAACTTTACGAAATGTACGGACTCACTCCGCGCGAAATTGAAGTCGCCGAACAGTTTTTGTTAGGTAAGACCGTCAAAGAAGTTGCCCAAGCGCAGTTTGTCAGCATCGACACCATAAAAACCCAACGTACCTCGGTTTACAAAAAACTTGGCGTTTCAAGCCGCACCGAACTCAATGAAAAACTTTCATAAATCATTTTCACCCTCTTTTCACCCTTTTTTTTACTAGTATGAACAGTAGGTTCAGTTGCATTTTGGAGTTTGCAACAGTAAAATGTTAACAAATAGAAAAATATGAGGTGTTATTATTTATGAAAAATATCAAGAAGATTTTATCAATAATCCTAGTCTTAGTTGTATCAGTCACGATGCTCGGCATGTTTTGCGCATGCGGTGAGCTTGATGAACTTAAGAATCTAGTTGACGATCAGTTTGACGATTTCGACGACGATGAAGACGATGACGATGCAGTAATTGAATTTACGACTGAGGATATCAAATCGAATATGCCCGCAACTTACCGCATTACTTATCGCTTTACGTCGACCTCCGAAGAAGAGTCGACGTCTTACGATATGACGATGACGAAGGCGTCGAATGGTTATATGTTTGACAATAGCGGAAATTCGTCGATGTTTGTAGCCTGCGCTGGCGGCTACAACTGCTATACCAGAACAGTAGAAGATAGTTCGTGGGAACTTTCTACGACTTTAGAAGATGAACCGTACGTTTACACTGGAGAAGACCTTGATGCTTACACCGGAACATACGCAACGTTTATGACTTTGTATGTTGGCTATGAAGAAGACCTTAAACTCGGCGAAATGAAAAACATTTGCGGACGTGCCTGCACCGAATATTATTACGAAGCTTCTTACGGCGGCTCAAGTTATTCGTTGCATTATTACGTTGACAACGCAATCCATTGTTGCATGCAATACACAATCACTGGAGTGGTCGCCGGCGAAGGCAGTGGTTCGGCGACATGGGAAGTGACTGAATTCACAACTACAAATGTCACTCTTCCCGCAGTTGATTAACACTACTTAAACAAAACCCCGAACGTTGTTCGGGGTTTTGTTTTTTAGATTTTTTATCAGACTTGCTTATTAAAACGATTTCGCTATCTATTTCTTTGAAAACTGATTGCATATTGTCTATCTTCTCATTTTGTCTATCTTCTGTGGTTTTTTCAATAATAAGATAAAAATTCTTCAACTAATTAATCAATTAAAGGTGGCGGAAAGCGTTATAAAACAACTTCGGATAATATAAATTTCTAAATAATAAAACAACTATAATATATAAAACAGTGTTTGAGAAAATCTATGCCAAAAATTCTTAAATAACAAAGCACTAAAACGCAACAAATTTATGTAATATTTACAAATCCCCATGTATGAATGTGTAAATCCATAAAATGTTTGGCTTAGTACTATTATATTATTACCGTACAACGAAAAATGGCTAAAATTTTAATTATTACCGTACAACAAAAAATTTCAAAAATTGTATTTATTACCATCTAAAATAAAAACAGATTGAATCGTTTGAGTTTCCTCAGAATGGTTCAACACTGTCTCATTTGGCGAAGTAAAAATATATAAAAAGCACAGATAAGAAAATTAAAATGATGTCTTCAATGCCGAGTACATAGCAAACTATGTCACACTTTGGGAAGCGTTAAATCATATTTGTTGGTGGTAAACAAGTTCCGTTTGTACAGACATAATAAGTTGGCTGTCCGTTAATCAATTTGTAGGTAGTGGAAGCTCGTTTTATGATAACATTATCATAATAAAAAAGTTTTTTTCTTTGGTTTGAAATAAACCTGTCTTTCGGCATTTCTTCTGGTAACGCACAGACAATAATATTTCCTTTTTGTTTCAAGAGTTTCGCATAGCAATAATAACCGCGAGAGCCGTTACTTTGCTGGCTGTCTAAATATTTTTCCAAATTCTCAGTCATTGCTTCATATTGAGTGGGATTTTCGGAGAGTTTAGAAAGTCGCACAAAATTTTCGTACATTAAAGAGTTTCCCGAAGGGGTGACTCCGTCATAGACTTCCTTGCGCCGAATAATTAATTTCTCGCCGCTTTCCGGAGTAAAAAAGAAGCCACAGTTTTTTTTATCCCAAAATTCATTTATTACTTGCTTAACACGGGTTTGGGCTTCCTTCAAGTAATATTCGTCAAATGTCGCTCCGTATAATGCAATGCATGCCGAAATATAAGACGCCTCATCATCTAAGACCCCGCATACGGAATGTTTTCCGTCCTTATAAGATGAATATACTTTTCTTTCATCGGTCATTCGGCTTTGGATAAAAATAAATATGTTTCGGGCAAGATTAATATAATCTTGTGACAGGGTTCGACGGAACGAATTGGCGAAAGAACAAACAGCAAGTGAATTCCAAAATGACAGATATTTGTCATCAATTTTCAGTTCCATTCGATTTTTTCTGTAGTTATATATTGCTGTCAGTTCATCGGAAAGTATTTGATTTTCGGACAACAATTTTTTCAAATTTAACAGATTAGGTATATTTTTTCCTTCAAAATTGCCTTCTTTCGTTATATCGTAAACATCAGAAAATATTTTTCCGCGTTCTTTCCCGAGAACGTTTTCTACTTCTTCAACGTCCAAAAGATAGTATAATCCTTCTATTCCGTTGCTGTCTGCATCTTGAGCTGAATAGAAACCGCCTTCGATGCCACGCATCTCTGAAACAAGCCATTTAGTAATAAAATCGGCAATGTTTTTGAATTTTTCTTTGCCGGTGTAATAATAGGCTTCTGTATAAATATTTATCAATTGAGCGTTGTCGTAGAGCATTTTTTCAAAATGCGGAATAAGCCATTTATTATCAGTGGAATATCTTGAGAACCCGCCGCCTATATGATCAAAAATTCCTCCCAAATACATTGCGTCAAGCGTAGTGTCGAGCATTCTTAAAGCAAAAGGCTCTTTGCGCTCTTTTCCATATTCTGCGAGAAATAAAAGATCGCAAGGCATCGGAAATTTAGGTGAGTTGCCGAATCCCCCGTAATTCGGATCAAATGATTTTTTAAGATACTGATATTGAATTTTTATAACGTCTTGTTCAAGAACGGAGTTATCTTCTTCTGTTTTTATATTGCAAGAGATGACTTCCGCATTATTAAGTACAGCCTCTCTGTTGTTTTTCCATTGTTTTTCTATTATCAGAAGAAGTTCAATAAAACCAATAGTTCCGTATTTCGTTTGTTTAGGAAAATAAGTGCCTGCAAAAAATGGTTTTTTGTCCGGCGTAAGAAATACAGTCAAAGGCCAGCCTCCCGTGCCTGTCAGAACTTTGCAAGCTTCCATATAGACGCTATCAATATCCGGGCGTTCCTCACGATCCACTTTTATCGAAACAAAAGAGCGGTTGAGTATAGTGGCTATCTCAGCATCTTCAAAGGATTCTTTTGCCATTACATGGCACCAATGACAAGTACTGTATCCGATTGAAAGCAATATGGGCTTATTTTCTTCAACTGCTTTTGCAAATGCTTCATTTCCCCACGGATACCAATTTACAGGGTTTGTCGAGTGTTCTTTAAGATAAGGAGAAGTTTCTGTTGATAGTTTGTTTTTATTCATACAAATAGTATTTCCGATATTTCAAAAATTAAATTGATGAAGCAAAATTACTCCTTGAAAATATATTGTCACATTTTCTTTGTTACTCTATGTGTGATTAGATTAGATACATACATATTGATATGAATCGCTACGATTTTGGAAGCTTCTTTTTTCATAGGATTTACCTCCGAATATTTATTTTGCCTTTCGGCAGTGGCCAAGTAGCAAAGTTCGGAGCTGCGTCGGTTAGAAACCTGCGGTTAGAAGGAATGCGTGGATTTATAACAGTTATGGTTACAGCGTTCTCGAAGTGGAAAAGGAGTGCGGCACGATGGATGGCAAGATTGAAAAGAAAAAGTATAGCATCGATATAACGGAAAATCTGCATAAAAAACACCGAGCAATGATATGCATCTCCAAAAGTGTCCAAACTTTGGGGTTCAATCACAACGCCCGGACAAACAATAAGGTTTATTAAGTTTCCAGCGATAATTTTTCCCGTTGACTTTCGCTTCGGGCTTTGCTCCGCTCCGCCACAACGAAACGGCAAAATATTCGAGGAAATTAAAACTGCACTATATGTGGTATTTTACTAATTAGCATAACTCAATATATAGTCTATAATAATTATAGCAATGAAAATTGACTACTAATAAGGAGGTATAAAACATGGGAAAAAATCAGCACGTTACGCCGCATGGCGAAGATTGGCAAGTTAAAGGCGCAGGCAATTCAAGAGCAACTAAACTATTTGACACTCAAGCTGAGGCAGTCGAATACGCTAAAGCAATAGCCCAAAACCAACAGTCAGAATTATTTATTCATAAAACAAATGGAGAAATACGCGAAAGAAACACCTATGGGAAAGATCCTTATCCACCTAAAGGTTAATTGTACTTGTAGGAGAGAAATATGCTTAATATAGATTAACCGCTCTGGAAACAGGGCGGTTTTTACTTATATTTCCAAAACTATTTATAATCGACGAAATTGCTGATAAGTTAATATAATAAATCTAATTAAAAATAAAAACAGCATTGAATTGTTTGAGTTTCCTCAAAACGGTTCAACACTGTCTCACTTGGCGGGGCAGTAGAGATTTGAACCCTTGTCAAAAAATATAGTCTAAATAGGCACTTTTCTGATGGTTTTAGGTGTTCAAACGCAATCAGCCCCTGTAGTGTAAATGAAAAAGTCAAAAATTTTCAAGATAAAAAATCTTCTATGGTACATCAAGCGTTTGTGATATAGCGATCAAAAAAACCTTTTGCATTATTCAATTGTTTTTAGGCAACTCGAATTTTTTTATCATCTGTAAATTAACCCCCTGATTTTTTGATAGTTCCGATTGAGATAGTTGTTGGGTTTCTCGTAACCCTTGTAACTTAGATTTTGGAGCAGAAAAGTAGGCGAATATAAACAAACTTATAAAAAATTATAATACTACTCCGAAATAAATCTAAGTTTATTGCCACGAGGAAAAATGTTTTGCTTTCCCAAATATTAAAAAACTGATTATGACGGAATAAGTTTGAATGCTTTTGAGTAAACCTCGCCGCCATCACCTGTAAGTTTGAAACTTATTTCGTTGCAAATCAGATTTTCCACATTGAAATCTGTTATAAACTTTCCGCAAATATTGTATTTTGTTTTGATTATGTCCTGATTGGAAAACCATTCAATTTTATTTGCGTAATCGGCCACAATGGTTATTGTACCCGAATAATTGTCTATATCTATACACCGAATTTTAGGTGTTGGGATAAACCCCGATTTCGTATCATCATACGCTGTTTCCTTGAAAAATTCGCGGCTTTTCGGATCCGACCAATCGATGTCAGAATATGAGCTTTCTATTATAGATAAGATTATTTGCTGTATTTCAATATCACTGCCGCCGAGGTCATTCAAATTCGCTATAACTTTCCACCTTAAAACATCATTTAAATCATCAAATCTTAATTGCTGCTCTGCATAGTGGTTAGCAAAAGTAATAAGATCGCACTTGTTTATTTCGCAAAAGTGTCTTTTCGCATTTTCGCCGAAACCTATGCGTTCGGTGTTTCTCATATGCTTGACGCCGTGACATTTCGGACATAGGGCTATTATATCTACTAATGTTTGAGTTTTTGACTGTTTATCGAAGTTCCACACTTCGTGCGCGTCTAATTCAACGTGTTTTGCACCGCATACAGCACAGGCATTATGGAATCTTTTGTAACAAAATTCTCTAAGTTTATCCCAGTCTTTTTTAGGCAGGGTTTTGCTCAGATCGTTCCCCCATGCGCCTCTGGGAAGCAGATCTATTGTCAATTTTAAATCGTTCATACAGCACCTCTAATTTGTCGGATACAAACTGCCTTCCATATATCTTTTGGCATATTCATCGAATCCCAGCTTTTTTATAAGCTCTTCTTTATCGAAAGGGCTTATAGCCTTGATATTGCCTTTCATACCCTCAAAAGGTTCTCCGTAACATATGATTGCAGACGGCTGAATAACTTCCAGCATCTTGTTGTAACCTGGCAAATAGCCTTCTTCTATATCTTCTCTTGCATAAGTGGAAACAGCTACAACGCTTCCCTTTTCTACGCCGTCAAAACAGAATTCATATGACTGTTCGTCGCCCCACTCAACAGTAGGAATAACTTTCTTGCCTAAACTTTGCCAGTATGCGCCGCACCAACGGTTTTTAAAAGTGTTATAAATTTGCAGGGCAAGCGGCATATCCGTATATAAACTGAAATCCGGCGTAAGCAGAGCATAATATCGGTCAAGCTTTTCCATTGCCGTGTCGGGTTTTGAATAGACGTTTTCAAACAGCCAATCATAGGTGAAAAAATGAACGGTTTTATTCGTATTTTCTTCATCGTTTGGTTTTGCTTTGCTTATTCCCCAAAGCTCGATTTTCAATATATTTAAGTTTTGCTTTTTAATAAGCGGCATATTGTATTTGCCTGTTGTCGGAAATTCGTTTCTAACGAGTTTCTGTTTCTTTAATTGTTTTTCAAACTGCTCTTCATCAGGCAAAGAAAATGGCCCGTCGGGCCATATTTGTTTACTATTCATAATACTCCTTTAGCTTGCTGTTCCGAATTTGGTTACTTGATTCCAAAGATTTTTCAGCAAAACCCCATTTATAGTTGCTTTATTCGCGAATTCTCGTATGTTTGAATAAATCTGGTATTTTGTATCCGTTTCATTCCATTTATAAAAATGGATTTTTTTGTCAGAATCCGTTATTATTCCAAAGTGATTATCGTTTATAAAAAATTCCAATTCCGAATATATTTCCATACATTTAAGAAAATCTGAAAAATCGGGAATTAGCGGTTTCCCTTCGGATAATAAATTTTTTGCCTTACTATATGAAACGAAATTATACGACCAATGTATTTTATCAGGTTCATCCATATCTAATTGTTGAACCCAGCCACAGTGAGGACATATGCTCTCATTGCCGTTCAATTGATTATTACATAACTGACAAAATTGTTTTTTATTGTTTTCTATACTCATTTATATTCCTTATATAACTGCAATTCATTTTATCTTTTTTTAAGTATTTATCGTGTTGTACATTCCATATAAATTGCTTCTTCGACTTCATCCCACTTTTTTTTCAATAATTCGCCGTCTATATTTGCATATTCTGTGAATTCTTCTATGCTTTCATATTTTTGAATTTCATTATTTTTTGTTCAAAAAATTCAAGAGTATGTCCATTACTGGCAGTTAGACCAAACCATCTTCCTTTATATTTCAGCTCTAATTCACCGTAAAAATCAAACATTTTAATAAAATCGTCAAACGATGGAAGTAATGGTCTGCCTTTACCGAAAAGCAGTACGGCTTTAATATAGGAAACACGATTTGGATAAATCACTTTATCAGGATAATCCAAAGAATTTATATCTTGTTCCCAACCGCAATTATTACATAAGCCTTGTCCGAACTGGTCAATCAATACTTCCTTGCGGCAAACAGCGCATTTAGTTTTTATATTTTTTTCATACGGGTTATTAACCATATCCAACTCCTTTATTTCCAATTCCAATCCAGTGGTAAATGTTCTTTCCCCCTAATTCCATTTGTCCATTCATGAAAATGTGGAAAGATATGGTTATTTTTACCATTATTGTAATCCTTGTTTGCTAATTATTTTAAATAAATAATAATGTTAACCGCAAACCATATAATATGCATTTTCTACATCATCCCAAATACCTTTTAGCAATATTCCGTCAATATTTGCATAATTAAAAAACTCTTCTTTTGTAATAAATTTTTGGAGACTTTCCGATACGGCATTCTCATAGAACTCAATTAAATGATTTTTTGTTCTTAAACAAACTCCAAAACTTCTTGAATGATATTCAAAATGCATTTCGCTGTAAAAATACAATCCCTCGATGAAATCTTCAAAAGAAGCTTTAAGAGGGCTTCCTTTTCGGTATAGCAATAATGCTTTATTAAATGAAATCACATTAGGATAACGAACTTTATTTGGAAAATCAATGCCGTCAATACTCTGATGCCAACCGCAAATCGGACAAAGTCCATGACCTAATTGGTCAATCAAAACATCGCTATTACAAACAGCGCATTTTGAGGGTATATTTTTTTCATACGGATTATTTTGATTATTCATTTTTCTCCTAAATTTAATTTTCGGGTTCTTGTCTTGGCGGAACTTTTGACCAATCCCATTTATGGTCGTGCGGAAAGATATGATTTTTATGTGCATCTTGGTGTTCAAAGTCTCTATTTAAAACCGCTTTCCCATCAGGGCCATACCATCTGGACTGAATTAGTTTGCCATTATTGCATAAATCTGTTCTTGAATTCGGAATTCCATCTGCCGATAAACTTCGTTCATCATCTATTCTAAAAACCCCTCCGCTGACATCTTTACTCCCACTCATTGTACCATTCTCCCGCTGTTTCAGTCAATTTCCATTCCTCCTATTTAAATTTAATTTTGATAACAAAAAAGATCTTACCTAATATTAGATAAAAACTTTTCAAAATCGTTTTTTCTTTTATTGTACAGGTCGATGTTGCGAAGTTCAAGTTTTTATGACATTATTATCAGTGCAATTGGAATGTAAAAATGGTGCAAATTCACTTGAAACTATCGGGAGCATATTAAAATTTGATTGCTTTACACCATGATAAATTTCTTGGAGACTTAAAAAATGCAATACAATTTTATGATAATATCGTAGAGATAAGCAATGAATATATTTTTAATTTAGATGCGGTTAAAAGCACATAACTAAAGTATTTAGAGATCAATCCTTTCATAAAGTTTTCAATAATGAATGTCGTTTCAAACTTTTTCTTTTTGCTTGTTTTTTTGAAATGAAAAAACCACGCCTGAAACTCCGTTCACGAAAATGTATTTCGTTTCGCTAGTGTTCAAACGCGGTTCGTTTTGGCGGAGAAGCAGGGATTTGAACCCTGGCTACGATTCTCTCGTACTACTCCCTTAGCAGGGGAGCCCCTTCAGCCACTTGGGTACTTCTCCATAGCCGAATTTCAAAATATTTTATGAAACGATTTGTTTTGTTCAAAATGGGTCTCAACAAATCAAATCGTAATGTCGCAAAAGATATCAGTTATATTGAAATTGAAGCATAACATTTCTATCTAATGCTGAAATATAATAACACAGTCAAAAAGTGTTGTCAAATATATTTGCATTCTTGCTATTACCGCAAGGTTATTTATTTATATTCTCAAAATTTCCTGGGTAATTTTCTGCAAATCCTGTTCGCAACTAACTTTTACTTCCTCAAAGGATTTGTTTGCAGATTTGGTTGAAAAAGCCGCAGCAAGCCCGTGTTCTTCAAGTGATATTTTGTTGGCAATTTGTCCGCAAACTGCGACAACTGGCACATTATGCGCCTTTGCGTGCTTTATGATGCCTCCAATTGCTTTGCCTGAAAAACTTGTATCATCAAGTTTCCCTTCACCCGTGACAACCAAGGCAGCATTTTCAAGCAGACTATCAAATTTTATTATATCAAGAACCGTTTCAATACCCGATTTTATTTCTGCGCCAAAAAATGCAACCAATCCGGCACTTATACCTCCGGCAGCGCCACCGCCTTCAAGCTTTGATATATCGATTTCAATAAATTCCTTGATTTTGTTTGAATAATGCTGTAAGCCTCTGTCGAGAGCATCAACCATATTTTCGTCTGCTCCTTTTTGCGGAGCAAAGACATATGCGGCTCCGTTTTTTCCATATAAATGATTTTTGACATCACACAAACAAGTTATGTCTGTCGTTATTATATTCGCGGTGTCAATTCGCTCTATTTCGCAAAGTGTACAGCCTATTGGAATAAATTCCTCACCTTGGAAGTTAAAAAATTTAGCTCCGCAAGCTGCAGCAATTCCCGCCCCGCCGTCAGTTGTTGAACTCCCGCCCAAAGCAAGCAAAATCTTATGACCGAGTTTGGCTTCTTTTCTGATTATTTCGCCTATGCCATAAGTTGAGGTGAGTGACGGATTCTTTTTTTCTATCAGATACAACCCGACGATTTTTGCGACTTCAACAACAGCAACGCCATTTGGGAGTACGACATATTCTGCATCAATAGGCTTAAAGAAAGCATCTTTAACATTCGAGCTTTTTATCTCGCAGTCCAATATTTGTTTGAAGCAATCAAGAGTGCCTTCGCCTCCGTCGGCAATCGGCATTTCCAAAATATCAACGTAAGGATTTTTTATTTTAATTTCTTTTGCAATGATATCTGCAACAGTAGTTGCGTTCATTGTCCCCTTAAAGCTGTCGGGGCAGATTATTATTTTTTTATTTTCACAAACTGCTTCAGACAACAAGGTATTAAAACAAAATTTTTCTTTCATAATGTTTCCTCACATTTCGTGCAATGACATTTTGTCTATACGTCTTAACAGCATTGAAACAAATAAAACGGAATACAACAGTGGAAAGCCATTAAATAATCCTGAAGTCGAAGATTACCAATGAGCCTGGAGTGGAACTCTATCAAATAAGACTGAAGTGGTTTTTGTTGAAAGTCAAGATACCTTCATCC
>JAQUST010000018.1:12032-27017 GCA_028710495.1 Clostridia bacterium
AATTATTCATAAAAACCTCATTTCGTTGCAAATACAACGATGTTATTTATTTTAGTGTAGTATAATGAAAATATAAAGTCAAGGAGGAAAAAGCTATGAACAGAGAAGATGAAGAAAAGAGCGCAAAATTTTATCTCAGTTCTGAAGACAAAGTCGGATATGGACTTGTTGTAAAAAGCGACGCAGAAGGAACGCTTCTTCATATGTCGATTATTGCGGCAGCATTTGAGCAGGTAGCCTATTTCCACTATACTTTAGCAGATGACGGAATGCAAAATCAAAACAGTACTCTAGAAGAATAAAATCAACGCAAGAAAGTGGCGGTAAACGAATATTATAAAAGGCGCAATTTTGTGCCTTTTATTTTTTTAGAAAAATGTTTATTGCATTCAAATGCAAATTAACTCAAAACTAACATAAATAAGAAATAATGTAGATGTAAGCTTTTATATCAAATCTTTGGAATCAACATTTGGATTTCGATATTGTTTTAGCCCTTTGATAGTGATTCTGCCGAACTTGACAGCGCCAGTCGGACACCAATGGCAACACGAATAGCAATAGGTGCAATCATTTCCGAAAACAGCCTTCCCATCAGAAATTTTGATATTGTGTGTTGGACATAGGCTCTCGCATAGACCGCATCCTATGCAGTCTGAAGTGGCGATTTTTCGTTCTCCCCGAAGGAATTTTACTATAAAAAAGTAAGCGATTTTTTTGTTGAAGTCAAGAAAGCCATTCTTCTTTTTTATAGGAAGTGAAATACGGTTTTTTATATTTTCAATCACGAGCGGCAGTTTGTCTGTGGCTCTCTTATTCAGCTTTTCTCTTTTCTTTTGACTTACATTAACAATCGTTGTGAAAAAGTTGGATGAAAAACAAAGCAAGTCATAGTAATTCAAAGTTATGCCTTTTTCTTTCAGCAAGTCTTGCATAGTGTTTTTAGCGAAGCCATCGCTCAATCCCGCATCCAGCAAAAAGTAGCAGTATTTTATGCCGGTGAAATTCATCTCCTTCAATTTATCAAAGACAAATGTGGGGATATCTCCGCAATAGTTTGGAAATACAAAACCCACTTCCTCATCTTCAATGACGGAAGGTGCATTTTTCAATGAAACAAGATTTGCTCCTGTTGCTTTTGCAACTTCATTTGCAAGAAAAAAACCGTTGCCTGAGCCGGAAAAATAAATAATAGTAGCCATGATTGTCCTATTTGATTTTCAAACTTTTCAGATAAGCTTTTTTCTCATGGCTGATGCGGAAGCTTTCGACTGATTTTTGAATTGATTTGTTGTGTACCCACTTGTTCAGTGATTTGCTCTCAATAAACCCAATGGTTTGGTCATATTGCTTAACCAACGCCACGCTGAAGTACCAGGCTATTGCCATGTCCACATAGTATTCACCGCCCTTGAGCGCTGTCAGCTTTTCAAATATGCTCTTATCGAAATTATTATCAAGAAAATAGCTGAGCAAGGTTACAACGCCAAAGCGGATTGTGTATGTATGAGAGCTGTCCAGCCATTTCAAAACCCGTGCATAGACAGTTTCGGGGTACTTTTTAAATATTTTCAGAGAAGCAACGGTTGAGTCGCAAGTTCCCCAGTTGTTTACAAAAGGCAAAAACTTTTCTACATAGTCAAGAACAACGATGATATCATTATCGATTGAGTTAAGCAAAAGACCGTGCAAGTTGTTTTCCTCATAATATTTATGCGGCAATTCGGCAAGAAACTTGAATTTCTCATCATCTTTGGAAAATTCCTTAGCAAGTTTTTTAATCGGAGTACTTTTTGCTCCAAGAATAGTTTCTCTTTCCAAAAGAGGAAAAAATTTGTGCGATGAATCTGCGTATGGCACATCTTCCATTTCAAGAAGTAATTTTGTTATGTTTTCCATAGTTCCCCTAAAATAAAGTATTTATGTTAGTTTTCATAATTAGTTAGTCGAGAGAGTCGCAACGTAATTTGCGCGTGCGGGAGCAATGTAGAAATAATAATTACCATCTGATGAGCTGACAGAATTCATTGCATAAATCGTTCCTAACGAAAAATAATCAACAAACAAGGATTCGTTTTCGTCGTCTGAAAAACTAAATACAAACCAACGTTCTGTCGCATCGCCAGGAACAATCTTCAAAATAACTTCCTCGTCATAATCAAGTGTGATTGTTTTATTTGCTTCAGTGACTTCAACCCACGCTGAGGACGAATTGAGAAAGTAAACCGTATCATTTTCAGAAACAGGCAATGTGGCATTGAATGTTTCTCTTTGAACAACGTTGCCATTGAGTGCAATTCGCATGTCGCCTGTTATTTGATCAGAATTTACGGACACAACGATATCTGAATTATTCCCGTCATTGACATATTCAACATTAAAGCCGCTTGTCAAAACCACATAAGCGTGGACAGCATTATCCCAGCGTAATAAGGCAACAAAAGAATCGAGGTTTGTGTCAGCAACAAAAAATCCCTTTGAAAGCTCAATTCTAGCTGAGAAACTTGAATGCTCGCAAAAAGTTTCCGAATTAACCTCGGGAGAAATTATCATAGCATTTTGAAGGTTTGAACCACAGAATAAATTGTAATATGTGATATCAACGTTATTATTCAAGTCGTCAGAAAAGTTGGATGTCTCAATATCAAACATATAATGTTCAGTATTAACTTGTATAAAACGAACCTCAAACGATATTTCAATTTTTGCTCCCGAAAGAAGAGTTGAAAGTGGAATACAGTAGTCATAGCTTTCTGTGCCCACAGCTCCGGTGTAGTCATCTTTTGGAATGTATGCGAGTTCACCGGGAGTCTTGGCAAGTTCCTGACCATTGACAAAAACAGCTATGCCTTCTATATCTTCGGGAATCAATGGATTTGAATTGACGTTGAAACAGTAGTTCCCTTGACTTGGTAGCCATAAAAAATCGGAGAAACTGCAACAACTAAATTCAGATGGACTCGTTGCGGAATATTCGTCTCCGCCTATTCTGGAAATTGAAGCGGAAACAGTATTGTTTTGAACAGAAATGTTTTCTTGATTATAAATATCATTTGGATAATTCGCAAAATCAATAGTTCCGTCAAAGTTTGCAACAAGAATGATTTGCGCTCCGCCCGGATTTGTTTGCGCAACAACTTTTTCACCTGACAAAGTTCTTTGCACGAAGCACCATTCTGTGTTAATCATTTGGTTATTATTTCCATCTAAAACGCTATGTTCGTAGTAAGTCGTGTATGCGGTATGCGCAAACAAATCAGCGTCAGCAACAGCAACAAGTTCAATTAATATTATATCCCCGTGCAAAAGACCGGAGATATTTTTATTGACTTGGGTGTTGAAAAGATTTTTGGCAGAAATTGAAAATATATTCGCTCCAGTTACTCCCGTTGCCAAGTCGTAACGATAGATATTGATTAGTGATACAGTTCTCAAAAATTCGACTGTAGAATTATCCAAAGAATATTTGTCCATAAATTCGTTGCCAAAAGCTACTTCAAGATGTCTTGTTTCAAGAGACACCGAGATTTCTAGAGAAAAATCCTTGTCAACGTTTTCTATGCAATATTTAATACTGTTTACGGTGTCTGAATTTTGCGTTCCAGTCAATTCAACACCGTTTGCCAAAACATGTACAGAGTCGATGTCATAGCCAGTTTCCAATAACACATTAAAAACCCAATCGGAGTTCGCTTCAGCTGAATATATATCTTGATTGTTGCCTATTACCAGTGCGTTTTCAGGCGAAATGGTATACCCTTCGGTTTCAGACGGAACTGTAATATTAAAATATGTTATATCAGCAGAACATGCGGTCATCATACCGCACAAGATAAATAACAGACAAAACAATAAGCACAACGATTGCTTTTTCATAACTCACCCCTAATAACTTTTTTTACATATTTTTACATATATATTCAACTTATACTTTTCAAAAATAAACAACAATTTAAGTTATATGCATCACGTTCAGCTTGCCCCAACTATTCTGCTTATATATTTTAACAACATCTGCTATATATTTTCAGCAACAATTTAAGTTATTTGCATAATATTCTGCTGATAAGTGCAATACTACTCGCAAGAGTTCAAAATTTAAGAAAAATTTTAAGTTTTTCTTCATATTTGAAGCACAGAATTTTTTGTTTTTTCTATAATGCTAAACATCATCAAAATTTACTTATGCGTAATATACAGTCTGCAAAATCATTTTTGGACTCTAATCCAAATAGTAATTATGTTATGCCGACAAAATTAAATACAATAATATTATACTAGATTATTATATTTCGCGCAATAGGCTTTCTGATTATTTGCAGCAAAAAAACAGCAGAAAAAAACAACCACATAAATATGTGGTTGTTTTTCATATTATAGATAAATTTACAGTTTTATTCTTCAACTTTTTTTGCTTTGTTTTCTTCAATAGCTTCTTGGAACATCTCTTCCATCTTAGTTATGCAATTATCAATTTGGAATTGCTCAGAATACTTTACATATTCTTCGCTAAGCTTTTGAACTTCCTCTGGATGTTCTATCATATAGTCGATTTTTTTCGCCAAATCTCTAGGATTCCCGTGTTTAAAAAGACATTTATCGCTTAGCGCAAAATCATTTGTTGCGGAGCGCTTGCTGTCTGATATTATTGGAACAAGTCCGCAAGTAATTGCTTCTAAGCACGAAATAGCTTCAATTTCGATATCGGAAGGGTGACAGTATAAGTCACAGTAGTTTATAATTTCGACAAGCTCCTCTTTTGAACAGAACTTAATGATTGGCGGGTTTTTGAGATTTTCGCCTTGTTTTATTATCTCGTGTTCAAGAGGTCCGCAACCTGTGAAAATAAGTTGAATACGGTCGCAATATTTTGATTGTTTGACTGCATTTATGAGTAAATCGTGACGCTTCTCATGAGAAAGACGCCCGCTAAACATAATACAATATTTGTCCTTAAACTCATTCGGTTTTTCAACTTCGGTTTTTTTGAATACTGGGTCAACACCATTCGAAATGACGTGAAGTTTCATATTGTAATGATGCTTTTTGAGTTCGTTCGCAATAAATTGGCTTGGGCAGTGCACGTGATTTGATTTTTTGTAAAGGAATTCGTAGAAAATTTTGTACACCAAATTATTGGCAGGCATAAAATTTTTCATTTTGATATGTGAAGTAATGTTTTCAGGTTGGCAATGGAAAGCTGTGGTAATAGGAATTCCGCCATATTCAGCTATTTCAGCAGATTTGATACCGACGCTAAACGGCATAACAATATGAACGACATCTGCGCCGTAAATTGCTTTTGTAAGAATTTTCAAATCAGAATGTGCCAGTTCGACGCCGTTTTTTGCGATATATTTATTAAAAATATGAAAGTTGATTTTTGGCAAAGGATATTCAACGCCGTGCCCGCTTCCCTCCGGGGCGACAACTCGAACTTCGTGGCCGCGAGCTCTCAAATTGTCTATTAGTCTTGTTATAGTTATTGTAGTGCCGTTGTTTTCTTTTCCAAGAACGTCGGCTATTATTGTAATTTTCATTTTTGTCCTCTTAATTCACAATTAATAATTAACTTTGTAAATTAATTATTAATCAAATAATAACACTTAATCATTTTTTTGTCTACACTAAGAAAGTCGAATAAGAAAAACCGCAATGTATGCGGTTTTTTGTTGGAAATTATATGTCAATTCGTTCAAAATTTGCGTATAAGTGATTGATAATATTAAAGAAAGAAATCAAATTATAGCGCAAATTCAGGCAACTAAAACGCTGCTTTCAGAATTTCAATGACTTGTTCTTTTGTCGCCATAAATGGATTGACGATGATTGCGCCGTCATTTACGGCTGTTTTTGCAATAGCTTCAAATTGGTCTTCTGTTACACGAGCTGCCGAAAGGGTAGTTGGCAAACCGACAGTTTCAAACTGTTTGATGAAATCAGTGGCGAACTCAATAGCTTTTTCTGCGCGTTCTTCCTTTGGAGTTGAAGCATACGCTTCTGCTCCTGCAAGAGGCAACAAAAGTTCGCCGTATGCGGATTTAAGTGTTTCAAGATTGAAGCGCATGCAATGTGGAAGCAAAATTGACATTGCAATACCGTGTGGAACGTGCGCTACGCCTCCGAGTGCGTGACCGATTGCGTGAACAATGCCAACCATTGAATTTGAGAAAGCGATGCCAGCCATTGTGGCGGCATTGCCCATTGCAAGGCGGTATTCCTTGTTTGAGCCCTCAGCAACAGCTTTCGGCAAATAGTTCACGATAAGACGCATAGCAGCAAAAGCATAAGCTTGCGACATCGGATTTTTTTGCAGGCAGGTGTATGCTTCAACGGCGTGGACAAGAGCGTCAACGCCCGTGTTGGCGGTGATTTTTGGCGGCATAGTTTCAGTCATTGCAGGGTCTATAACGGTAAAATCGGGGAGCAAGTCATAACTGATGAACTCCATTTTGACGTTTTTGTCAGGATTTGCGATGACAGCAACGTTTGTGCACTCGCTTCCCGTTCCGCTTGTGGTTGGAACGACAGCGAAAGGAACGCGTTTTTTGCGTGGAAGGGATTCAAGTCCCATATAAGCCATAACGTCGTCTCCGCCTTGTTCAATAACAATGCGAAGCCCTTTTGCTGTGTCAATAACGCTTCCGCCGCCAAGCGCAAGAATTGCATCGCACTTTTTCTCTTTGAAGATTTCTGCAATGTGGTTGATAGTTTTTATTGAGCTATCAGGTGGTATATCAGTGAAAACTTCGCTGACATCCATTTTCCATCCGTCAAAAACCTTTGTCAGTTTGTCAAGAGCGCCTGTTTTTGCCAATATTGCATCTGTCAAGATGATTGGTTTTTTTGCGCCTAACATATCAAGTTCGTGAGGTATATTTTCGAGAGCTTTTTCTCCCGACATAATTTTGACTGAGTTCAAAAATTCATAATATTTTGGTAGCATAATTGTTCCTCCTATTTGCTAAACAGCGTTCCGCCGTAAAAGCGCAGCATATTGACTTGTCTTTTTGGGACTGGGTTCATAAGGGTTTTTGCAAGCATCTTTGGAAAAAGATACGCCTCAACAATATTCATAATGCGTACGATTGACAGCACCTTGTATAAATCGCCTTTAACAGTGAAACGATGTTGTGCATAGCCCGCGGATAAGCCCATTTGACCGGTAAACATTTTGAATGCGCCGTCAATGCCTTTGAAAGCAAGTGTAATATCGGCGACAGCGTCAATCTCGCATTTATGCGAAAAAACAACTCCGTCCTTTTTTCCAAACAACATTGCAGGGCCAACAGGATTCACCATAAGTTTGATAGTGAATTCATCTCCTATTCCATCGAGATTGGCGCGAATTCTGTCATCGCATTTATAGCCATAACGGATTCCTTTGCCAAGCAAACCCATGACGATTCCAGCCAACGCGCGTTTTCCTGCTTTTCCAGGTTTCTTTTCGCTCATAACATCTCCTTGTAAATTTTGTTGTACTCATTATAACGCAATAAAATGCAAAGTACAAGTCAAATTTAGCAATATAGAAGCGAAAAAAGAAGAAAAATTGAAAGCTAATTCTTACAAAATTGCAGAAAATCGCGGTCAATAAAGGCTATAAAAATAACAAAAAAAACAATGTCGAAAATTAGCAAAATATTATTGAAATGGCATTCAATCTAGTTGACATTATGATAAAAAATATATAGAATTCTATTATCAATTTAATATACCAGTATAATCGGAAGATATGGTTCCAGAGTTTCTACCGAGCGCCTTAAAATGCTCGACTATTGGATTTTAGTATGACTAGTATCATTGGTCACGCTTTTCGTTTTTATTGGCTATATCAAAAGATACTAGTCTTTTTTTATTTTCAAAAAGGCTTACAAAACGAATAAAACACCTTGGAGGTATTATATGAGCAAAAAAGAAAACGAGCAAATGGTTGAAGAAACCACAGCTCCAGCAGCAAATGATGCAGCAGCTGCAAAAAATCCATCCCCATTTGTTTCAAAGCTTGACAAGTTCTTCGGTATAACTGCCGCAGGAAGCACGTTCAAAACAGAAATTATTGGCGGTTTAACAACGTTTTTTGCAATGTGCTATATTTTGATTGTCAACCCAAGTCAAATGAGCGGTGGAATTCAAGTAGTTTGGTCAGCAGTCTTTATTGCAACAGCAATTGGTGCAATAATTGGAACATTGCTTATGGCATTGTTTGCAAAAATGCCTTTTGCGCAAGCTCCTGGCATGGGACTCAACTCCTTCTTCTTCGTTTCATTTATGCTTTTTGGATTTGGCTCAGCAGCCGCATTCACACCTGAAGCATATTCAGCAGGTATGTCAATCATTTTGGTTGCAGGCGCACTCTTTATGGTTCTATCCTTCACAGGCGTTCGCAAAAAGATTGCAATGTCAATGCCAGCTTGCTTGAAGAAAGCAATTCCTGCAGGTATTGGTCTATTTATTGCATTCATTGGTATGCAAAACGCAGGTATCATTGAAACAAATCAATATGTTTTGGTTCAATTCGTAAACCTCAACGTATACACAGGCGGTGCAACTTGGTATTCAATAACACCGGCAATCGTTGCACTTTTGGGCTTGTTCTCAATTGGTATTCTTTCAAAAACTCCACTCAAAAAAGCCTCAGTTATTTTGGGCATTGTTATTTCAACTGCACTTTATTATCTCTTTAATATTGGCAACCCAGCAGCATTTACCGCTTTCCAAAGCATAATAAATCCAGCAGATACATTTGTTGCATTTGGACAGGTTGGTTTCGGCGCAGCCTTCAAAGGCTTCCAGTACTGGACAACAGGCGCAGCACTTTCAATTGTTCTTTTGGTTATCACTTTCTGCTTAGTTGACATGTTTGACACATTCGGCACACTCCAAGGTACAGCGGCAGAAGCGGGAATGCTTGAAGAGGATGGCAATCCAAAGAATTTAGGAAAATGCTTAATGTCAGATTCATTGGCAACAGTTGCAGGTGGTATACTTGGTACATCAACCGTCACAACATTCGTTGAATCATCAGCAGGTGTTTCAGCAGGTGCAAGAACCGGTTTTTCATCAGTAATAGTTGCAGGTATGTTTTTGATTGCAATGTTCTTAAGCCCGCTTGCATCAATAATTCCAACCGCAGCAGCAGCTCCGGCACTTATCTATGTTGGTGTTTTGATGCTCAAGAGCATCAAGGAAGTTGACTTTAGTGATATGACAGCAGCCATTCCTGCATTCCTCACAGTCATTATGATGCCACTCACATATTCAATTTCAAACGGAATTGGTATCGGCATGATTTCATACATTATCTTGAAAGCATGTTCAATTCGCAGCAAGGCAGACTTCATTTCATTCCTCAAGAATGATACAGTTGTTTTGGTTATCGCAATCTTGTTTGCACTTCGTTTCTTCTTGGTCACAATGTAGGAAAACAATAAACAATAAAATTCAAAAGCCACTCAAATCGGGTGGCTTTTGTTTTATAAAAATAACAATTTGCATATACGGATTTGCATTTGAAAATCCATTGAAATACTAAAAAAGAAAATTTGAGAAAAAGATGGGAATATGCGAAAAACAAAGATTTAAGATAAAATTAAGATGAGCAAAAAAACATAGATTTATGATTGAAAAAAAGTTAAGTAAAAAACAAAGAGTTAAGCTGAAAATATAGTAATCAATCAAAAATCATAATTGTTTTTGTGAACGAACTTATCACGCAAATATACTTATGCTAATTACCAATATAGATGAAAATTAGTATATAGACAATAATAATAATTCGATAGTCAATATTGTATTTTATGCACTTGCTATTATTTAATAATAATATTATAATAAATCATTATAGTAAATCACTAAAAGAGGCCAAAATGACAAAGAGACTTACAGAGGACAAAAAAATTACAGACTTTTTTGCTTGTGATGTTTTCACCGATGCTGTTATGCGCGAGTATATGGCAAGTGAGGATTACGATGCATTGCGTGAAATCATTGAAAGTGGCGGAGAGCTTGAAATGGCTCTTGCCGACAAAGTGGCAAACGCATTGAAAGACTGGGCTATGTCAAAAGGTGCAACCCACTACACCCATTGGTTCCAACCGCTCACAGGCTCAACAGCAGAAAAGCACGACAGCTTCATTTCGATAGATCGTAGCGGAAACACAATATTAGAGTTCACAGGCAAAAGCCTGAGCAAAGGCGAAGCCGATGCTTCAAGTTTTCCATCAGGCGGAATTCGCGCAACTTTTGAAGCGCGAGGATATACGGTTTGGGATGTCAGTTCGCCCGCATTCATAAAAAAATCCATTGACGGTTCGGGAGTGCTTTGCATACCAACAGCATTTTGTGCCTACACGGGAGAACTTTTGGACAAGAAGACCCCTTTGCTGCGTTCAATGGCAGCACTTGATGTTGAGGGCAGACGCCTGCTTAAGCTTCTCGGAATAAAAGCGAAAAAAGTAGTAGCGAACGTAGGCGGAGAGCAGGAGTATTTTCTTGTAGACAAATCAATGTACCTCCAACGCGATGATTTGCGGTTCACTGGACGCACACTATTTGGCGCGCCAGCACCAAAAGGACAGGAAAAGAATGACCAGTATTATGCAAATATAAAAGAGCGTGTTTTGTGCTTTATGGCAGACCTCAACGAGGAGCTATGGATGCTCGGCATAACGGCCAAAACGCAACATAATGAAGTTGCTCCATCGCAACACGAGCTTGCGCCAATTTATAATTCAGTCAATATAGCTGTCGATCAAAATCAACTCATCATGGAGATGATGAAAAAAGTTGCGAACCACCACAATCTCACTTGTTTGCTTCACGAGAAGCCGTTTGCAGGTGTCAATGGAAGCGGAAAGCACAACAACTGGTCGCTATGCACAAATGATGGAATAAATCTTTTAGAGCCGGGAAGTACTCCCGAAAGCAATCGTGTATTCTTGTTGTTCTTGCTTGCAGTTATCGGCGGAGTTGACGAATATCAGGACTTGTTGCGTATGAGCACGGCAAGTGCTGGCAATGATTTGCGTATAGGAGCCAACGAAGCGCCTCCCGCAATCATTTCGATTTATGTAGGAGAAAATCTTCAGTCAATGTTTGAAAATCTCGAAAACGGAGCGCAAGGCATCAAACGCATCAAGGAATATCTCAAAATGGGCGTTCCAAACAGTCCCCGCTTGAAAAAGGATGAATGTGACCGCAACCGCACGTCGCCGTTTGCATTCACGGGAAACAAGTTTGAGTTTCGTATGGTCGGTTCATCGCAGTCGCTTGCGACGGCAAATATAGTTCTAAACACGATAACCGCCGAAATGCTTCACAGAATAAGCGATGAAATTGAATACGCAATGTCGCACGATGAAGACAAAGATTTCGACCACATAATATCAACGGTGGTTTTGAAGTATATCAAGCAACATCGCCGTATTATTTTCAACGGCAACAACTACACTGATGAATGGAAAGAAGAAGCGAAAAAACGCGGACTTTGCAATCTGACAAACAGTGTCGACGCATTCAATGCGATGCTACGCCCCGAAGTGGTTGAATTGCTTGAACGCAACAATATTTTGAGCGAGAAAGAAGTTATAAGTCGTCACGAAATTTATTTAGATGACTATTCAAAGACTTTGCATATTGAAGCGATGACTGCATTAAGCATTGCGAAAACGCAAATACTCTCAGCAGTAATGCGTTATGAAGGCGAGCTTGCAAGAGGATTTGCGAAGCTTTCTGCGGCGGACGGATTGGGCGCAGTTCAACTCAAACTAATGAGGCAAATTGATGCTTTGCTCTGTGAATTGAATGAGCGTATAGACGCGCTTGAATGCGCCACAGCCAAAACAAGTGAAGATATGGATGTATGCACAAAAGCAATGTTGCACCGAGATTTGATAGTGCCGGCGTTGACAACTCTTCGCGAAACTGTAGACAAACTACAACTAATCTGTGACAAGGGCATTTGGCCTTACCCGAATTATGCGGATTTGCTGTTTTATGAGTGAGAAAAATGAGAGATAAAAGTGCAAAAAAACAGGAAAAAGAACTTGAAAAAAAAGCTCTTGAACTTGAAAAGAAGCTTGCCTTAAAGATGCTTGCCCAAAAGGAAAGTGAAGATAAGGAAAATGCGGAAAATGAACAAGTTGACGCGCTCGAAAAAGAATCAATAAACATTGACAATATGGCTGACAACGCTTTGAGAGCTTCGGATGAAGAAGTTTCTGTTGCAAAAGAGCAGAAGCTAGCAGAGCAAGAGCCAGCAGAGCAAGAGCTTGAAATCGAGCAAAAAGAAGCGGTGGAATTGAAAGATGAAGCGACTTCCGCCCGAGTCAAAAAAATTGGCTTTACCCGCTCAAAAAAACACAGTAGCGAAATCGATATGGAAGATATCGTTGACTATTGTGATTATATTGAAGCGACTGCAAAAAAGCTGAACAGCCACACTGCGCGAACCGCAGGAGGTTGGGGCGAGAAACGCGGAGCGAGGATGTTACGTGAACTCTCACAAGCATCGTTGCTTGCTCCAAGTCGGCTTGAACCTGTTGACAGCAGATTTTTGAGAGGTCGAGGAAGCTTTTTCGTGCTTGGAGTCTGGTATGCAATTTGTTTGGTATTATATCTTGCATCTTTTTCAATGCCGAATGCGGGCGGAGTTATAATGACCGCTGTCACCTTATTTCTATTTATAGCAGGGGTAGTTGTTATATTATCGCTAATACTGGGTTTTCAATGGTTCAAAAAATTATATCCCAAAAAAGTATCCTACAATGTAGTAAGCGTGCTTGAGCCAAAGTCTGAAGTCAGACGCACGGTAATAGTGTCTTGCAACTACGACAGTCCTTTGGGCAACAATTTTGAAACAAAAGTGAATATAATGCCGTCTATTATGTTGGGCGCGCTTATCAGCCTAGTTTTGTTTGTTGTGTTTTGCATCATAAAAATGAGTGTAGTTCCTGATGTGCCTTCAGAAATAGTCGGGTTGACAGTGCTTCCGATTTTGTTATCTGTAGTTGCAATAGCTGCACTAGTCGGTTATATTTCATTATCAAAAAAGAGAGTGAAAGACGGCAACGGATTCGGTGTCTCAACTACACTTGCCACTGTAAAGTATTTTGTTGACAAAGATATGATACCTTCAGATTGCAAAGTGATTTTTGTTGCATTTTCTGCAGACAATGCAGGACACGGCGGAGCAGAGGAATTTGTTGAGTTGCACAAAAAAGAAGAGAATTTTTTTGTAAATCCTGTCGCAATCAACTTTGGAGAAATCTTGGATGAAACATTGACCGTTGTGTCCAAAGATGCAATTCACGCACAAAGTTATGACAGCGAACTAGTATCATTATGTGTCGAGGCAGCCAAGGAGCAGGGAATGCCAATTGACAATTTCAGCGGATATATAAATTCGATTTACGGTTTTGCATCAACACCATTTGCAAAGAATGGAATACCATCAGCGACAATTTTGTCAAAGGATTTGAAAATCAATCCGTTGAAAGCTGCACAAGTCCAAAATGTAAACAGAAATATTATTGAAAACAATTTCAAGGCTGCAATAGCTACAATAGAAAAAATCTTAGGAGAGTAAAATGGCAACTAAGGGAAGCGGACAGTTTTTGACAAACGAGGATGTGACAGCGTCAAAACTGAAAAGAACTATAAAAAGACTTTGCAAGAGATATTTTATTGATGCGTTCACAGGTATGGCGCAGGGATTATTTGTCACACTTATTGCAGGCACAATAATCAAACAAATAGGCACATGGATTACTGCAGCAGGCACAAATGCGGGCTTCATAGTCGGAAATTCGCTTATTATGGTTGGCTCGATGGCTTCCTTACTTATGGGCGCAGGAATAGGCGCAGGTATTGCCAGAATGCTCAAGTGTAGCAATCTTGTAGTACTCTCAGCAATGGTGGCAGGATTAGTCGGTGCGTTTTCGATGAATTTTATGAATGGCAATTATTTCACCGCAGAAGCGGGAAGCGTTGTAAAACTTCTAGCCCTTGCTCCGGGAAATCCAATCGGAGCGTATGTCGTTTCGGTTATAGCGATTGAACTTGGCAATTTGGTTTCGGGCAAAACAAAAATGGATATTATTATCGTTCCGTTGGTGGTGTCTTTCACCGCCATTCTTGCGATATTTGTTGCTTGGCCATTCGTAAAGTTGGTAGAGTATATTGCAGTAGGCATTGAACTTGCAACGGCAATCACTCCTTTCTTTATGGGTATTGTTATTGCGGTCACAATGGGCGTTTTGCTCACTTTGCCAACTTCCTCCGCGGCTATTTGGATAGCGATTGCCGCAGGCGTAACGTCAGACACGATGCTTTTGGCAGGTGGTGCGGCAGTTGTGGGTTGTGCTTCTCAAATGGTAGGCTTTGCAGTGCAAAGCTTCAGAGAAAACAAATGGGGCGGATTTATTGCTCAGGGCATAGGCACTTCAATGCTTCAAATTCCAAACCTTATGCGTCACCCGAAAATTATGATTCCACCTATTGTTGCCAGTGCAATAGTCGGGCCATTGTCCACTTGCGTGTTCAAGCTTCGTTGCAACGCAACCGGCGGTGGTATGGGAACATCAGGGCTAGTCGGAATATTTGGAACAATAGATGCAAGTGCAGGAGTCATTCCAGATTGGCAACTCGGACTTGGAATTGCGTTACTTATGATTATTATTCCAGCTGTCGTTTGTTTCTTTATGTCAGAACTTATGCGAAAGAAAGGATGGATACAAGAAAACGATATGTTGCTCGAAACAAAGTAAAATTCAAACAGCTAAACAGCTAAACAGCTAAACAGCTTAACAGCTAAACAGCTAAACGGCTAAACAGCTAAACGGCTAAACAGCTAAACAGCTAAACGGCTAAACGGCTAAACGGCTAAACAGCTAAACAGCTAAACGGCTAAACGGCTAAACGGCTAAACAGCTAAACAGCTAAACGGCTAAACGGCTAAAAAGCAAAAAAGCAAAACAACTAAAA
>JAQUST010000019.1:0-4910 GCA_028710495.1 Clostridia bacterium
TCAAAGACGGGGTTTCTGTGCCCTCAACAATCGAAACAATCAAAGGTCTTGCGGAATATCAAAACATGAAAGTGGAATACTCGGTCGATGAAAAGAGTATCGCCTCAAAAGCAGACACTTTGACAGCACCGATAAATTTGGTTGGAACGGCAGTGGTTTTGCTTGCTATATCTGCAATAATAGTTTTGTTCGCTACAAATGAAAAACCAAAAAGAACATTTATATCAAAGATGTCGTCAATAGGCGCAACCAAAAAGCAGATAGCAGGAATTATCATGGTTGAAACTGCAATGTTTGCGGTTTCAGGATCGTTGATAGGCGGAGCGCTTGCAGTTTTAATCTACAAATTTCTCTTGCAATGGACGCTAAGCTCTGTAATGACATATTCGGTGTCAATTCCAAACCTCTTGCTGTCTATGTCATTGGGTATGATTGTTTCGATGTTTGCAGGTTTTCTGCCTATGCTGCTTGCCAGAAGACATAGCGTGCGAGAAAATTTGCTTGCAACTGCAAAATCAAATTGGAAAATCAAATTCGTGATGTTTGCGTGCATTTTGGTTTCGATAATTGTTTGTCTAGTTTTTGAATTTATCCTGGAAACAGCAAGCGTCGGAGTTTTCGCTATTGTCGCATTTTTGTTGATTATTGTTTCGATAGTTATATTCTCGCCAACAGTTTTGTCAGTGGTTGAAAGAATAACAAAAAAATTGAAAAAACTCAGTCCTGAGTTTAAAATTGCTACAATCAATCTTTCGAGGACACAATCATCAAGACGTGGAATTCAAATTATTGCGCTAGGTATGACGGTGTGTGTTATGTTGTTTGTTGCATGGAATGTTTCGACAGCGATATATGCAACTTTCACATCGGAATTTTCGGACATGGTGTTGGTTTCAAATGTGCCAACAGATGAAACACTTTCGTCGGAATTTGAAGAGATATCAGGTGTGTACGCTGCTTTTCCAGTCATTTGGAAAAGAGCAAAAGTACAAATAGCAGGAGCACAGAGAAGTATCAACGTGCTTGGAACCAAAGAAATTTTGAACTGTGCGGATTTTGAGTTTGTGACTGATGAGCAAACAACGCGGAATATTTTGGCGGCGGGACTTGATACTGATGAGAGATATGTATTTTTAGATTATTCATACACAGTTTTGTATGGTGTCAAAGTTGGTGACCACTTTACAATGACACTTGAGGACAAAACTGCAGAATTTGTTGTTGGCGGAATTTTGAAGCATGAACTTTTCACTGGTAATTATATGGTTGTTGCACGCGAACAAATGACAGATGCTTTCGAACTCCCTCAATTTGACACGATAATGATGTTTGTTGATGATGTTGAAAAAATGACAGGAGAGTTGCGAGTAATGTACGCCGATCGCAATTTTTTCGTGATTGGAGCGCTTGACAGCTTTCGCTACGAGATCGAAGCAATGGACGATGTTTTTGCGCTTATCGGAGTGCTCGCGTTTGTTATCACAGGCATGGTAGCGGTGAGTGTTGTTTCAAACACAATTGTTTCCCGCACGGCGAAAAGCAAAGGAAGGACACAATTGTTGATTGCAGGTATGTCTAAAAAAGGAATGTTCAAAGAAGAGATTTTTGAACACCTGTTGACGGCGATAGTGGCATTTGTTCTTTCATTCGGGTTTTCAACATTGCTCACTGCTTGTTTGATTGACTCATTGCTATTGTTTGAAGTATACTTGGATTATGTATTTGCTCTGTTGCCATCTCTTTTGGTTTCAGCGGTTATGTCTATTGCATATATTATTATGCCGTTTGTGTGTAACTACAAAAAACATTATTCGCTTGCAGGTAAGGGTATAAACGAATAAAATGAATCAATTTCACAGCGGAGATGACAATCATCACCAACATCAAACCAATGCATTGACATTGATATGGAGGAATTATGAGAAAAAAATTAACAATAGCACTGGCAATTGTGGCGATTTTGTGCCTTATGTGCACTTTTGTAGCGTGCAATGATACGAATGGACTTTCAGAAGTAAACAGAGAAAATGTAAGCTCAGATTTTGTGTCGCTGGCACTTATAAGAGTAAATTCCGAATATAAATCGGAAATGACAGTAGAAGAAATCAAAGCGCTCGAAGAGCCTCAAGAATACATAGTTACAAAAAATATGGCCATTTTTGTTGCGAATATTTTGAGTTCTACTTCTATTCGAGTACAAAAACTTGCAAGACTCAACGATCTTATTTGGGCTGAGTCCCCAACCCCGCTTTTTGCAAATACTGAGGAAGACCAAAGTTTTTCTGATGTACAAGATGCATTTATGCTTTTGAACGAGGTTGGTTGGACTTCGGAAGATATTGCAGAAGTTCTTTATGCATTTATTGACCATGCATTCAATTCTTCATTGGCAGTGCTTGGTGTAACAATCGAGGAATTGTCAGCATTCAAAGCCAATATTGTTGAAGAAGATTATGAGTCAAATCAAGACTATTTAGTCGCTATTAATGCTTTCGATTCAGAGATTAAAGATGCTCAAGATTTAGAGAGCTTAATTGCCGGGCTGACCGCGCCTGAAAATAATGTGCTTGAAATAGTAGCGGAATCAAAGGATTCTTTCACCACTATTTTTGAAGCGCTTGCCAGAACGTTTCTTATGATGAATTCAGATCCTATGTTTTCAATTTTTGATGGCATAGATGAGGCTCAAGAAACGGTTGCAATCCCGAACTTCACTTTTAATATTACTGCTACAGAACTTAGTGCGTATGTTGGTGGCATCAAAACTAGTTTTGACGACATTATGAATTCTTTTTCAAAAGAAGAGATGACGAATGTTACAAACTCACTTATCACAATAAACAAATTGTTGAGAAGTGTAAATTGCTGCGTTTTTGATATGAGTTATGTTTCAGATATATTCAGCGCTTTTGCCATTGTTATGGATATGTCAAATTATGCGGGAGAGTTTATTTCACGAGGTTTAGGCTCGATGGATACAAATTTTATGCAGCAGTTCATTGATTTTAATGAAGGAGATTATCCTCTAGAAAACAGCGCAATTCTCGTCGCAAAAACTATCAAAGCAGCAATAGGCGATAATACTGCAACATCAATAAAAGCTATGCTTGATGAGTACAAACAGAATATGGGCACCGATATGTATACCCGCAGAATGAAGATGTATGGACTTGCGGTTGTAGGAGATAGTGTATTTTCTGCACAAGTAGATAGTACTTATAAATATTTAACCGAAGCAGATGCAAACAAAATTATTGCCGCATCAGTGCTTGACCATAAATATGCAAGATTTGTAAGCGATTACTATGATTACGAGCAACTATTACAAGACGCAGAAGACGAAGAAGATATTGGATTTAAGGCAGAAGATATTGATACAGATATTGCGCAAATTCTTGTTAGAATAAATGAATTAACCGGAGAAACTCCCGATTTAAGCGCATACACTCTTTACAGTGAAGAATGGTTCAGCAAAGTGAAAGAGCTTTGTAATTCTACAATCGACGGAGTAGTTGATTCGTCAATTGATATAATGATTGCCGGCCTCAAAGTAGCAATAGATGAGTTCTTTGCTGAGGATATGCCTAAAATAAACGAAATTGCAGAAATGCCATTTCAGACGTATGATGGTGAAAATACTGCACGTTTGTATGTGCTAGATGATGAACTAGAGCTTTCAAGGATATATTTAAGATTGTTTTCAGGTATTTTTTATAAAAATATAAATTGAAATTGCTAAAAATTATAACAAAGAAATTTCTGCATTGGCTTTGTGAGAAATCCAATGCAGAGAAAGCTATGCGGAGGGCTTATGTCATTTTTCAAATGTAAAAGGAATATTGCACTTGCAATAAACAAAGTTTTGCCAGATGAAGCACTGATAAAATGTATTGCCCCATTGCCAAAACTTGAGAAATCAAAACGCGTGTTGTTTATAGGTCCGCATCCTGATGATATCGAAATTGGCGCAGGCGCAACTCTCGATAAGTTTGTGAAAGCGGGAAAAACTGTAAAAATGGTTATTTGCACTGATGGTGGCGCGGGTTCGACTGATTCAACTTTGACAAGTGAGCAAATAAGTGCAACAAGGTGGGAAGAAGCTAAAAACTCTGCAAAAAATCTCGGAGTGAGTGATATTATAAATCTGGAGTTTCCTGATGGCGGAATTTACAGCGAAGAGGAACTCGCGACAAAGCTTGCGCAAATAATTTACGATTTTGAACCCGACCTTGTTTTATGTCCCGACCCTATGCTTCCAAATGAAACGCACCCCGACCATCTCAAGTGCGGTCGTGCAACGGCAATGGCAATTACAATTGCTTCCAACTATTTTTCAGGTAAGAGGCATGGCTTGAGTTTTGATGCGAAAAAAATTATTGAGATGCGAAACCTTGCTTATTACTATACACATCGCGCGAACACTTTTGTTGAAATCAGTGATGAAAACACAATAGCGCGTCTGAATGCTTTGAAGTGTCATAAGAGTCAGATGAGCAAGTTTCTTGCAGAAGCACTTGCGGTTTATCTTTCGCTCCGTGATAAGTCAATGGGGAAGAAAGCAAGTGGCAGAAAAGAGAATGAGGAAGAAGGCAAAGTGAAGTATGCGGAAGGATTTTTTGCTATGTCGCCGCTTCATCAACATTGTACTTCTGAAACAAACAACTGGTAGTATATTAAAAGTTTTGGGTTTACATTTTATTTAATAAGCTAATTTTTATTACCTTATTAAATCCAAAAACTGTAAAATGATTGAACAAGAAAGAGTTTGGAAGAAAAACTACTATTTTGCAATAATAGATATATTCTTAGAGCATAAAGTTCGAAGAAATAAGATGGCAACGCAATTTGTTTTAATAAAGCGAAGAAACAAGATGGCAACGCAATTTGATTGAGCATAGTGAAGAAACAAG
>JAQUST010000019.1:5010-19279 GCA_028710495.1 Clostridia bacterium
CAATTTGCTTTAATGTATCAAAATAAATATTGCAAACAGATTGATGTAATACTTAGAAGAAAGAAGTTGACAAAGCGATTTTAATAATTTAATATAAAGTTATAGCAATCCCAATCGATGAATTTTCGGAGAGTAAGACGGCGAACACAAAACTTTTGTACAGTTAGTGCTATCGTTTTCTTACGATAGCACTTTTTTATTCTATAAATTTGGAGTCGCAACAAACGCAAATAACAAAACATATAAAATCAATTTGAATTGAAATAGCTATATACGTAAATTTAGGTAAATCGAGCGAAATAATATAAAAAATCTAGATTAAAAAACAAATATAACTAACAAAGAAATAAGCAAAGTTAATAAAAAAAATATACAAAGAAATAAGAAAGCAAAAATATAGAAAACTAAAATGACAAGCAGAATTATCATATGAGGTGGTTATGAAAAGAGTTGGAGTTATCGGCATAATAGTCTGCGGAGATAAAAGTATATCAATCGAAATGCAAAAGTTGCTGAATGAATTTGGTGATATCATTATTGGAAGAATGGGTTTACCGCGTCAAGAAGTATCAGCAATTAGCCTAGTTGTTGAGGGAACAGTGGAGCGTATATCTGCGCTGTCAGGACGCTTGGGGAAATTCCCGGAGTTGAATGTAAAATCTGCTTTAACATCATTTGAGATTGAGTAAACTTACTCGAAGCTAGAATTATTTGTAAATAGAAAAACTAATAATTTGTAGAGTAAGTTGGTGTGTATAGTAATGTTTGAAAAAATTGATTAAATTTTTCCCTAAAGAAATTATGGGAATGGAGGACTTATGAAAAAAGTTTTTATTATTATTTTGGCAAGCTTGTTGTCGCTCTCAGTTTTTGTCTTTACTGCTTGTGACAATAATCAAGAAGTGACGCCTTTGCGTTTTGTTATGCCTGACGGCTCAACTGCACTTTCCGTCGCAAAGCTTGTCAACGACGGATGCACAATTGACGGCGAGAAAGTAGAAATTGAAGCGGTCACCGCAAATTTGATTGGTACAGAAGTTGCTGGAGAAAAGGCAGATATTGCAATTATGCCTACAAATGCTGCAGCTAATATTATAAATCAAGGCGGAGAATACAAAATAGTTGCAACCAACAGCTTTGGCGTTCTGCATTTGGTTGGAGTTGGAACTCCTGAGACTTTTGCGCTCAACGACCTTTTGGGAAAAGTTGTTGTTTCAATTGGGCAATCAAACACCCCGCAATTTGTTTTTGAAGCTATTTTGGAAGATGCCGCAATCGATATTGAGTACGGCACAACTGCAATTGAAGGAAAAGTTGTCATCAATTTTGTTGCAGACGGAAGCGGAGTTATCGGCGCGATGTCAGCTGGAACAGCAGATTTCGGTGTGATTGGCGAGCCTGCCGCATCAGTCATCGGTAGCAAGGTCAATGGAGTAACAAAACTTTTCGACTTGCAGGAAGGCTACGCTCACGCGATTGGAGTCGAAGAAACAGGTTTTCCACAAGCCGCACTAGTTATCAAAACTTCATTGCTTGAAGAAAGACCTGAGTTTGTTGAAAAGCTTTTGGTAGCACTCGAAGAAAATATTGAATGGGTAAACAATGACGATAACAAAGCAGGACTTACTTCATTACTTGCAACAATCGGAAGTGTGACCACATTCCCGTCAACTAGTATTGCAGGCTGTAATATTCGTTTGGTAAGGGCAAATTCGAACAAAACTGAAATGCAAAACTATTTGAGCAGTTTGTTCGGTATAACATTAGGCGATGATGCATTTTATGTTACCGCTGACTAAAAGCAGTTAAAGTTGGTGTATACTAAAATTGTTTAGGAAATGATTATAACTTAATTTATAAGAAATTCTATTATCACTACCATAAGCAATAGTTATCACGTGACAAAAGAAATGCATAATTACTTTCCATTGAAATATTTAGTAAAAATTATGAATGGCAAAAGTATCATAATGCGTGGTTGTGATGGGGTTGAAGGTATACAATTCAATCTGCATAAGAACATTCATAATAATGACAGCAAAATGTTAAAGCAAATTTGTAAATCATTATAAAATGGCGGAGAGTATGACTGAATTTTTTAAAAAAAACAAAAGAGTATTGCTCAACATTTTTTATCCCTTGCTTGCGCTTGGCATAGTGTTGACAATATGGACAGTAGCAGCGGAGGTTAAAAATAAACCTCTGCTTTTGCCGTCTGTTCAAGTTGTGTTCGGAAGACTGGGAGAAATCTGCACCGGCTCTATATTTTGGAGGTCGATTGGCAGTACGCTTCTACGCACGGTTGAAACTTTTCTTCTTGCATTCTGTTTTGCATTTGTGTTTGCTCTTATCGGAACTTTCTGGACACCGTTGCACAGAGTTTTGTCACCTATAATCACAGCATTGCGCGCAGCGCCAACTATGGCAATAATATTGCTTAGCACACTTTGGCTCGACTATAATGAAAGCCCGCTTCTTATTGGCTTTTTGATTGCTTTTCCGCTTTTATATTCGGCAATATATTCTGCATTTACGGGAGTTGACAAAAGGCTTCTTGAAATGGCAAAAGTGTATAATGTTTCAAAGGCAAATCAAGCATTGTCTATATATCTTCCGTCTGTTCTTCCATACATTTTAGACAGTACCAAAAGCGTTATTTCATTGACTGTCAAGGTGGTCATTGCAGCAGAAGTTATAGCTCAAACCAAACTAAGCATAGGCATAGAGATGATGAGAAGCAATCTTGTTTTTGACATTCCAACACTTATAGCCTGGACAGTTGTAGCAATAATTTTAAGTTTCTTGCTTGAGATTTTGGTGAACGGAATAAAGAAATTAGTGGGGGCAAAATATGGATATCAAGCTAAATAATGTATGCGTAAATTTTGATAATAAAGTTGTGCTTGACGATTTTTCTGCCTCATTTGAAGAGAGCAAAATCACCTGCATTTTGGGTGCGTCGGGAGTTGGTAAAACTACAATTCTGAATGCAATTTGCGGCACTCTAAGTTTCAGTGGAGTGGTCGAGAAAGATGAAGGAGCTGTTTCGTATATTTTCCAAAATGAGAGGTTAATACCATCAATTTCGGTGTATAAAAACCTTGATTTGATATTAAAGAGCAAAATTAAGTCTAAAGTTGAACGCAAAAAACTAGTAAAAAAAATGCTAAATGCTGTTGAACTTATTGATGAAAAAAATAGCTTTCCATTTGAGCTTTCAGGCGGAATGGCTCAGCGCGTTGCAATCGCGCGAGGCTTTTTGTTTCCGTCAAAAATTATGTTGATGGATGAAGCATTCAAGGGACTTGACGCAGCATTGAAGGCGAGGTTGGTTTCTGTCTTTATTTCTCTTTGGGAACAAGACAGACGCACTGTTGTGTTTGTCACACATTCAATCGATGAAGCGCTTTTGCTTGCGCACCGAATTGTAGTGGTGAAAGGTTCGCCAGCGAAAATTATTTTGGAAGAAGAAATTGCAACACCTCTTCAGGATAGGCACTTAACAAATCTAGAATTTGATAAGGTCAGAAAAAATCTTTTAGCTACAATGGTGAAAGACTGATTTCGCATAGATGATTTCTTTATTTTGGCAGTTTTTATATCTGCGATTTATTAACATTTTTACAACGCTCATAAGCAGCGAAATTTATTTACATTTATTCAGTTACATATAGCTCTAATAGGCAATTCTCTTTTGATATTTACGATTGAGCAAAGGATTTTTTTTAATTTCCGCAAAATACTATCATCTATATTATTAAGTATTTTTCTTGGAATTTGCAAAGCTACTATCAAAATGACGATAAAATATAGAGAATGAATGGTATATCTTCATTTTGTTTTGTAAAAAACTTTTATTAGTTGTTCCGAATTTTGAACTACAAATTTATTGACTTTGACATCTTATATGTTATAATAAGAAGACTTTAATAGTCGCTCGTATGCGGGCAACAACCAAATCAAAATTTTGAGGCGTAAGCCTCTGGAGGACAAAATGAAAGAAAATACACATCCAAACTATCACGATGTAACAGTGACCTGCGCTTGCGGGAACTCATTTGTTACAGGTACAACAAAAAATACTGACACAATGAGAGTCGAAATTTGCTCAAAGTGCCATCCATTTTTCACAGGAAAACAAAAACTTATTGACACCGGTGGCCGCGTTGATAAATTCAAGAAGAGATACAATCTTGACTAATTAGCAA
This sequence comes from Clostridia bacterium, assembly GCA_028710495.1. Lineage (GTDB taxonomy): Bacteria > Bacillota > Clostridia > Christensenellales > CAG-917 > STD2-102. The sequence goes on from JAQUST010000019.1 coordinate 9,219, forward strand.
ATTGCCAACCGAGAAAATGCAGTGTTACTGCATTTTTTCAAACAAGGAGAAAAGTTGATAAGCACAAAATCCAACGAAAAACCAAAAAAGGCAAAACCCGAAAAGATTCCACAGTATCGTCCAAACAAAACCAATATTGGCGGACAGTCTGTGATTGAGGGTGTAATGATGCGAGGCTCAAAATCAATGGCGACGGCTGTTCGCAATTCGAATGGCGTAATCACAATGGAAACCTCGCGCATTAAATCTGCCAAAGACAAGAATTTTTTGTTCCGTATGCCGTTCGTTCGTGGTATTGTCAACTTCGGCTCTCAAATGTTTGCGGGTACTGCTTTGCTTATGCGATCTGCGGAAGTCTATGGTGACTTTGCCGAGCCATCAAAGTTTGAAAATTGGTTTGCCAAAAAATTTAAGATTAATCCAATGAATTTGATATTGGGCTTTTCTGTGGTTTTGGGCATTGCTCTTGCAATTTTATTGTTCGTTTTTTTGCCGAACTTCTTGTCTGGTTTGTTTTTTTCAATACCAAAGTTTTCAAATGCTCATCCAGTTTTGCACAGCTTGGTTGAAGGGCTTTTGATGATAATAATTTTTGTCATCTACATCGTTTTAGTGTCTGCAATGAAAGACATTAGGCGAGTTTTTCAATATCACGGGGCAGAACATAAGGTAATAAGTTGTTACGAACACGGTTTGGAATTGACAGTTGAAAATGCTCAAAAAATGAGCACGGCACACTCCCGTTGTGGAACAACATTTATGTTTTTCGTTCTGATGGTGAGTATTTTTGTTTTTGCATTTGTAAATTGGGCGCTAGTTGAACTTGGTTGGACTTCACAAAGTAGTATAGTGAATTCACTTATAAAACTTCCTGCCAAATTATTGTTTGTTCCGATTATTGCTGGCATATCTTATGAGATATTGAAGTTTTTAGCTAAGTATGATAATCTTCTAGCCAGAATATTGCGTGCCCCTGGAATGTGGCTGCAAAAGCTGACCACAAAGCAACCGACCGATGATATGGTAGAGTGCTCGCTTGCTGCTTTCAAAATGGTGCTTGCAATGGATGCGGATGAAACCATACCTACAAGAAAATTTGAAATCAAGGTTCCATATCCTATCGCAAGAAAGCGTGTGGAAGGAATTTTGGGAGAGAATGCCGAACAAAGTGATATTGACTGGTTGTTTGTTGAGGCGACTTCCAAAAGACGCAGCGAACTTCCAACGTTGGAAACAATTGACGGCAAAGCATTTGAAAATGTTGAGAAATGGGCGAAAGATATGGTGAGTGGAAAACCACTTCAGTATGTTTTGGGCAATACGGAGTTTTACGGTCTCAAGCTTTCACTTACTAAAAATGTTCTTATTCCAAGACCTGAAACCGAGCAGTTGGTGGAAGAGGCTCTAAAATATTTAGGAAACGGTAGCGTAAAGAAAGTTTTAGATTTATGTTGTGGAAGTGGCGCGATTGCTCTTGCGGTTGCAAAAAATACAGAGAGTGAAATCACGGCGAGTGATATCTCAAAAGATGCGATTGCTGTTGCTAGCGCAAATGCGCTTGCTCTCAATTTGAAAGTGAAATTTGCGGTGGGTGATTTGTTCACTGCCGTAGCGGGGGAGAAGTTTGATGTTGTAATCAGCAATCCTCCATATATAAAGCACGGCGACATTGCCAAGCTTGAAAAAAAAGTTAAGGACTTTGAGCCGACACTTGCACTTGACGGCGGAGAGGACGGATTGAATTTTTACCGACTTCTTGCCAAAAATGCGACGGAACATCTCAACGAGGATGGCGCTATGTTTATGGAAATAGGTGCAGAACAAGGTGATGATGTGAAGGCAATCTTTGCAGACTATGCATCGTGTGAAGTTAAGAAAGACTTAAACGGACTTGACAGAATTATTGTAGTGAGAATTTAAAATGAAAATTAGCGAAGGAATGTATTCTAAACTTGAAAAAATAAAGTCGCGTTATGACTTTCTGGGCGCTGAGCTGTCCAAATCTGAGGTGGTTTCAAATCAAAACGATTTCAAAACACTAAGCAAGGAACTCAGCGACTTAGAACCTATTGTCACAAAATACGATGAGCATATGAAAAACAAAAAACAGTTTTCAGAATGCGAAAAAATATATGCGACGGAACAGGATTCTGAAATACGTGCGATGATAAAAGACGAACTTGATGAACTTCGCGATAAAATGGAAAATGACGGAAGCGAATTCAAAATATTGCTTCTACCAAAAGACCCGAACGAAGACAACAATGTAGTTATGGAAATAAGGGCAGGCGCAGGCGGTGAAGAGGCGAGTTTGTTCGGCACCGAACTTATGAAGATGTACTTCCATTATGCAGACAAATTCCGTTGGAAGATTGAAGAAATTTCAATGAATATGACAGAATTGGGCGGAGTCAAAGAAGTTGTCTTTATGATAGCGGGAAAGGGTGCTTACGGAAAACTTAAATTTGAATCAGGTGTGCACCGCGTTCAAAGAGTTCCTGAAACCGAATCGCAAGGTCGTATTCATACATCAACTGTTACAGTCGCTGTTTTGCCTGAGGTTGAAGATGTGCAAGTTGATATAAAAGAAAACGAATTGAAAGTAGATACTTACCGAAGCAGTGGCGCAGGCGGACAACACGTCAACACAACAGATAGTGCAATTCGCATCACTCATTTGCCGACAGGGTTAGTGGTTGAGTGTCAGGATGAAAGAAGTCAAATCAAAAACCGTGAAAAGGCTATGAAAGTTTTGAAATCCAGACTGTATGATTTTTATAGAGCGCAGGCGGAAAAAGAATACGCAAAAGAAAGAAAATCACAAGTAGGCACGGGTGATCGTTCGGAACGCATAAGAACTTACAACTTTCCACAAGGACGCGTTTCGGATCATCGTATAGGGTTGACACTATATTCACTTGAAAAATTTATGTTGGGTGAAATGGACGAAATGATAACCGCACTTCAAATAGCAGTTCAAAATTCTATGCTTGAAAATGTTGAAGAATAGGAGTAGTCTATGATTATTAAATACAATAAGAATAAGAATGTTTTGGAAGAACATGCCTACAAGCCTAACTTGCAGGACGTCGCGCAACCCAACTTGTATAGAAAGCTATATAGTTACGGTTCAATTCCAAAAATTGCGTTCAATATGCGCAACGTTCAAATGGACACACCAAAAGATTTGTACATAACGGACACAACCTTCCGCGATGGACAGCAGTCTTGCTCCCCGTTTACTACTGAAAATATTGTCGAGCTATACAAAATGCTTCACCGTTTAAGCGGTCCAAAAGGTATCGTAAGGCAGAGTGAATTTTTTCTTTATACAGAACAAGATAGAAGAGCAGTTGAAAAATGTTTGGAACTGGGTTATAATTTTCCTGAGGTAACAAGTTGGATTAGAGCAAGTGAAAAAGATTTTGAGCTCGTAAAACAATATGGCTTGAAAGAAACAGGAATACTTGTGAGTTGCTCGGATTATCACATCTTCAAAAAGATGAACTTGACAAGAAAACAGGCGCTTGACAAATATCTTGGAGTTGTCAAAATGGCATTAGAGAAGGGCATTGTTCCGCGCTGTCACTTTGAGGACATAACAAGAGCCGATTATTTTGGGTTTGTTGTTCCGTTCGCGATTGAACTCATGCGTTTGACAGAAGAAAGCGGAGTACCGATAAAAATTAGGGCTTGCGATACAATGGGTTATGGTGTAAGCTATCCTGGTACATCACTTCCACGAAGTGTGCAGGGAATTATTTATGGTTTCCGTTACTACGCTGAAGTTCCGCAAGAGCAACTAGAGTGGCACGGACACAATGATTTTTACAAGGCAGTTGTCAATTCTGCAACCGCATGGTTGTATGGTTGCTCGGCAGTCAACACGACATTGCTTGGCATTGGCGAGAGAACTGGAAATACACCGCTTGAGGCAATGTGCATAGAATACGCTTCAATCAAAGGTCACGAGGGCGGTATGGACTTGTCAGTCATCAGCGAAATCGCGAATTACTTTGAAAATGTTATGGGTTTTGAAATCCCTTCCAGACAGCCTTTCGTCGGAAAACACTTCAATGTTACGCGCGCGGGCATTCACGCGGATGGCTTGTTGAAAGATCAAGAAATCTATAATATTTTTGACACCGAAAAGATTTTGAACCGTCCGGCAACTGTTGTCATCGATAGTTTCTCGGGACTTGCGGGAATTGCTTTTTGGCTAAACAATTTTTATAATTTGAAAGATAGCGAAAAGTTTGATAAGCGAGATGAAATTTGCGTCAAAATGAAAGAGCTTGTCGATAAGCAGTATGCTACAGGAAGAACTACAATGATGAGCGATAAAGAATTGCGTGCTATGTTCAAAGCTGTTGATGAAACGCGCTACTATGCATGTAAAGCAAAATTGCCGCTTGTGAAAGAAGAAATATTATAAAAGAACAAAAAACCAAACAGGGAGACAAACTATGATACAACTTATTTATGGTGCAAAAGGTACAGGAAAAACAAAGAAAATCATTGATTTGGCAAACGAAAACCTCGAAACAGCCACAGGAAGTATTGTTTTTTTGAGTGACACAGACCGCTATATTTATGATATTCGCTATCAAATCCGCTTTGTCAACACGGATAAACACGGAATCTTTACTGAAGAGGCATTGCTTGGATTTATCAAGGGCATACTAGCTTCGGACCACGACATTCAAAGTTTCTATATCGATGGCGTACACAGAATTGTGAAAAAAGACGTTTGTGAAATGAAAAACTTTTTCGACAGCATTGGCGAAATCGCAAAGCACACGCAAACTGCCTTTATTATCGCAGTCAGCAAGAACCTTGAGGAAATGCCTGAATTTTTATTGGAGTATGTAAAATGAAGTATACAAGCACTAGGGACACGACCAAACGCGTAAGTGGTGCAGAAGCAATAGTTAAGGGAATATCGGAAGACGGAGGTTTGTTTGTTCCGGTAGATTTTCCCGTATTATCGAAAAACGAAATCACAAAGCTGTGCGACATGGATTATCCCGAGCGCGCAGCTTTTGTGCTTCACAAATATCTTGATGAGTTCAGTTTTGAAGAACTTATTGATTTTGCAAGAAAGGCATATTCGCGTTTTGAAGATAATGATGCATGTCCGCTTGCAAAAATTGATGACGGCTTGTTTATACTTGAATTGTGGCACGGACCAACTTCTGCGTTTAAGGATTTGGCACTCACAATGTTGCCATACCTATTGACCGCAAGCAAGAAAAAACTCGGCAACGAAGAAAAAACTTTGATTTTGGTGGCAACCAGTGGTGACACAGGCAAAGCCGCACTTGAAGGCTTCCGAGACGTAGAAGGAACGGAAATTATAGTTTTCTATCCTGAAAGCGGAGTCAGTGATATGCAAAAAATGCAAATGGTCACTCAAGAAGGAAGCAATGTCAATATTGTCGGCATAAAAGGAAATTTTGATGATGCACAGACCGCAGTCAAAAAAGTGTTCACAGACAATAAGTTCGCAGAGAATCTTGCCCAAAAGGGTATTAAGATGTCCTCTGCAAATTCAATAAACTGGGGAAGGCTTGCTCCACAAATTGCTTATTATATTTCGTCTTATGTTGACTTAGTGGATTCGGGTGAAATACAAAACGGAGATAAAATCAATTTTGTTGTTCCTACTGGAAATTTTGGAAATGTTTTGGCAGGTTACTATGCCTATAGAATGGGATTGCCTATCGCAAAACTTATTGTGGCTTCAAATTCAAACAACATTTTATCTGATTTCTTCCACACGGGAGAATATAACGTGGAAAGAAAATTTTTCAAGACTATGTCGCCTTCAATGGACATATTGGTTTCTTCAAATCTTGAAAGATTGATTTTTGAGCTTGAAGACAGAAATTCAGACAAAGTCAAAAAGCTGTTTTCCTCGCTTGCAAAAAATGAAAAATACGAAATTGACCCTGAGCTTTTGAATCAGACTATTTTTGAATCTGCGTGGGCGGATGAAGAAGAAACAAAAGAAGCAATCTTCAATTTCTTTGACCTGTATGATTATGCGCTCGACCCGCACACGGCTGTCGCTGCATCGGTTTATATGGATTATATAGGCGAAACAGTGGACGAAACTCCTTGTATTATAGTTTCAACTGCAAGCCCGTTTAAGTTCGCTCCCGATGTCTACAATGCACTTGGCGTAGGCAAAGTGAAAGATACCTTCAAGGCAATTCCGTTGTTGGAACTTGCAACTGCTCTTGATGCTCCTCAAGCACTCAAAGAACTCAAAGACAAGCCAACTTTGCATCGCTTGATTGTTGATTCGGACCAGGTTGCGGATATCGTGCTCAAGATTGTGGAAACAAAAAACTAGAACCATATTTATCTGATTGAAATATGTCTGAAAATCAAGTAGATTTATTTCTGTAGAACTGTTTAAAATCTATGGAAAAAACATAGATAAACGCCATATTCAACAATCAAGATATTGAAAACAATGCATACAATCGTGGATATATATATTAGATTAATTATGCAGAACAAATTGTAAAATCAATGCTTAAATTGCAAGACCAAATATGCTGTAAATTATGAGGACTAATTGACACGGAGATAATAGCAACTAATTATTTTTATGCTATTAATATATTAATAATGATGTTGCAATGATGCTACGAAATAGAAATGACTTGATGACAGAAAATATTGTGAAATAGAAACGCATTGCTGACTGAACTTGTGAAATAGAAATAAGATATGATGAAACAAATTATGTTTTGTCGGGATAAGGAATTAAATAATGTATAACAATCAAAAAGTGCTACTTAGTGGAATTCAGCCAACCGGAGTTATGACAATAGGCAATTATATCGGCGCAGTCAAAAACTGGCTGACGATGCCCGATGACTGCTTGTCAATTTATTTTATTGCTGACCTTCACGCACTGACTATCAAACAGGACCCTACCTTATTTCGCCAAACCGCGCTAAGTTTTTATGCACAATATCTTGCGGCAGGTCTTGACCCCAAGAAATCTATATTATATTTTCAATCTCATGTGCCAGAACATACACAGCTTCAATGGGCAATGAATTGCTTCACTTATATCGGCGAAGCGCAAAGAATGACACAGTTCAAAGACAAAAGTTTGAAACATGCTGACAATATCAATATGGGACTTATGGATTATCCGGTTTTGATGGCGGCTGATATATTGCTTTACAACACTGACCTTGTTCCTGTTGGCGTTGACCAAAAACAACATCTTGAGCTTACCCGTGATATAGCGCTTCGTTTCAACAACCGTTTTGGTGATGTTTTCACTGTGCCAGAGCCGTATATAACCAAAAACGGAGCTAAAATATTCAGTCTTTCCGACCCGCTTGCAAAGATGTCAAAGTCCGATGTAGACCCCAATGCTTATGTTTCAGTTATTGAAGATGCCGACAGCATTATGCGCAAGTTTAAGCGTGCGGTCACGGACAGTGGAAATGAAGTCGTTGCCAGTGAAAACAAGCCCGGAATCACAAATTTGCTCAATATTTATTCTGAAATGACAGGCAAGAGTATTGCTGATGCCGAACTTGAGTTTGAGGGCAGAGGTTACGGTGTTTTCAAACAAGCAGTAGGCGAAGCTGTGGTCGAAAAACTCAGACCAATGCGTGAGAATTACAACAAACTAATAAGTGACAAAGCATATTTGGCAGAAGTTGCAAAAGACGGTGCTGAAAGAGCAAGAAGTATAGCGTTCAAAACTGTTCGCAAAGTGTACAAAAAACTCGGACTTGTTCCAATGAGCTAAATTTTGTTTTTTGACAATGGTAAACCCTGATTTTTCAATTTTAATGCATAAAATTACTATTAAGCTATTTTGTTAAAGGTTAAAAAATAAAGATTTAAGCTATAATGACTAAATATTATTGATTATGAAGTAATGATAATATTTATTGACGCAAAACTACATAAGAAAAAGGAGAAGAGGAAATCTATGTTTGGATATGTTATTCCCGATAAAATGAATATGTATATCAAAGATTTTACTCTTTTCAGAGCTTATTATTGTGGACTTTGCAAAGCCCTAGGAAAGACAGGCTGTCAGCATACACGCTTTTGCACCAATTATGACTCAACATTTCTAAATGTGCTTGTGCATAGTCTTTTGAATGTTGAAGTTGAGGCAAAATCCCAAACCTGTATTCTTAGTCCGCTGAGAAAAAAATCAATGATAAAGGTGGACGAAATTACTCTGCGGATTGCCGATGTATCAGTTTTGCTTGTTTACTACAACCTAAGTGATGATGTGATTGACGGCAAAAGAGGCAGAGCTATTCCAAAAAATATGCTTCGCCACCGTGCAAAAATGGCAACGAAAAAAGAGCCTAAAATTGCCGAACTTATAAAACAGAGTTATCTTGATTTGCGGGAGAAAGAAAAAAATAATTGTGACAGTGTTGATGAGGTGAGTGAGCCGTTTGCAAAACTGCTTTCAGATGTCACCGCAGAACTTGTGCCTGATTTAGATGAAATATCAAAGCGTTTTTGTTACAATCTAGGCAAATTAGTTTATCTGTTTGATGCACTGGATGATGTCGAAAAAGATAATAAAAGCAATACTTTCAATCCATTGACTGCCGCATTTGGAAAATGCGGAAGCAAAAGCGAGTTCATTGAGAAGCATCATGATGACATCGACTTTCTGCTTAGAATGTGCTATAATCAGCTGGTTGAAGATTACAATAAAATGAAAATAACTGTCAGCGAAGGTGTGCTGTCAAACATAGTCTATCTCGGACTTAAAATGCAGCTTGAAAAACTGCTCGAAGGAGAAGAAAAATGCGCGAAGACCCGTTTGTAACCCTGAGAATAAGCAAGGGCGCAACTCAAAGTGAAATATATGATGCCTACAAAGCTCTTCGCAACCGTTACGAAGAGGAAAGGTTTATGGAAGGCGAAGCGGGAGCGGATGCAGCAAGAATGTTGCAACAGCTAGACCTTGCCTATGCCGAGGCGATTGAATATAACCACGACACTGCAACTGTTATCGGTGAAGGAAATGCTTACGAAGAAATAAAGAAATCAATTTCAGACAAAAATCTTGACAGAGCGCAAACTCTGCTTGACAACATAACTCGTCGTGATGCCGAATGGCACTATTATCAATCAATCGTATTTTATGAGAGAAGCTGGTTTGCTGAATGCAAAAAACAGCTACAAATCGCGCTTGAAATTGAACCAAACAATGAGAAATACAAAAAATCTCTTGCGAATTTGGAAACAAAGTTGAACAAAGAAAATCAACAGGCAAATACAAATCAACAAAGACAGTATGAACAATCCAATCAAACATACGGAAATGGCTCGGCAAGAAGCTACGGTCCAAATACCCGTTCGGCAGATGGCGGTTGCTGCAATGTTTGTTCGGGACTTTTGTGTGCAGATTGTTGCTGTGAGTGTATGGGTGGCGACCTGATTCGCTGTTGTTGATGAAAAGCCGCCGTTCTTACGAAATTGCTCTGGCAGCGATTTGTACAGGGCTGATACTTTTTATGTTGTGGATTTCGGTTGTTGCACGTTATGGCACTGTGGCTATCTACATAGTTTGCAGTATTGTGCTTATGGCGCCGCTCACAAAAAAATATTACTTTGCATCAATCTTTTCATATGTTGCATCATCACTGCTCGCTTTTGTGATAGTTGGCGACATATTTTCAATTTTAGGCTTTGTTGCCTACTTTGGTCCAATGACTTTAATTTCTGTTATAATGCGTGAAAAAAAAGTAAAATGGTTTGTCGCTTTGCCAATAAAGATTGTTATAATGAATGCCGTTCTTGCACTTTTCTATTTTGTAACGAGAACATTATTTGTGGATTACAACGCAATAGGATTCAATGTGCATTATTCCGTTATTGCAATAGTTTGCACGATTTTGCTCGTTGCGCTTGACTATATTCTCCTGTATCTTTATGGCTTCGTGAAATTAAGAATGGACAAAGTGCTTCGAGACGAATAGAATTGCAACTTTTACCACAAATAACCGAGATAATATCATCACATAACCGAGATAGCATCACATAAC
>JAQUST010000019.1:19379-26834 GCA_028710495.1 Clostridia bacterium
ACAAAAAAAGAACCGCTTTTTGCGGTTCTTTTTGATTGCTATTGTAGAGTTGTTTATAAGTGTTGGTTTACCTGTTTTATGTAATTTGATAAACCTCGAGCGGAATTTCTTAATTTAGTTATAAGAGTTGTTTACTATATTAGGTAGTCGTACTGCAACCAAATAGATTAGAGTTTCCTTCACATAAAAATAGCGCAAACACTATAGCAATAAGCACCGTATTTTCCGTTGGAGAAATACTTCCGTCAGAAGAGAACAGCAATAATATTATCAAAACGAACAACCACCAATTGTCTGTGAACATAAATCCCCCAAAAGAATTCCTTAAAACACAATATGCGCCACCCTTCAACAATGTTCGTGTTTTCAAAAAATAGTTTAATGTGTTTTAATAAAATTGACGACATTGATGGACTTGGGTTACATGGTTCGTCGTCCTAGGGGGTAATATGGAACTTCTTCTTGATGTCGAGGAACAAGAACTGGTCAAACAGTACGTCCCAAAAAATGCAACACTTTACCAGTTATCAAATTTATTTTCCGCATTCTCTGATGCGACGCGCACAAAGATTGTTTGCGCGCTCTCAATCACTGAAATGTGCGTCGGAGACCTTGCGCATCTTTTAGGTCTCAATCAAACCACTTGTTCTCATCAGCTTCGCTTGCTAAAGACTTTGGATGTCGTGGAGGACAGGCGCAATGGAAAAGTTGTTTACTACCGCTTAAAAAATGATGGCGTCTCAAAAGTTTTGATGGCAGGCGCTGAATTTTTAGGATATTGATTTAGGCCTCCTTTTATTTTCTGTAATTTTTACCACTTTTTGTTCGCACTTGTCTTAGTGCGAACATTTGTGGTATAATTATTTTATGGATTTCAAAGCAAAATTGAAGGATGTGCCGTCAAATCCTGGCGTATATATGATGCTTGATACTGACGGCAATATTATATATGTTGGAAAAGCCAAAAACCTCAAGAACCGCTTGAGGCAATATTTTTATGTTTCGGCAAACCAAACAATTAAAGTCGCAACGATGATGCAAAATGTTGCAGATTTCCGCTATATCATAACTGCAAGCGAAATTGATGCGCTTCTCACAGAAAACAACCTCATAAAAAAACATACCCCGCACTACAACATATTGCTTAAAGATGACAAGAGCTATCCGTTTTTGCGTATCAATATGAAAGAAAAATATCCTACAATACGCTTGGTGCGAAAGCTGTCAAACGATGGCGCGAGATACTTTGGTCCGTATATGCTTTCTGTCAGCATAAAAGATATTCTTGACCTTATTCATACAACCTTCAAAGTTAGAGATTGCTCGCTTCCGCTTGAAAAGGAGGATAAAGTCCGTCGTCCTTGCTTAAATCACCACTTGGGGCGTTGCCTTGCTCCTTGCGCACGGCTTGTGGATGAGGAAGAATACAAAAATGAAATGGCAAAAGTAATTTCTTTCTTAAAAGGAAACGACCGTGAAGTAGAGACAATTTTGAATGAGAGAATGAATGAATTTTCGAAAGACGGGAATTTTGAAGCAGCAATAATTTGCCGTGACAAATTGAAGCTATTGAATAAACTTGTCCGCAAACAAATTAGCGCTCTTCCCACAAACAGTAATGTCGACATATTTGCTATGCGCAGTGACGGTTTGAAAATGGTTGTGAACTGGGTCGTTGTTCGAGGTGGAAAAGTTGTCGGAGGTGACAATTTTATTCAGGATGCTGTGGATGAAAATTTGTCTTCGTTCCTTGTTCAGTTTTATCAAAAAAATTCCCCACTATGTGATGAAGTTGTTGTTGAAGATTTGCCAGATGCAAAATTCTTTGAAGAGTGGTTGAGAGAGATTGCTGGCAGGCGTATAAATGTTATTATACCAAAACAAGGCGTTCGTGCACAGCTTGTTGATATGGCAGGAGTGAATGCATCTGATTGTTTGGAAAAAATGGGCACACAAGAAGAGAGGAAAAAGCTCAGAACTGAGTGCGCAGTGACTCAACTTGCCGAGTTACTAAATCTGTCTGTATTACCAAACCGTATTGAGGCTTATGATATTTCACACATTAGTGGAACAGATAAAGTTTCAAGTATGGTAGTGTTTGAAAACGGAGAGCCAAAAAAAGCGCACTACCGCAAATTTAAAATAAAAACCGTTGAGGGAATTGATGATTTTGCATGTATGAGAGAAACTCTTTCAAGAAGGCTTGCAAGGCTAGACGGCGATGATGAGAGCTTTTCGACAGTTCCCGACTTGATATTGATAGATGGTGGAAAGGGACAACTGTCATTTGCCAAGCAAGCACTCAAAGAAAGCGGACGCGATATATTGATTTTGTCGCTTGCAAAAAGAGAAGAGGAAGTATTTTTGGACAATACACCGATTTTACTGCCGCGTGATAGTCTTGCGCTTGGTTTGCTTCAACGGGTGCGTGACGAGGCGCATAGATTTGCAGTTACTTTTCATAAAAACTTAAGAGGGAAGCGTATGGCAATAAGTGTTTTGCAAGACATTGAGGGAGTTGGTGCAAAGAGAATAGACGCACTTTACAAACATTACAAAAGCCTTGAAAATATTAAAAGTGCGAGTGTCTCTGAACTCGAAAAAGTCGAAAGTATCAGCCAAAAAGTGGCGGAAAATATCTACAATTATTTTCACTAATGCCTTGATTTGAAAGTTCTTCTTTAGTATACTAAATATATTCGCGCGCGCGAAGTGCCACGTGAAAAACGATATAAGCAACCCAAAATCGACCGTTTTTTATAATAAAAAAGGAGAAATTATGGAAAATGATTATGGCTTTGAAGAGGCAAGAGAAATTTCAATTTTGCCCGAAGAGTTTGCAAAAGCTAATAATATCAAGATTATGTACGCAGACCTCGATAAGCCTATTGTTCTCAAAAGCATGCTTGTCAATCGGCCGGGTTTGATTTTTGCAGGTTATGAACCATATTTTGCCGCTCAACGTGTTCAGGTTGTCGGAAATGCCGAAGTTGCCTATTTATACAGTCTTGAAAAAGAAATAAGTATGAATAGAATTGACAATTTCATAAACAAGGGAATACCTTGCATAATTATGTGCAGAGGGCTTGAGCCTCCGAAAGCTGTGTTGGAAATCACAAAAAAATATCAGTGTCCATTGTTTGTATCATCACTTCCGACCTCGCAATTTGTCAACAATCTCGTGCATTATCTCAATGAAACACTTGCTGACTCTGTCAATGTTCACGGAGTTTTGCTTGATATATCGGGGCTAGGCGTTTTGCTCACAGGTCGCAACGGAATAGGAAAAAGCGAAACGGCGCTTGAGTTAGTGCACCGTGGTCATATGCTTGTTGCAGACGATGTTGTAGTGGTCAAAAACATAAAGAATAAACTGTTTGGCCACGCTCCCAAGCGTATAAAAAATTTGCTTGAAGTGCGGGGAGTGGGAATAATCAATGTTGAGGATATGTATGGAATAAGTGGCGTGTTGGATTCAAAGCAGATAAATCTTGTTGTAGAATTGGTTCCGTGGAATGATAACATCGATAGACTTGGCGATGCAAACCTTACAGAGAATATTTCGGGTATAGAAATTCCGAAACTAATAGTGCCAGTCATAGCAGGACGGAATCTCGCAATCGTAATTGAAGCTGCAACCAAAAATATGCGACTCAAAGATATGGGCAAAGATGCTACAAAACAGCTCCTTGCAAAACTTGCTCAGGAAGATAAATAACAATATAGCTTTTTTTGCTCATATAATAAATTATGAGTGAAAATATTAGGCTAAAGAAAATTGAACAAGAATTGAGCCATATTGAAGGGCTTGAACTAAGTCGAAATGTCTCTGCAAAGATTTTGACCACATTTAAGGGTGGTGGAGATGTTCAACTTATGATTTCGCCAAAAAATCTAACGGCACTGACCTTGGCAATGCGCGTGCTTAAAGCGGAAAATATTTCTCCGCTTATTATTGGGAAGGGCGCAAACACTATAATCGATGACAGAGGAATAAGCACTCCTGTTTTGTCGCTTGCTGCATTCTCAGAGATAAGAAAAATTGGAAATCTTGTGGTAGCAGGAAGTGGATGTTCTGGAGTTGAGCTTATGCGGTTTTCAAAAAACAACGGGCTTACGGGACTTGAATTTCTTGCAGGTATTCCGGCAACTGTTGGCGGACTTGTTTTTATGAACGCAGGCGCGTTTGGCACAGAAATCAATGATAAAGTGGTCGAATGTGAAGTATTAAACCACGATTTGGTCAGCAAAATCAAACCTGAGTTTAGTTATCGTAAAGGTGTTTTTGAAGGGATTTTGCTTTCGGCAACTTTCAATCTTGACTTTTCAACGCCTGAAGAAATCGAAAGAGAAATAGAAAGAAATATTGCGATGCGCAGGAAGAAACAACCGACTGAACCATCTTGTGGAAGTGTATTCAAGGCAGTTGATGGAGTGCCAGCGGCGGTTTTTATCGAAGAAACCGGATTGAAGGGTTTGCGTATCGGAGGGGCAGAAATTTCAAAAAAACATTGCAATTTTATTGTCAATGTGGGAAATGCAACGGCAAGTGATTTTTTAAAACTTGTCGAACTGATACAAACTACTGTGCACTATGAATTTGGTGCAAAACTAGAGCCGGAATTTGTTGTCTTGAAAGATGACGAGAAAAATTTGTATGAGTTGTGAGTAAAACTCTTTGCAAAAGATGTGGCAAAAAACCTATTGTATTAAAGTGCAGGAATAAAGCTACCTAGTTGAGAGGTTTGAAGCTTACGATAAAGAGAATAAATATAGAAAAGCATTCGGAAACACTATATGTGATTTTGCAAAATGCAAAAGAGGTAAAATGAGAATAATAGGTGATTTCCACACTCACACAAAAGCCAGTGATGGTCGCGGAACAGTAACTCAAAATCTTGCGGAAGCAGAAAAACGGGGCTTACGCTATTATGCTGTTGCCGACCATGGATTTTCTACCTTAGTGTGCAGACAGACGCAGAAAAAATTGAAAGCACAATCAGATGAGATAGCAAAATTACAAGAAACTTCGGAAATAAAAATATACCGTTCGCTTGAAACCAACATAACAGGATTTGATGGAAAGCTTGACATTGATGATTCGATAATTAAACAGCTCGACATAATTCATTTCGGATTTCACCGTTTCATTGACTCAAGACACAATGGAGAGTATTTCAACTTCGTATTGAGAAACGGATTTGCTTCCGCAGCAAAGAGAATCGTAAATCGAGATAAGAATACAGAGTCCTATATCAATGCGATTGAAAACTACCCTGTTGATGTTTTATGTCATATGTCTCACCGCGCTTTTGTTGATGTGAAGCGTGTTTGCGAGGCTGCCAAATCGAATGACTGCTATATCGAACTCAACGAAAAGCATATTACAACAATTGAAGATGATATAGACACAATATTGAAAAGTGGAGTGAATTTTATTTTAGCAAGTGATGCGCACAAACCCCAAGATATTGGCAAATTTCCAAGAGTTGAGCAGTTTATTCTAAGACACAATATTCCTCTTGACCGTATTGTCGGCATAGAGATGGAACCAAAATTCAAACCTAAAAAATAAAAAACGAAAGAAAAGGCAAAATGGATCAGCATAGTTTCAAAACGAATGTCATTGAAGAAGCAATCGGAGTAGCAATCGATAGTGATTGTTGCCGACTCGCTTTTTTATGTTCTATGCTCAAAACAATAGGAACTATAGAGGTTTCGAGGCGCGGCGCGCAGGCGTTGTTTTCTTCAGATAATTTTGAACTTATTTCAGCAATCGCAAAATATATAAAAGCGATTTATTTCACAGACATAGAAGTAGAGCGTTCTCAATATACCTCGGGCACGAAAAAAGGGAATTCGCGCTTCGAGCTTAAGGTGCCTAAGGGACAGACAAAACAACTGTTGACAGATACGCACACAATGACACTTGACGGTGAAATGTTCACGGGCTTTGTTTCCGGCATATCGAGGGAAATAGTTGAGTATTCGTGTTGCGCAAAAAATTTTGTTCGAGGTCTTTTCATAGGTTGTGGAAGTGTTTATGTTCCAACAACTTTTGAAAGTGAAGAAATAAAAAAAAGCGAAGGCTATCACCTCGAATTTCAATTGAGTGATGAGCAAACGGCTGCGGATTTAATCAAGCTGCTTTCAACTTTGGGCATAACCGCAAAGAGCAGTGAACGCGGCGCAAACTTTTTAGTTTATTTGAAAGAAAAACTTTCGATACTGCACTTGTTCCAAATTCTGCATTTGCCGGAAGCGGCGATAAAATTGCAGGAAATTATGCGTGAGCGTGAACTCAACGGAAGCATCAACCGAAATGTAATTTGTGAAGCGGCAAATCTTGATAAGTCTTATGTAGCTTCTGTTATGCAACTTCAGGCAATTCAAATCATTGAAAAGAGAGACGGTTTAAGTTCGCTGTCGGCGCAACTCAAAGACACCGCGCTTGCAAGAGTTTCAAACCCGAGATTGACACTGCAAGAGCTTGCTGACATTATTGGCATTTCGAAAAGTTGTCTTAACCACAGAATGAGAAAAATCCTGCAAATTGCGGGAGTCGATACAAACGAGAAGGAGAAGTAATGAGTGATTTTGTGCATTTGCACTTACATACAGAATATAGCTTGCTTGACGGCGCTTGCCGTCTTGACGTCGTAACGGGAAGAGCGGAAGACGGAAGCTCAATACATTCCAAGCCCTTATGCGAGGCGTTGCAGGCTAGAGGGATGAATGCTGTCGCAATAACTGACCACGGCAATATGTATGGTGTCTACACCTTTGTAAGCACGCTACAGGGCAAAGGAATCAAACCTATCATAGGCTGTGAATTTTACACTTGCAAAAATTTAGCCAAGAAGACCAGCGAGAACAAAGAGTACAATCACCTTGTGCTATTAGCGAAAAATGAAGAAGGCTATAAAAATCTTTTGAAACTCACTTCAAAATCATTTGTCGACGGTTTTTACTATAAGCCCCGTATTGATTTGGAATATTTGGAAAAACACTCGAAAGGACTTATATGTTTATCTGGCTGTCTTGCCGGTGTTATACCGCAGCTTTTGCTAAAAAACAACTTTGACGAAGCGGTGGAGTATGCAACAAGTCTGAAAAATATGTTTGATGAGGGTGACTTCTATATTGAACTTCAAGACCACGGTATTGAAGAACAAAAGCGAATTATGAACCCACTTGTTGAGGTTGCCAGACGAGTCGGTGTCAAGGTTGTTGCCACAAATGATGTCCACTATATTGAGCGAGAAGACAGTGAAACACAAGATACACTCTTGTGCTGTCAGATGAAAAAATTCAAAAATGACCCAAGTCGTATGCGATTTGAAACCGACCAATTCTACCTGAAATCTGCCGAAGAAATGGAAGAATTGTTTGACTGGTGTCCAGAAGCTATTTCTAGTACCGTAGAAATTGCAAACAAGTGCAATTTCACATTCA
>JAQUST010000020.1 GCA_028710495.1 Clostridia bacterium
GATATTACAAGTGAATTCAAAATAATAAGTCTTACTGCGCGTTTTGTGTAGCGTAAAGGTTTTTTTGCAACTCGTTCAGTCGTAAAGTGAATGCCAAACTCGCAAACAAAAAAGAAAATTCCTAGAAGAAAGCCCCAGAAAATTCGTGACTGCACAAAAAGAAAGATTGTCCAAAGCACCAGAAAAATAGTTCCGACTATGCAATCCAAAAAAAATATCTGCTTCAAGTTTTTGTTTTTATATATCAGCGAAAGGTTATACCCCTCGAGCTGATAAATATGTAAATATGGTCCGGTCTGAAAAAGTACAACCAAAAAGCAAACCACCGCAAACAAGTACTCCCCACGCCATAGAAAATCCAATATTGCCTCCTAAAAAATCGAATAGTGACAGCGTTCAATTTATGAATCCTCTTCAAAATATGTCTGAAGTTAGCGTAAAAAAGCTTTTAACACTGCAATAAATGTATGGATATCATCTATGTATGCAAAATGCCCGCCATTGAGCCAAAACACTGCGCTGTCACGAATTCCACGCTTAAATATCCGCGCCATATACGGCTTTGTTTCTTTGTCACTCTTTCCCCAGAAAATCGCTGTCATAACATTGATATGCGCAAGTAGGGGCTTTTGATTGTAATTTACGATATTTTTGAAAGTTTGTTTCATAACGGGCGAAAGCGATATGTAATCTTTTGAGCCTTGCATTCCTTTGAGCCCTAGCTTAATTCTCAGTTTATGAAGAGTAATTTTTGCATAATACTTTGGACCTCTGCGCGGTCTAAGTCCTGCGCTGTCGACAAGCACAAGCTTTTCCACCTTTTCACTGTGCTTAGCTGTTATTTCAAGAGCAACCCTTCCACCAAATGAATGTCCAATCAGCGTTGCTTTTTCAATTTGTGCAAGCCTCATCACTTCAAGCACCTCGCTTGCAAAATCCGCCACTGTCATCGGAATTTTTGGTTCAGGAGTTTTTCCAAAACCATTGAAATCTAAAAGCGTCACCCGGAAATCAACAGACAGCTTTTTCGCAACTGCAAAAAAGCTGTCTGTGCTTCCGCCCCAGCCGTGTAAAAATACAATATCTTTCCCACTTCCGAATTGAACAAAATTGATGATAGCACCCCCCTCATTTTTTATTTATTTATTTTTTTCTTCTATTGGTTTTTATCTATTATTTTTCTAATTATTTGCTCGAATGTAGCTGATATCTGAAATTTGCATTAGAATTGGTATCAAATAAGCTTTCTTAAGATATTTTTTCATTAAAAATCATTATTTTGATTATAAAAAAGTTTTTTTATTTTGACATATAAAAAAAGATAGTGCTTCAATTCTATCTTTCGTTACTTCATAAATTATTCAAAATGTAATTGTGATGTGATTTTTTTATTGCAAGTTTTCAACAATAATATTAAATATAAAATTAAAGAACTAAAGCTCTTTCCACATAATTATTGCATCTGAGCCGTTTTCATAGTATTTTTTTCGGATACCGCAAGATACAAATCCGTTTTTTTCATATAGCATTATAGCAACAGGATTTATCGAACTGACCTCAAGCGTTATTCTCTCTATTCCGAGAAGCTTTGCACGCGCAATCATTGCAGAAATCAATTGTTTGCCAAGTCCTTGTTCCCGATACCCCTTTTTTACGGCAATATTCATAATATGCCCTTCATTCAAAATTTTTCGGAAGCCACCATAGCATATCACTTCGTCACCATCAACACCGACAATATAATTGGCGTCCTCACAGGCAAGTTCGGGTATAAACATATTGACGCTCCACGGCGCATCAAATGCTTCTTTTTCTATCTCCGCCATTTGTGCAAGATGCTCAAATCTGAGCCTTTCAAGCCTCATCCTTTGTCCTCTCTGCTTGTGATTTTCTAAGATATAAAGGACGGATTTGACTCACAAATTCACCTTTTTCAAACTTTTTGATGCAAACTGTGCCAAGCGCATCGGCAAAATCGTCAAAATCCTCTTGCCTAATTATATTTTCGCAAGTGGGCAATGTCTCTGCTGTGTAGAAATCCATTTCTAGTTCTTTTCCGTCTTCATACAATGCACCAAACAAATTTTCATGCAAAGCAGGAACTGTGCATAACACTTTTCCCTTCTCATTGAATGACAACAATTCAAATGAATTGACAGCAATCCGCTTTGCACCAGTAGCAAAACCTATTGCATTCATTGTTGCAACGCCTATGCGAATACCAGTGAACGAACCCGCACCTACTACGGCGCATACCGCATCAAGCTCGCTAGGCATTATGCAGGCTTCACTCATAACCTCATCAACGTATGGCAAGAGAGAGGACGAATGTCCTTTTTTTCCTGAGTTGTTGCTTCGAGTCAAAAACTTTTTGCCATCTATAAGCACTACCAAAAGCTCGTCTCGTGTTGTGTCTATCGCCAAAATTCTCATGTTTTGAGTATACCACCTTTAGTTTGAAGATTCAACAATTTGAAAGGCAAACTTGCGTTCGTTTTCGCCAGTTGATGTTATTGCTATTTTATATATTTTTCCAGAAAGGTTTTTGAGTTTATTCCATTCGATAACAGTTACGCCTGCTTTTGAGAGATAATCCTCAACACCTGTTTCGTAAAGCTCATCCTCACTTTCAATTCGGTACATATCCATATGGAAAAGCGGTATCCGACCGCTATCGTAAACATTCAAAATTGTAAATGTAGGGCTTGTGACTTCCTCTTCCACTCCAAGCGCTAGAGCCAAACCTTTAGTAAAAGTGGTTTTTCCTGCACCCAGTTCACCATCAAGAAGGATTATTTCTCCTCCTTTCAATTCATTCGCGATTTTTTTCGCAAAGCATTGCGTATCTTCCAATGATTTTGAATTAAACTCTTTCGTATTGTCATTATTTATGTTTTCAATCGAACTTGTCACTACACTTTCCTTAAAACTTACTGCTTTATTTTTTATTACATTTAAATTTGCCAGTTCACTTTTACTTGAGTTTTCGCCTACATTTTCAACTGAATTCTCTAGTTCACTTTTACTTTCATTAGAATTTGTTAATTCATTTTCGCCCGCAGTTTTGTTCATTCCGTTTTCAGTTGTTTTCATGTGAACATCATTATCATCTAGAGTGCTATTTACAGCTCTTTTTAGCGATTTGAATTCCCAATGCAATGCAGTAGAAATCCTTTTGTAAACCAAAAATGTCAATAGAACCGTTATCAAACAGCGCAATAAATTGAACGGAACAATGGCAAGACCTAAATAATAAGCATAGAAATTTGATATTGTCACATTTGGATAGAGAGGACTGACCATTCCCAAAAGTATGTTCCAATTTCCGTGAAAGAAAAGTTCAATGTAAATAGGAATCGATATAAACCTGTTTATCAAAACTGCAGCAACCGTTGTCAAAATCATTCCGCAAAACAAACCCAACAATGCACCCTTACGATTTTTGTTGTATTTGTAAATCAAACTTGACGGCAACACGAAGCATAATCCTATGATTATGTCCGTTAGCTCGCCAACAAATGCCGTGCTTGACATCGGGAGTTTAAGCAGACATTTCACCACAATAACAATACTTCCACTCAAAGGGCCCATTGAGAACCCGGCAAGCAAAGCAGGCAATTCGGAAAATTGAATTTCTAAAAAGTTCGGGAAAAGCATAGGTAAATTGAATTTTCCAAATGCATAAAGCACAAACGAAATTGCTGTGAGCATAGCAGTTTTCGTTATAGTTGAAGGAGTAATTTTGAACATCAGCTTTTTCTTTTTTAGCATTTTGCCATCTTTCTTATAACTAATTGTTCCCAGATTTTCACTTGTCATTGAATCCGCTTCATTTGTTACAACATTCTTTCCCATTTTTTTGCCTCAAAAATTTATTCTTCATGGTGCGCTCCGTTGCCACGACATAAAAAAATGCCCTGTGACAACAGGGCAAAATAAATCAATATTTTGACTTCTTTCATCCGGACTCTACCGTTGGTTTGGGAATTACACCCAATCGGCCTTTCGGCTCGCGGACTGTACCGCCAGTAAGGAATTTAACCTAACCCTGAAGTGATTATAGTTTATGCTAATAAATATTATTTGTCAACGAACCAATTACATATTGTTGAAAATCTATTTAATACAACTTCTTCCGTAATAATTTTATTTTGAATATCTCTGTCTATTTGAGTGTGCAACACTTTTTATTTGAAATTAAGGTACTACAAAGTTGATTTTTTATTTTCAGTGAACTATCTCATATATCAATTTCGTCTTATCTTGTGGCAAATCGGAAAATTCAAACAAATCTACAACTGTTTCTGCTTTTGCTAGTTGCTCATCATTGTTGACATAAGCATAACACAAAGTCTCGCCTTTTTTCACATAGTCACCGACACGCTTAAGAATTTTCATACCGACGGTATAGTCAATCTTGTCATCTTTGAACATTCTTCCTCCGCCCATATGCATATTGAGTGAACCAATGTCACGAGTGTGAATCTTTGATACATAACCTTCGCATTTAGATAAAATCGGATGTTCATACATTTTTGCTTTTGGAAGTATTAAACTTTTTCCACCTTGCGCTAAAATAAATTCTTCAAACTTTCGGTATGCTTTTCCGCTGTCGATGGCATCATCAATAGCCTTTTCTGCATTTTCTTCATCAAACTCACCTGACAGCAACAGTATTTCTTTCACAATAGCCTTTGAAACTTTGTAAAGATTGTTGCGTTCGCCTTTCAACACGCGAATTGCGCCTTCAACCTCAAGTGAATTCCCGATATATTCATCAAGCGGTTCATCCATAGATGTCAAAACTGCCGCAACTTTCTTTCCTGCTTGTTTGCCCATATCCACCATAATTTGAGCAAGCTTTTTTGTTTGTTCATAGTCATTCAAAAGCGAACCATCTCCGACTTTGACATCAAGCACTAAGATGTCTGTTGCAACTGCAAGCTTTTTTGACATAATGCTTGACGCGATAAGTGGTATACAATCAACCGTTGCGGTTACATCACGAAGCGCGTACAAAATTTTGTCCGCCGGGCATATATTCGCACTCTGTCCGCTCACTGCTATACCGATATCAGAAACTTGTTTTTCAAATCTCTCCTGCGAGAGCGCAACATTCATTCCTTCTATTGCTTCAAGTTTGTCAAGAGTTCCGCCCGTGAAACCAAGTCCTCTGCCACTCAGCTTTGCCACCTTAAACCCAAGCACCGCAACTATAGGAGTGATAACAAACGTGGTGCTGTCACCAACTCCACCCGTGCTATGCTTATCAATCTTTGTACCTTTTATGCTGTCGAAGGTCAAAATTTGACCGCTGTTTTTCATTGCATCAGTAAGGAAAAATATTTCATCATTGTCCATACCATTAAGTCGAATTGCCATAAGAAGCGCTGCGGTCTGGTAGTCCGCAATACTACCCGAACAAATCCCGTCAACAAAAAACTCTATTTCTTCGCGATTCAACTTTTGAGAAAACTTTTTCTTTTCAATAATATTGATGATATCCATGACAAAACCTCCTCGCTCAAACTAAAACTTGAATTCCCCAAACATAATACGGAAATATAAACATTGTATTGTTTACGCTCAATGATTCAAACTACTTGTTTCTCGTTTTCAATGAAAATCATCGCATTAAAAACGATGTATTGTTCTTCACTTAACAATTCAAATTATTTTATTCCTCGTTTTCAAAGATAAATACCGCAATAAATTATTGTATTATTCTCCAGTCAACCAAAAATCATCTTATATCTCGTTTTAATAAATACTTTGATAGCTAATTGCCACTAATCAACTTCTTAAATAGCTTGCTTATCTCATTTTGTTCGAATAGTTTTCAAATTGCTTTGTCCAATTTGCTTGCAAATTTCTTTGCCCAAATTGCTTACTAGCTTCTACTGTCCAAAGTTTCTATCAGTTTTGTCTTTTGCTCTGCTGACATATCATCTTTTATTTTTGAGTAGATATCTAAATCAAAAGAAACTATAATCCGCTTGGTGAAGCCTGCCTCACGCACAGCGATTGAAATTTTTTCTTTAAGTTCATTGTTTTCTGTGCGCGAAAAAATCGGTTCGGTCAAAGCAGCAACAACAATAGTGTTTGAGGTTTCAAAACATTTCACTGCTACAACCTTATCAATACTCATTGCTGCACTTTCGATAGAAAACGCACAAACAACAGCCATAACATATGCTAATATCATAAAAAATTCCTCCTATCTTAGTTTGCCAATATTTTACAAAAACATTCTACAAAAAAAGTCGGAGGATTATTTATTTACAATTTCTAGTTTTCAGGCTTGTACACTTCAATGTTGGTGCCGTCAGACCAAAGCTTTTCCAAACAGTAGAAAATGCGGTTTTCATCATTGAAAATGTGAACCATAATTGAGCCGTAATCAATAACCGCCCATTTCCCTTCTTTAATTCCATCGTTGCGAAGGAAGTTGATTCCTTCCTCTTCAAGTTTGTCAATAACTTCTTCTGCCAAAGTGCGAACTTGTGTGCTGCTGCGACCTGTGCAAGTGATGAAGTAGTCGGCAACAACTGTCATATGTCCGACTGAAAGAATATTGATATCAAGAGCTTTTTTGTCGTCAAGTATTTTGCAAATTTTGTCTTTCAAGATTTCTGGTGTCATAGTGTGTCCTTTTTTGTTAGTTATCTATATTGTGTAATTTTTTGTACTCTTTATTATAAAATTGATATGCTTGTTCTGTCAACGGGTACATTTTTTTATTTTTTGACAGCACATGTTGATAGCTATGATAGAGACAGGCATAAAATCCTTCTTCAAAATCACTGTATATTTGTTTCACTAAAATATCCAAACCATCAAAATCCCTATCCTCAGCAAGCATATCGGCTGAATAAATCAGTTTTTCAAGTTTTGTCATATCAGCTTTTGCTGTGGTATGACAGCGTATTGCATCACAAATTTTCGTATTTGTAATTCCGTAATCAAGTTTTGCTCTTTCAGCTCCTAAAAACTGATGAAGCACAGGCGAACCGATAGCATCCACAGGAACATCAAAACCGCAAAAGTCGAGCATTTCTTTTGAGTTGTCATGAAGCAAGGCCGCCAAAAACACCTCATCAAAATCTAAACCTAAATTGCAGTGCGCATTCAAATCTACTGCCCTCAGCGCAACGGCTAGACTATGGAAAAACAGCTCAGGCGACTGACAAGATTTCAGTTTTTTGACTAAGTCATTATACTCTTCAAAAAGATGCTCGTCTTTTATAATTTTTTTAATTCTCTCATCTAGTGGCACATCCAAACCAAGATATAATTTTGCTTTTATAACAGATGAAGAAATGTTTTCTCCCTTGAAATCCAGCAAACGAATTTTCCCGCCGTATTTTCCTGTCAACTCTTCCGCTTTGTCAAATAGATATCTGCTTCCGGCACGACCTGCGACAACAATAGGTATTATCGAAAGAACTTCATCGGGCTTATGCCAGCTTTCAAATGCCAACAAACTGTCTCCTCCAATGAGATAAAGCGGACTTTCATATCGAGGTGCAATCTCTGCCAAAATATCGGAAGCATAATTGATTTTTCCTGTTTCCCGCTCAATAGTGCAAATCTCGACTTCGTAATCACAATCGCTGAACAATTCTTCAAGCATTTTTACACGCAATGAAAAATCTATCACCGCATTTCTCTTGTGAGGCGGTAAATATGTGGGAACAAGAACTAGCTTGTCTGCCCCAATTTCGTGCATTGCTTCGCAACATATTTTTTTATGTTCCAGATGCGGTGGGTCGAACGCTCCGCCAAAAATGATTGTTTGCATATGGCTAGTATACATTATTTTACGCTATAAATCAAGATGCAATTGAAAATCGTTTTATTTTGACAACATCTTTTTATCATTTGTTTTTGGATAAAGTATTTTACATATTTAGTATTATTTTCTGAAAAAGTGCTTATCATTTTTTTAATTTGTTTTTGTAACGGGCTATATTTTTTCGTATTTACTATTTTATTTGTTTGCTACTCTTATTTCCGTTTTTGATTATGTTTTCAGCATTTTTTTCCGATTTTACAATGATAACATCTCTCATATTCATTCAATTAAACAGTTTTTATCTTTGTTTATTTTTTTGCTTTTTGTCAATAATCACGCTATGGCAAAAAAATTAGATACTTTCGTACTTACTTTTTTAACTTTCACTCTGCTATTTCTATGGTCGAGATTTTTTATTGATGATTTAATTTGGTCACTTGTGTTTTCTGCTATAGTTTGTTTTCTAATTGTTTTGTGCATCAGAGCATTTTCAATCAAAATCAAAAAACGCCCTTACTCAATCGAACGACTTTCCCGCGAGTTCTCACTCAAAGGCAACAACTATACCGCTCAATTGATAGCAGATGCGCTGAAAAATCCTAGCATTGAAGTTGAAAACAATATGCTTAAATTTGGTTCAACCTGCATAATCTGCAACTTCAAATTTTCAAATTTGAGTTCGGCTGATGTTGCGAGCGCATATCAACTTGCAATTTCAAAAAGCTTAAAAAGTGTCGTTCTGCTGTGCCGTGGAGTTGACAGACAAGCTTTGTCACTTACTGTCGGATTGCCTGTAAAAATTGAAATACTAAAAACTGGTGCAGTTTACAGATTTTTGTTCAGAATGAATGCACTTCCACAACTTGACAAGGAAAAATATAAATTTTCTTTCAAATACATATTTGATGTAGCCTTGAAGAGACAAAACGCCAAGTTTTTTATTTTTTCCGGGCTTTTGTTGTTGTCGCTTTCATATTTCACGCCACTAAAACTCTACTATCTCTGTTTTGGGTCATCACTTTTGCTTCTCGCTATTCTCTGCTTGTCGCCGCTTGGTCATATCGGTGAGGAAAGTAAACACAAGTTGTTTGATACTTTCTCAGTGAAAGAAGATTTAGACAATAACGATTCAACATTTTCTGTGCGAAAAGATAAACATAGCAGGGATTATGATGATGACGATTATTATGATGATAGATTAAACTAAAACGGCGCAAAATGCGCCGTTTCTTTTGTTTTGCAAATATATGATTATACTTGCTTTTGTTTGTTTTATTTGCTTTTGTTTGCTCATATATG
The DNA here is from genome assembly GCA_028710495.1 of Clostridia bacterium. Taxonomy (GTDB): domain Bacteria; phylum Bacillota; class Clostridia; order Christensenellales; family CAG-917; genus STD2-102. Next base: position 9,095 of record JAQUST010000020.1, read on the forward strand.
ATAAATATTTGCTTTAGTTGTTGAAACTCAACTAAAATTTTATCAATTTCGAATAGATTTTCTCTAATTTTTCATTTCCAAATAGCTTTTCTAAAAAACTCAAAAGTCCATCATTGCCAAGCTCAAAAAATTCTAATCTAACCATTCAAATTCTATATCGCCAATGACGACTGTATCGCCTTCTTTCATACCAATCTTTTTCAAAGAGGTAAACACTCCTCTATCACGCAAAACTTTTTGGAAGAATGCGAAACTGTCAGGACTTGAAAGCGTAACGTTTTGTACCAAGAAATCTACAAGTCCGCCATCGACAAGATAGCTTCCGTCCTCAAGCATTTGAACAGTGAATTTTTGGTCGCCCTTTACATCAAGAGTCACTGTGTCTTCAAGGTCAAATTTTGGTGTCGGAGGAATTTTTTCAAGCTCTTCCCAAATATTTCCGAGCAATTCTTCTAGACCTGTGTTTGTGACTGATGAAATAAGAAACACCTTCTTACCGATTTCATTCTCGAAATTTTTCAGGGCATTTTCATCTGTTATTAAATCCGCTTTTGAAGCGCAGACTATTTGCGGAATTTTTGAAAGTTTTTCAGAATAAGCATTCAACTCATCATTTATGCTTTTGAAATCTGCAACAGGGTCACGACCTTCAATACCCGACAAATCCACTATATGAACAATCAAGCGCACACGCTCAATGTGTCTCAAGAAATAATGTCCAAGTCCTGCGCCCTCGCTTGCTCCTTCGATAAGCCCTGGAATGTCCGCAATACAAAAGCTGTTGTCATACATTTTGACAACACCAAGATTTGGAGTCAAGGTTGTGAAATGATAGTTTGCAATTTTCGGACGCGCTGAAGTCAGCACCGAAAGCAGTGTTGATTTCCCAACGTTCGGAAATCCAACCAATCCTACGTCGGCAATAGTTTTCAACTCCAAAATTATTAGATGCTCATCAGTCAGTTCGCCCTGTTGTGAAAACGAAGGCGCTTGTCTATTTGAGTTTTTGAAGCGAGAATTGCCTTTGCCACCTTTGCCGCCTGCAAGCACTATCTTGCTTTCACCTTCTTCAAGTAAATCACAAATGACTTTACCTGTTTCATTATCACGAACAACAGTTCCAAGTGGGACTTTGATGATAAGGTCTTCTGCGCATTTTCCGCTGCATAGCTTTGCTCCGCCTTTTTCTCCATTTTCAGCGAAAAAGCGTTTTTTGTACTTGAAATCTGAAAGGGTGTTCTGATTTTTGTCCGCAATAAAAATTATGTTGCCGCCAGTTCCACCATCCCCTCCGTCCGGTCCACCATTCGGGACATATTTTTCACGGTGAAACGATACTGCTCCGTTCCCACCATTTCCTGCTTTTATTGAAATTTTAACATAATCGAGAAACATAATATTTTTCCTTTAAGTTTTACTATAACAATAAAACTTTTTGTAAGCCATTAACTTTTGTTCTAGACCTTTTACTATTTTGTAAGTCCTTTAACTTCTGTTTTAGACCTTAACTTTTTGTAAGTACTTTAATTTTTGTTTTAAACCTTTAATTATTTTAAAGTCATTTAACTTCTGTTTTAGACTTTTAATTATTTTGTAAGACCTTTTCTTCTGCTTTAGACCTTAACTTTTTGTAAGTACTTTAATTTTTGTTTTAAACCTTTAATTATTTTAAAGTCATTTAACTTCTGTTTTAGACTTTTAATTATTTTGTAAGACCTTTTCTTCTGCTTTAGACCTTAACTTTTTGTAAGCCTTTTACTTTTTTGCAAACTCTTTACTTCTTTATAAACTACTTTATAATTTTGTTGGCACTTTTATTTATTTTGCACTTTCAAACATAATTTACTAAAAATTCTCACCAGAAAATACTTATTTCTGCTATTTTATGTTAATTGTAAACAAACCATTATTTATTCATGATTTTATTATAAATATTTTTTGCCGCTTTTTTGCCTGCTCCCATTGCAAGAATGACAGTAGCCGCTCCTGTCATCGCGTCTCCGCCTGCATACACTCTTTCAACCGAAGTTTGAAGAGTTTCCTCGTCACAAACCAAAGTGCCCTTTCGTGACGTTTCAAGAGCCTTAAAACTGTTCTTGATGAGTGGATTTGGAGTTGTCCCAAGAGCAACAACAACTTGGTCGCATTCAATTTCAAACTCACTTCCCTTGATAGCCACAGGACTTCTTCTGCCTGATGCATCAGGTTCTCCAAGCTCCATTTTTATGCAACGTATACCTTTTACAAAGCCGTTTTCACCCAAGATTTCGAGCGGATTAGTGAGCAAATCAAAAATAACTCCTTCTTCCTCAGCATGTTCAATTTCCGCTGCACGGGCTGGCATTTCTGTGCGTGAACGGCGATAAACCAAATGGCATTCCGAGCCCAGTCTTATTGCTGTTCTTGCGCTGTCCATCGCTACATTTCCCGCGCCGACAACAACTGCTTTCTTTGCGCGTTGAATTGGAGTTATTGCATCTTTGTCGTACGCTTTCATTAAATTGACACGAGTGAGATATTCGTTTGCGCTGTAAACTCCACACAAGTTCTCTCCCGGTATTTTTAGGAATGCTGGAAGTCCAGCACCTGAGCCAATAAATACTGCATCATATTCGTCTAGCAATTCATCAATCATAACCGTTTTTCCGACGACTTGGTTCAATCTGATTTCAACTCCCAAAGCAATCACCTTGTCAATTTCTTTTTGAACAAGCGACTTCGGAAGTCTGAATTCAGGAATTCCATAGACCAAAACTCCACCTGCTTTGTGAAGAGCTTCAAAGATAACAACTTCAACACCCATTATTGCAAGTTCGCCCGCACAAGACAAACCGGCAGGACCGCTTCCAACTATCGCAACTCTTTTTCCTATATGTTCGACTTTTTTTGCTTCAATATCTTTTTCCAAGGCATAGTCTGCAGTATAACGCTCAAGATTGCCGATTCCAACAGAACCGCCGAGTTTAGCTTTTCTAACGCAAAACATTTCGCATTGATTTTCCTGTGGGCATACTCTGCCACAAATAGCAGGCAAATTGTTGTCGCCTTTCAAAACTTTGACGGCTTCATCCTTGTTGCCTTTTGCGAGTTGAGAGATAAATCCTGGTATGTTCACGCCAACAGGGCAACCCTTTATGCATGGTGCATTTTTGCAATTCAAGCAACGGTTTGCTTCTTTGAGTGCTGTTTCATCATCATATCCGAGAGCAACTTCTTTGAAATTGTTCGCCCTAACCTCAGCGGACTGTGTGGGCATTGAGTTTCTTTTCGAATTATCCATTGTGCTTGCCTCTCAATTTGCATACATGGTCTTTTTCTTGTTCTGTATAAATGCGTGAACGGGAAATTGCTTCATCAAAATCCACAAGATGTCCATCAAATTCAGGTCCGTCAACACACGCATATTTTGTTTCGTTTCCAACACTCAAACGACAGCAGCCGCACATTCCTGTGCCATCAACCATCATTGAATTCATACTGACTATAGTGTGCACTCCATATTCTTTTGTCAGATTGCAAACGGCTCTCATCATTGGAAGCGGACCAACTGCAAACACTGCGTCATACTTTTCGCCCGCATCGAGCAAAGCACGCAGTTTGTCAGTGACAAAACCTTTGTTTCCATTTGAACCGTCATCGGTCATAAAATATGTGTTTTTGCAGTTCGCTTGCATTTCTTCTGCATACATTAGCAAAGAAGTGTTGCGCGCGCCTACAATAGCATCTGCGGGTTTATTGTCTTGCTTGAGTTGTTTTGATTGTGGCAGAATAACAGCAGTACCAATTCCACCGCCAACAAGCAAAATTCGCTTGAATTCACTCAAATCGGTAGAATTTCCAAGCGGTCCGACAAAATCGTGGATATCGTCTCCCTCTTTCATTTCTGCAAGTTTCATCGTTGTGAATCCAACAGTTTGAACCAAAATCGAAACCGTACCTTCTTCACGCGAATAATCACATATAGTGAAAGGAACTCTCTCACCCTCGCTGTCAACACGCAAAATGATAAACTGCCCCGCCAAACAATGCTTTGCAACGGCAGGCGCAAACACAACATATTCTATTATGTTTTCAGCCAAAACTCTTTTTTTCAAAATCTCGTACATTTTTACCTCTATCATAGTATTTCTAAAATTATATATTTTTTTTCAAATTCGTTTATCACTATACTTGCAAAGCTCTCTCACCGTGCATTCTTTACAGTTCGGATTTTGAGAATGACATACATATCGACCGTGAAAAAGAATAAAATGATGGGCATCTGACCACATATTTTGCGGTATAACTTTCATCAGTTGTTTCTCAGTTTCCTCAGGTGTATTTGCGATGGCAAGTCCAATCCTGTTTGCGACCCTGAAAACATGCGTGTCAACAGCTATAGCATCCCCACCAAATGCAACAGCAAAAACAACATTGGCAGTTTTTCTTCCAACACCGCCAAGTGTCATAAGCTCATCAATCGTGGAGGGAACAACACCATTAAATTTTTCAATTATGGATTTTGAACAGGCAATCAGATTTTTTGCTTTATTGTGATAAAATCCGCACGAATGTATTTTTTCTTCAAGCACACTTTGCTCAATATTGGCAAACTGTTCCGGCTTATTCAAAGTTAAAAACATTTCTTTTGTGACCATATTCACGCGTTTATCGGTGCATTGTGCAGACAATATCACAGCCACTAGCAATTCAAACGGCGATGAAAACATAAGTTCACAATGCGCATCGGGATGCTCGACTCTTAGCAACTCAATTATCTTTTGTTCAATATTCATTAAAATATTATTGCACGAAATAAATTTTTTGGCAAGAAATTGAGTATCGTTGTTTATATTATATAATTTATTATAGTAGAAAAACCCGAGAAATGTCGGGCTTTTCTGTTGCAAAATTTTACTTTTTTATAAATTTTAGTGTTTTTAATATATTTGTAATATTATTTAGCTTCTCAAACTCTTTATTGAGCCGTCTGCCATATAAGCAAATATGCCCACCAGAGATGAGTAATCACCCCTTTGCAATAAAATTTTTGCGCGGTTCAGATCTCTGTACAACATCTTGACGGCCAATCCGCATCCTGCCATGGCCTCTTTGGGAGTGTTGATAACCTTTGTAGGCAATCGATAACTTTGCGCTTGTTCAAAAAACCACATTGCTTGTGAGCGTGTCCGAAATGCCAAAAATATTTCTCTCATAAAATTCCCCCCAAGAATAGAATATATTGTGTATATGTCTACAATATAATCTATTGTTTGACAAGAAATTTTGCAACAACAATTTTTTTAATAAAAGTTGTTTCACAAACATTAAAAAAAATGAATATGGTGCAGTATGATATATCTCGATAATGCGGCAACCTCGCACTTTAAGCCCAAAGCCGTGCTTAAAACGGTTTTGGCAGAACTCAAAAACAGCTCAAACAGCGGGCGAAGCGGGCATACGCTCGCCATTTCCAATGCCTTAAAAAATGAAATATGCAGAAAATTCTTGCTTGATAAACTCGGGGCAAGCGATGGATATCAGCTTATTTTTACAAAAAACTGCACCGAAGCTCTCAATCTCGCAATTTTTGGCAGTTTAGAAAAAGGCGACCATGTTATTGCAACAACAAATGACCATAATTCAATTTTGCGACCGCTTTTCTCATTGAAAAAAAGCGGAGTCATAAAACTCAGCATAGCATTACCAAAACTGAATACTGCTGTGAGGTGGCAAGATATAACTCCATTGCTTGAACCCACAACAAAACTTATCACACTCAATCTTGTATCAAATGTTACTGGTGCAGTTTGCGATGTTGAAGAAATTTCAAAACAACTTGTTTTCCATTTTCCGAATCCAAGTAAACGCCCTATTTTGCTTGTTGACGGCGCTCAAGGAGTTCCAATCATTCCAATCGATATGAAAAAGATGAAGCTTGATATGCTTGCAGTTCCAGCTCACAAAGGTTTGCACGGAATTCAAGGCGTAGGCTTCTTGATTTACAAAAATTCTATTCCGCTCAAACCCTTGGTTTGCGGTGGAACAGGCACAGCTTCCGAAAGTGTCTATCAGCCAAACGAACCGCCTGAAGCATATGAATCCGGAACATTGTTTTCTGCCGGTATTCACGGATTGTATGAAGGCGCAAAATGGTCATTTGAAAATGTGGAACGCTATTCAAAATCCATTAAAGAATTGAGCACTGATTTGATTTCAAAACTCAATAATATCGGCGTGAAAGTTTACACTTCTGATGCGAGATGCGGAGTTATCACTTTCAATATCGAGGGCTTTGACAGTTCTGTTGTGTCGGATTTATTAAGCCGTGACCACAATATTGCATCAAGAAGCGGCCTGCATTGCGCTCCTCTTGTGCACAAACAGCTAGGAACAATAATGGCTGGAGCAGTCAGGTGTAGTCTGGGAGCAGACTCAACAAAAAAAGACACCAAAGCATTGATTGTAGCAATCAAAAAAATAAAAGCAAAAAATGATACTGCTCTACACTTAAAGTAGAAATTTTAAAAAAAAATATTTTTTATTGCAATCACAAAGATAACTTTGACTGATGTCTACATTAAAAAAATAAGTTTTTATAGTTTGAGACAATAAATTTTTTATTTATCTTAATCACGATGATATCTTTGCACAACATCAGAAAGCTAAAATGCAATTATAAATCATTTTGAAAAATGATAAAATACTAAATCCGATTTGAATATTACTCAAATCGGATTTTTATTTACACTTTAATATGCAGTTTGGTTGTTTGGTTGTTTGGTTGTTTGGTTGTTTGGTTGCTTGGTTGCTTGTTTATATTGAAATTTATACTCTGAAGGAATGATTGCCTTTCCTAATGCAGCACAGAAGTTTAAGAAATATTTATGTAATTCCAATGTCTAGCACAGGCAAATTATTATGCGTTTCCGCGGACGCCAAGATTATACGCTTAGCATCAGATGGAGTGAGTCCTTTATAGCGTTCATGTAGCAAACAGACTGCACCTGCTATGTATGGCGCAGACACGGAAGTTCCGCTCATTTGAATATAGCTTGCATTTGTCGCCAATCCTTTGACAGCAACACCACGAGCATAGATATCAGGTTTTTTTACTCCGAAATATACTCCTTTTGAAGAAAATCTAGCTTCGCTTAAAGTACTGTCAACCGCGCCAACCGTAATAACTTGCGGACTTATTCCAGGAGATTTCAAATTGCCGTTTCCGCTGTTGCCTGCTGCACATACAACAGTAATGCCGTTCTTAACAAGCGTTTCTGCTCCGATTTTCAGCGGGTCACTCGTGTCAAGAGGGTCCGCTCCGAAGCTCATACAAACAGTTTTTATATTCAGCCTTTTTGCATTGTTCACCACCCACTGCATACCTTCCAATATTTTGAAAGCTCCGCACTCCCCCGTGTGTGATATGACTTTGACAGCAACAAGTTCTGCATCTGGTGCCACACCTTTGACCTTGCGTCCTGACACAACTCCGTTTCCCATCGCTACTCCTGCAACAAATGTTCCGTGACCATTGTCATCGTATGCGTATTCAAGTCCGCCATCAAGGTCGCAAAATTCTTTTATTCTGCTTTTTGGTAAGCACAAATCAAGATGTGGCGAAACACCTGTGTCAAGTACACAAAGAGTACTCCCCTTGCCTGTTAAGCTGGTTTCTATTGAGAGTGCATTAGTCGCGCTCAATAAATCGACTCGAGACAATGCTTTTTCTCCAGTAGTGCCAAACTCGTCCATTAAATTGTCAAGCGTGCTAACTTTTGCCTGCCTCGTCACATATTCGACATAAGGTAATTGAGATAGCGCACTAGCTCCACGAAAATCGCACTCAATGCCTAAAGCATTGATAAAAGGAAAATATGCAACAACCTTGAAATTTCGCTCGATGTATCGAAGCGATGAAAAGTTTTTTACAATGACTACAGATTTTTGCCTTGAACCGTGCCTGAATCTGCGGATAAGCTCAAAATCCAATTTTTTTTCTATCACTTTACACCCCAAGCATCTTTATTAAATTGCGAAGCTTTTCAAGCTGTTCAGCATTCAAAAACCCTTTGGATTTGTTGTAAAACTCCTCCATATCACTTGGCTTTAGTTTTCCTTCTCCTTTCAACTTTGAGGCAGTAGAAAACAGCTCCTTCATAAGATCGTCTTCACTCTTCCCTTTATATTCATTTAGTTTTTCTTCAATCTTAATTTTTTCTTCGCCGCTTATGTTTGGATTTGCTTTGCCAAAGCCTTGCGAATTGCTATTATTTTTTGAAGTAGCATTATCGGATTTATTATTAGAGCTTTCCGACTGTTTTGAATTATTGTTATCTTTCCACGATTTGAAATCCATATTTTCCTCACGGCAATAATATATGCGTGCACACAATATGTCGTGCATATAATAATATATAAGAAGACCAGGGGGTAATTATGGCATTTAATCCTAATATGTTGCCTATGCTTATGAGCATGATGGGCAAAAACGGTAGTGAGAATGAAAATGGCGGTTTTGATGTTGAAACAATTTCGAAGCTAATCAGCGGTATGCAAGGTGGAGATGCATCGTCATTACTTTCTATGTTACCTCAAAACGACAAAACAAAAGGCTTTATGGATATGGCGAAAAATATTCCTGCACTTATGTCAATGATGGGAAATGGCGCATCAACTAATGCTTCAACTCAAAATACCGACACGCAAAATAATGCTAATTACGAAAATAATGCTCAATCTGAGAACAAAACCAATGTTTTTTCTGCAGATAATCCATTTAAGGCTGTTAATGGATTTTGTGGAAACGAAGTGAATTCGGCACTAAGCAAGCTTTTCAATAATAAATAATTACTCCAATAATTTTGCATTTTGAAGCAGTAAAATTCATTATTATTTGACTTTTTAGCTAAAGAAATTGAATGAAAAAACTTTCTTTGTTTTTTTACATAATAATATTTAATGCGTTCACAATTTCTTTTATAATTCTATATTGCAATATTAGAAAATCTTATAAAAAAAGGAGCAAATTCAATTTGCTCCTTTTACAATTTCTTCAATCAAATCAATTATTAAATAATTTATAAATCAATTTTTTGAGATTTACAAATCAATTTTTTGAGTTATATAAACCAATCTAGATGTTTAATTTCTCTCTTCATAAAATATCGTTTATTTTATGATATCGTTCTCATACAACGGATGTTTTGCACACATTTCCAATACTTTTGCTTTGACAGCAGGAACTGCGGCTTCATCCTGTTCAATGATATCTGCAATCATATTTCCTATTGACCTCATATCATCTTCATCCATACCACGTGTTGTAACGGCAGGAGTGCCAATTCTTATTCCACTAGTAACAAATGGCTTTTCCGGGTCATTTGGAATTGCATTTTTGTTGACAGTTATGTTCGCTTCATCCAAAAGTTCCGCCAAATGTTTTCCAGTCACACCCGTGCCAATAAGATTTACAAGCATAAGATGATTGTCAGTTCCACCTGTAACAAGCTTTATTCCTCTTGCCATAAGTGCTTCTGCAAGTGCTTTAGCATTCTTTTTGACTTGAGCCTGATATTCTTTGAATTCAGGTGTCAATGCTTCTTTGAACGCTATCGCTTTTGCTGCAATAATGTGCATAAGTGGTCCACCTTGTGATGCTGGGAAAATGGCTTTGTCAATGGCTTGTGCGTATTGTTCTTTGCACATAATAAGTCCGCCACGCGGTCCTCTAAGTGTTTTGTGAGTTGTTGAAGTGACAAAATCAGCATATGGCACAGGAGAAGAATGAAGTCCCGTTGCTACCAATCCTGCTATATGAGCAATATCAACAAAAAGATATGCGCCAACTTCATCGGCTATTGCACGCAAGCGTGGAAAATCAAATTCGCGCGGATATGCGGATGCACCGGCTACTATCATTTTTGGTTTGCATTCTTTTGCAATTTTCAAGACTTCGTCATAATCAATAAGACCTGTTGTGGCGTCGACTCCATATTGCACAGCATTGAAGAGTTTTCCCGAAAGCGAAACTTTTGCGCCGTGAGTGAGGTGTCCACCTTCTGCAAGGGACATTCCCATAATTGTGTCACCCGGCTTCAACATTGCATTGTAAACAGCCATATTTGCGTTTGAACCGCAATGAGATTGAACATTTGCGTGTTCGCATCCAAACAGTTGTTTTGCACGCTCAATAGCTAGTTTTTCCGCCACATCAACAAATTGACATCCATTGTAGTAGCGTTTGTCAGGATAACCCTCGGCGTATTTGTTGGTCAAAAATGAACCGGCAGCAGCCATAACTGCTGGGGAAACAATATTTTCACTTGCAATAAGTTCAAGATTGTTTTGTTGTCTTTCTAGTTCATTCACCATTGATTCGTAAATCTCAGGATCTGCTGCAGCAATAGTTTTCAAGTCTACCATTTTCGTTCTCCCTTTAAGTAAATTTATTTGCGTTTGCGCGCTTTTTTTGTTATATGCTTTTGTGCATCAATTTTGCATTAAGCTTGAGCGTTTATGTTTTTGCTTTGCTTAAGCGTTTATATTTTACTGTCGTTTTATTTTAACCTTGAGCGCTTAAGTTTTTGCTTTACGCTTGAGCATTTATATTTTGTGTTGTTTTGTTTAACCTAGAACACTTATGTTTTGCATATTTGTCGATATATTTGAGAGCTCGTATTTTAGCATCAATTTCCATTTTTGTTCAAAATTTGCTTTGCAAGATTTTCTCAGTGCTTTATAGTTTCAAATAATTTATGAATTTATTTTATCATTTTTTTCGCTACTCGGCTATCATTTGAGAATTAAACAATAACATTTTTTGTTAAACTGAAAATTGTCTATAAAAATAAAATTTGAGGGAGTTTATCCCTCAAATTTTTAGATATATTTGTCCAGAACCGCAGCAATCTGTTCTTTTTTGCGGAAACCAATCATCTTGTCGACGACTTCACCGTCCTTAAAGATAAACACCGCAGGGATTGACATAATTCCAAACTTCTCCGCTATTTCAACATCATTGTCAACGTTGACCTTGCCAATCACCGCTTTATCTTCATAATCGGCTGCAATTTCTTCTATTACCGGACCAAGCATCTTGCACGGACCACACCAAGTTGCCCAAAAGTCAACAAGCACGGGCTGACTGTTTTCTACGATAGTGCTGTCAAAGTTTTCCTTTGTCAAAACAATACTCATTTTACTCTCCTTTCCCAAAAAGACATACAATCGCCTTTTTAAGATCTTACTGTTTGTCTTGTTATACAAGACTTTTCACTTGCATTTAGCATTCATCTAGCTTGTGGAAATTTTAGCATAAAATCCACTTTTCAAATCACAAAATTATTTATATTTTTATTCATCGTTTTATATTGAAAATCCGCTATTTTATCTTTGGCAACTCAAGCGGTTTTTTGACTATTTCACTAGCTGCGGCAACTCTGACCATTTGAGCAGAAAATCCTTTTTTCTTGCGAACTACTTTGTCTAGTAAAATTGCAATTCCAAAACCTAATAATAATCCCGCTACTGCCAAAATAATTTGCATTGTTTCAGAAAACAAAATACCGATTCCAATGCCTGCACCCACTAATAATAAAGGTATTATATACACTATGACTGCCGCTGTCAACACAAATTTGTCGCCCATTTCAACTGCCACAAAATCTCCAACATTGACATTCAAACTGTTTGGAATGACCGTCTCAACTTTCATTCCGTCCTTTGTAACAGCGCACATATGACAACTGTCACAAGCGGATTTTCGGTCAAAGCGGACAACCGCATTATTTTTTTTAAGTTTGACAACTTCACCAATTTCCTGCACTGTTTATTCCTCTTCGTGATTGCATCCGCCAGTACAATTTTTGTTGTGCTTTGATTGTTCTTTGTTGCACTCACAATTGCTATCTTTTGAATTGTCGCAATCGCATTTATTAGCATTATCACTATTTATTTGCTTTTCGTCTTCACATCCGCATTCACAACTTTTTATGGCATTATTGCAATCACATTCACTTTCGCATCCACATTCACAACTTTTTTCGTCTTCGCATCCGCATTTGCAATCTTCAGTGTTTTCGCAATCGCTTTCACAGTCACAGTCACAGTTGTGTTCATTCGCTTCATATTCATCAAGCTGTTCTTCAATGCTTTCAACAAACTTATCAAGCGGAACAATAAATTGTCTTTCACACTTCATATCTTTTGCAATGACCTGTCCGCTTTCCAATTCACTGTCACCAATAACAACCACAAAGCCGGCGCTAATTTTGTCAGCATATTTCATCTGTGCTTTGATGCTTCGACCAACGAGGTCGCATTCAGCTGAGTATCCTTCATTCCTTAGCTGTGTCACAAGTTTTAGTGCGCGAGAAGTTGCTTTGTCACCAATAGGAGCTATATAAAAACCGATTCCGTCATCTATTATTTCATCAAGCAAATGCTCGTTCTCAAGCACCATAAGAAGTCTTTCAAGCCCAAGACCAAATCCAACTGCAGGAGTTGGTTTCCCACCGACTTCTGAAACAAGATTATTATATCTTCCGCCACCGCACACCGTACCTTGAGCACCTATACTTGTCGTAACAAATTCAAAAACCGTTCTTGTGTAGTAATCAAGTCCTCTCACAATCATAGGATTGACCTTAAAAGCTATTCCCTGAGCTGTTAGTGCTGACTTTACGCCATCAAAATGCGCTTTGCACTCATCACAAAGGAAATCTGTGATTTTTGGCGCTCCGACAGTTATTGCCTTGCACTTTTCTTCTTTGCAATCCAAAATACGGAGCGGATTGGTTTCAAAACGCGTCTGACATTGTCCGCACATTTTGTTTAGGTTCGATGCAAGATAGTCACGCAATGCCTTATGATATTTTTGTCTGCAAATTGAACAACCGATACTGTTTATATTGAGTTCTAAGTTTTTCAAACCAAATTCATCGAAGAAGTTTTTTGCGAGAGCAATAACTTCTGCATCAGCCAAATATGAATCTGCGCCATAAAGTTCAACACCAAATTGATGGTGCTCGCGAAGTCTGCCTGACTGCGGACGCTCATAACGGAAAACGGGCGTGAAATAAAACATTTTGAGCGGAAGCGTTGCGTTGCCCTGCATATTTTCAATATACGCACGCGCCACACCTGCTGTACCTTCAGGCTTTAGAGTCATTGAACGACCGCCTTTATCATCAAAGGTATACATTTCCTTATTGACAATGTCGGTGGTTTCTCCAACTCCTCGCAAGAAAAGTTCAGTGTGCTCAAAAATAGGAGTGCGTATTTCTTTGAAACCAAAGATTGCCGCAACCATTTTCGCTGTGTCCTCAATATAATGCCATTTCACCGCTTCACTTGGAAGCATATCTTTTGTTCCTTTTGGTATTGAAATCATTTTATTCCTCTAGCTTTATCAGATATAATTTATATTACAAAATAAATTTTCTAAGATTTGCGTTTTTTAATGCCTTTGCAAGATGTGATTGAACATAGCTCAAATCAATTTCCATTTTTTTTGTTTCACTGTCATCAGCCTCAAAAAGGATTTCCTCAAGAAGACTTTCAATGACTGCGTGCAATCGTCTTGCACCCAGATTTTCACTGTTTTCGTTTTCCATAAATGAGATTTTTGCAACCTCTTTGACAGCATCTTCAGTGAATGAAAGTTCCATTCCGTCTACTTTCAAAAGCTCTTTGTACTGTTTTAATACAGCATTTTCAGGCTGTGTCAAGATTTTTACAAAATCTTCTTCACCTAAATTGTCAAGCTCGACCAAAATAGGGAAACGACCTTGCAATTCAGGAATAAGGTCTTGAACTTTTGAGATGTGGAATGCTCCTGCTGCAATAAACAAAATAAAGTCAGTTCTTATTGAACCGTGTTTTGTCTGCACAGTGCTGCCTTCAACGATTGGCAGAATATCGCGTTGAACACCTTCTCTTGAAACATCTGGACCATGTCCGCCCGCACGAGCGACGACTTTGTCTATCTCATCAATAAACACAACACCGTTCTGTTCTGCGCGTTGCAGTGCTTCAACAGTTATGCTGTCATTGTCAACAAGCTTTTCTGCTTCTGCATTGATAATCATATCTTTTGCTTGGCGAACAGTTATTTTGCGTTTCTTCTTTTGGTTTTGGTTCATCATTCCGCCAAATATGTCGCCAATATTGATTGAATTTTCCTGTCCTGGTTGAATTTGTATGTTCTTTGGTTGAACTTTTACTTCCATTTCAACTTGAATGCTATCAAGATGTCCTGCACGAAGTTCGGCAAGCAATTCTTCTTTTATTTGCGCATCGGGAAGTTCTGAACCAGCATTTTTTCTGATTGGCAAAAGCAAATCGACCAAAACCTTTTCGGCGACTGCTTCAGCTTTTGGCATAACTTCTTTGAATTTCTCGTCCTTTACCATACGGATTGAAACTTCAACAAGGTCACGGATTATGCTTTCAACATCACGCCCGACATAACCGACCTCAGTAAACTTTGTGGCTTCAACTTTCACGAATGGTGCTTTGACAAGCTTTGCCAGTCTTCTTGCGATTTCAGTTTTACCGACCCCTGTCGGGCCTTTCATAATGATATTTTTTGGAGTAATTTCTTCTCTCATTTCGTCGGAGAGTTTGCTACGGCGATAACGGTTGCGAAGAGCAATTGCAACAGCAACCTTTGCATCATGTTGTCCAATAATAAATCTATCTAGTTCAGCGACAATTTGTCTTGCATTAAGTTCCATATTTCCTCCTATACAACTTCTACTGTAATGTGGTCATTTGTAAACACACACAGTTCGCTTGCGATAAGCAGTGATTTTTTTGCAATATCATCGGCAGAAAGCTCCGTATTCACGACAAGCGCGCGAGCAGCGGCGAGAGCATAATTTCCGCCCGAACCTATTGCACACACACCGGATTCCGGCTCAATAACCTCACCCGAACCGCTTATGATATAAAGACTTTCTTTGTCTGCCGCAATGATGAGAGCATCCAACTTGCGTGGGAGTTTATCACTTCTCCATAATTCAGCAAGTTCTACTGCTGAACGCATGAGATTCCCCGAATATTTTTGAAGCATTTCTTCAAATTTTTCTGACAAAGAAAAAGCATCCGAAACCGAACCTGCAAAGCCGATTACAACTTTGTCGTTATATATTCTTTTCACCTTGATTGCATTTCCTTTCAAGATGACGCTTTCGCCCATAGTGACTTGTCCGTCACCGGCGATAGCTGTCATACCATTGCGCTTTACCGCGCATATAGTTGTTCCTCTCATTTCCATATTTATATCCTCCGAAATCTTGTGGATCAAAATTCTTCCACATATTTTGTTAGTATTGTTTCAATTATGCGCATATTATTGAGTTTTCGCGCGAATATCTTTAGATTATTACTTGATAAATCTGCAAATTCAATGCTTTGGGCAAATTTTGTCATCAGTTGTTTATTTCAACTGTTCAATAAATTATTAAATTCAATTATAGCATTGAGAGCCCGTTTTGAATACTCTTTTTTTCTTTCTTTCTTGTCACGCATTTGAATAGGCGACAGCAAACCAAAATTAGAATTCATCGGTTGAAAGTTACCGTTTTCCGCTTGCACCCATCTCGAAAGTTCACCGCATATAGTGTCTTTTGGCGGAACAATTTGTGGTTTCTCGGTCAACTCTCTGCAAAGCGCAATTCCTGCGAGCAAACCGCTCATAATGCTTTCAACATAACCCTCTACGCCCGAAAGTTGTCCTGCAACATAAATTTTAGCGTCTCCCTTTATTCTGAAAGTAGCATCCAGAATTTTTGGCGAATTGAGATAAGTATTGCGGTGCATAACGCCGTAGCGCAAAAACTCGCAATCGTGCAAAGCAGGTATCATTTGAAAAACTCGCTTTTGGTCGCCAAATGTCAAATTTGTTTGGAAACCAACAAGATTTAGTGCATCACCTGCAACATTTTCTTTTCTCAATTGTACTACCGCATATCCCCGTTTATTTGTGACGGGGTCACAAAGTCCAACAGGCTTTAGAGGACCATAACGCATAGCGTCTTCTCCTCTTTTTGCCATAACTTCAATCGGCATACAACCTTCAAAAACCTCTTTGCCTTCAAAATCTTTTAGCTTTACGCATTCCGCTCCAACGAGAACTTCATAAAAAGCAAGATATTCTTCTTTGGACATAGGCAAGTTGAGATAATCATCTCCGCCTTTTCCATATCTACCGCCCCAAAATGCAAAACTCATATCAACTGAACTTGCCGAAACTATTGGCGCAACTGCATCAAAGAAAAATAAATTTTCATCACCAGACATCTCTGCAAGCTTTTGAGCAAGTGGCTTTGATGTGAGCGGTCCTGTTGCAATTATTGTAGGTACTTCAAAATCTATATCAGTCACTTCCTCACGAACTAATTTGAAATTTTCGTACTTTGTGAGTTCCCTTTCTATAGCTTTTGAAAATTGTTCTCGGTCTACGGCAAGCGCTCCGCCTGCTTCAACTCTGCATTCATGCGCAATACGCAATAAAAGACAATCAAGAACTTCCAACTCTTTTTTGAGCAATCCAGAAGAAGTTGCCTCATCCAAAGACTTTAGAGAGTTTGAACACACAAGTTCACCAAGACCGTCTGTCTTGTGCGCACCTGTTGATTTGTTGGGGCGCATTTCAAACATAGTAACAGAAAAACCTCGCTTCAAAAGCTGATAGCTAGCTTCAGAGCCCGCAAGCCCACCACCTATAATATTGATGTTTTTCTGTGTTTTTTCCAATGTTTTGCCTTTTCCATCTCAAATTGATTAAGAGTGAAAAATTATATTTTGAATTCTATAAAAAATTCAAATTAATATATTTTACGCTCAAATTATTGTAAATCAAAAGATAATGTATTTTACCTTTTCTATGTTACAACTAATTGCTTATAAGTTTGTTTTTGAATACAAATAGAAGTATATTTTTCTACACTAATAGTCAATTCAATTTCTCAAATTGAAAATAGTTTCACAAAAATTTATATTAAAATCTGTTTGTTGTGATTCTTCAACTTTGTTATGATTCTTCAACAATTTCTTTGTGACTGCAAGTTTTTG
>JAQUST010000004.1 GCA_028710495.1 Clostridia bacterium
TATTTGTTTTTTCTCGAAATAGCCGTCATTCGTTTGACTTTATTTGTTTTGAAAACTATAATTTTAATAATATATATATAAGAAGGACATCTATGTACAAGCCAGTTGATACCAATTTGAACTTTGTTGAAAGAGAAAAAGATATTCTCGAGTTTTGGAAACAAAACCAGATATTTGAAAAATGCATGACCATAAACGAGGGCGCTGAAAGATTTAGTTTTTATGATGGTCCTCCAACTGCAAATGGAAAACCACACATCGGGCATATTTTGACCCGTGTAATGAAAGATATTATTCCGCGCTACAAAACTATGAAGGGATACAATGTTTTGAGAAAGGCGGGTTGGGATACTCACGGACTGCCTGTTGAACTCGAGGTCGAAAAATCTCTAGGAATTGATGGCAAACCTGAAATAGAAAAATACGGAATTGAACCTTTTATAAAAAAATGTAAAGAATCAGTTTGGAAATATAAAGGCGAGTGGGAACGCATGAGTGACCGTATTGGCTATTGGGCCGATATGAAAAATCCGTATGTCACATATGAAGATAATTATATCGAATCCGAATGGTGGGCATTGAAAAGCATTGCAGAAAAGGGCTTGCTTTACAAAGGATACAAAGTTGTTCCTTATTGTCCTCGTTGCGGAACAGCGCTTTCTTCACACGAAGTTGCTCAAGGCTACAAGGATGTTGAAGAGAAGTCTGTTTTTGTGAAATTCAAAATTGAAAACGAAGAAAATTCTTTCTTTCTTGCCTGGACAACAACTCCATGGACATTGCCGTCAAACGTTGCGCTTTGCGTCAACGCTAAAGAAGACTACACCAAAATAAAAGTTGGTGAAGAATACTTTGTTTTGGCAGATGTGCTTGTAGAAAAATTGTTTACAGAATTTGAAAAAATTGAAACTGTCAAAGGCAAACAGCTTGAAGGAAAAAGATATATACCGCTTTTTGATTTTGCGAGTGATGTTGCCGATAAGGCTTTCTATGTGACTTGTGCAGAATATGTTACGCTTACAGATGGCAGTGGAATAGTCCACATTGCGCCTGCTTTTGGTGAAGATGATGCTACGGTTGGAAAAAAATATGACCTTCCACTTGTGCAGATGGTCAACGAAAGAGGTAGATTTATCGAAGGCACCGGCGAACTTGTAGGCTTGTTCGCAAAAGATGCTGACAAAATAATAATTGAAGATTTAAGAAACAGAGGCTTGCTCTTTAAGGAAATGATGTTCACTCACTCCTATCCATTCTGCTGGAGATGTGATACACCATTGCTTTATTACGCTCGCTCAAGCTGGTTCATCAAAATGACTGATGTTCGTGAAAAACTTATGGAGAACAACGCTTCTGTCAACTGGATGCCTCCAACAATCGGCTCAGGTCGTATGGGCAATTTCTTGGAAAATGTTGTTGATTGGGGTATTTCAAGAGAAAGATATTGGGGCACTCCGCTTCCAATTTGGGTTTGTGATAAATGTGGCAAACGCCACGTTGTCGGAAGTCGTGAAGAACTTAGGAAATTAGGCGGACTTGAACATGATATCGAATTGCATAGACCATACATTGATGAAGTAAAGTGGGATTGCGAATGCGGTGGGACAATGGTTCGTACACCCGAGGTTTTGGATTGCTGGTTTGATAGCGGTTCAATGCCTTTTGCACAATGGCACTATCCATTTGAAAACAAAGAATTATTTGAGAAAGTTTTTCCTGCTGATTTTATCAGCGAGGCAGTTGACCAAACAAGAGGCTGGTTCTATACCTTGCTTGCAATATCAACGCTATTATTTGACCGTTCATCCTTCCGCAACTGCATAGTGCTTGGACTTGTCAATGACAAGGACGGAATAAAAATGTCAAAGCATAAAGGCAATGTTGTCGACCCGTGGACAGTTTTGGACAAACAAGGTGCAGATGCGACAAGATGGTATTTCTACACAACTTCCGCTCCGTGGCTGCCATCCCGTTTTTCCGGCGAAGCCGTGAGTGAAGCACAACGCAAATTTATGGGCACACTTTGGAATACTTATGCGTTCTTTGTGCTCTATGCGGAAATAGACAAGTTTGACCCGACTAAATATAAACTAGAAGACCAAAAGCTTACGATAATGGACAAATGGATTTTGTCGGAGCTCAATACTTTGGTTGACTTTGTTGACAAAGGACTCAATGAGTACAAAATCACTGAAACCTCAAGAAAAATTGGTGTTTTTGTTGATGAGTTGTCAAACTGGTATGTGAGACGCAGTCGTGAACGCTTCTGGGGCAGTGATATGACCGCTAACAAGGCGGCAGCTTACACAACCTTGTATACAGTGCTTTCAACACTTTCAAAGGTTATTGCGCCATTTACGCCGTTTGTTGCCGAAAATATCTACCAAAACCTTGTGGCAAACTTTGATGACAAAGCATCGCAAAGCGTACATCTTTCCTCTTTCCCGATTTGTGATGAAAAGTATGTCGACAAATTTTTAGAGCGCGGTATGGAAGATGTATTGAAGGTGGTTGTGCTTGGTCGTTCAGCAAGAAGCAAGGCCAATCTTAAAAACCGTCAACCTTTGCGCACCTTACTTTACAATGGTAAGACTGAACTTAGCCACGAACTCAAGGAACTTGTTGAGGACGAACTCAATGTCAAGGAAGTTGTTATGTCAGATGACAGCAAAAACTTTGTTGACTACGAATTGAAGCCACAGCTCAAAACTATAGGTCCAAAATACGGCAGTTTGCTTGGCAAGATAAAGAATTTCTTGCAAACAACCAATGCCATTGATATTGTCAATGCAATAAAAAATGGTGGTATTTTTAAAACCCATCTTGATGATAAAGAAGTCGAATTTGCTGAGGATGATTTGTTGATTTCAGTCAAGAATAAGGAAGGTTTTGCTTCAGAAAGTGATGGAGAAACGACAGTCGTTTTGACAACTGTACTTGACGATGCTTTGATTGAAGAAGGAATACTTCGAGAATTGGTTTCAAAAATCCAGACTATGAGAAAAGATGCGGGCTTTGAAGTTGTTGACCATATTATCGTTGGTTATGAGGCAAGCGGCAAAGCGAAGCAAGTTTTGGATAAACGAAATTTTATGAATGATGTTTTGGCAGATGCGGCAAGTGAGGTTTTGGACGGCTATCAAAAAGGCTGGGATATCAACGGCGAAAATGTTGTGCTTAGTGTAAAAAAAGTCGGCTAAAAAAAATATGATCAGTTTATTGATTATCTAAATGACTTGTCCACTTTATCAAGTCTTTATGAAAATAAAGCAAATTGATTGAACTAGCAGTTTATCAAAAGAAACAAATAACATAGTAGAAAATTCAGCAAATATAGCAAATTGGTTAGCTAATTTGAACAATTAAGTTGGCAGAATCAATGAAAATAAAAGAATATGGAGTTTTATGAGAATAGCAAGTGACTGGAAAGATTATGAAGTTATCGCAACGGGTGACGGCGAAAAACTTGAAAGGTGGGGTGAGTTCGTTTTCTTGCGCCCTGATCCACAAGTTATTTGGAAATCCGAAACGCCACTTCGTTCTTATAAAGGTGTTTCTGCCATATATGAGCGTAGCTCGACAGGCGGAGGTCACTGGAATTTCAAAAGCAGAGTGCCTGAAGAATTTACAATTTGTTGGCGCAATTTGAAGTTTAAACTCAAACTTATGGGTTTCAAGCATACAGGTTTATTTCCAGAACAAGCAGTCAACTGGGCAAGAATGATAAATTTGATTGAGAATGCAAACCGACCTATCAGCGTTCTGAATTTGTTTGCATATACTGGTGGAGCTACTGTCGCATGTTTGTCTGCCGGCGCAAGCGTATGCCATGTTGACAGCGCAAAAGCAATGGTTGACCGTGCAGGGGACAATATAAAGCTTTCGGGACTTGCTGATAAACCAGTGCGTTATATTATTGATGATTGCTTCAAGTTTTGCGCAAGAGAACTAAAACGCGGAAAAAAGTATGATGCGATTATTTTGGATCCACCTAGTTTTGGAAGAGGTCCGAATGGCGAAATGTGGAAAATCGAAGAAGGTATTTGCGATTTGACAAAACTCGTTGGGCAGTTGCTCAGTGACAATCCGTTGTTCGTTTGTTTGAATTCGTACACAACAGGATTGCAACCAGCAGTTATGAAAAATATTTTGACTTTGTCATTGCCAAAGGGCGCTGAAATTGACTCGGATGAAATTGGCTTGCCAACGAAAGAAGGCTTAGTGCTTCCGCAAGGTTGCACGACTTTTGCTGATTTTTCGAAGCGCACAAAGCAATAAAATATTTTTATCGAACTAAGTAAAAGTTTTTAAGTTTTAATTAATAAAATATTTGATAGTAAGTAATATATTTTTTGAAGAGCATAACGCGGTTAAATATTTTGAGCTAATGAAGTGATAATTTTGAAAAGCGCAAGTGATAAATTTTTTAAAACGTACTTAGCAATAATAGCAATAATAGCGATAATATAGGATAATAGCTATTATAGAAACATATAGAATAATAGAAATAACATAGATAATAAATAAATTTGTAATTACAACAGCTTTTGAGAAAACATAAGATATGTTTCTGCAGGCAGAAAACAAGGACTTGATATGAGAGAAGACATTAAAATTATTTTTGAAGATAATCACATACTCGTGGTTTCAAAACCACCATTTGTACCCGTTCAAGAGGATGAGAGCGGAGACGAAGACATGCTTACTGCATTGAAAAAGTATTTGATTGAAAAATACAACAAGCCCGGAGATGCTTTTCTTGGACTTGTGCACAGGCTTGACCGCCCGACCGGTGGGGTTATGGTCTTTGCAAAAACCTCAAAAGCGGCTGCACGACTTAGCGAAGCGATAAGAAATGGCGAAGTTGAAAAACGATATCTTACAGTTGTCCACGGTGAACCCCGTGACAAACAAAGAAAACTGGTCAATTACCTGAAAAAATATCCTGAAATAAACACCGTAAAGGTTGTTCCATCGTTGACCGAGGGAGCAAAGTACGCCGAACTTGATTACAAAGTTTTGGATACTAAGGAGGGTATGAGCCTAGTGCTCGTCAATCTAATAACAGGACGCAGTCATCAAATTCGAGTGCAAATGGCAACAATCGGTCATTCGGTTGTGGGAGATTGCAAGTACGGAAATGATGAAAATCTAAAACTACCGATATGCCTATGGGCGGCAGAACTGCGTTTCAGTCATCCGATAAGCGGACAAAAAATGGTGTTTAAGGTTTATCCGCCTGAGGATTTGCCTTACTGGAATTTATTCGATATTGACCAATATCTCAGGATATCAGTCAAAAACGATGCGACTCTTGATGTTACTGACACAACAATCGAGAATTATGATAAATAATTAGGAGTTTTCAATGGAATTTATAAATAAAACTTTGGGCGAGGTTATCGGACAATTAGCGAATGATTATCCAAGTAATCTTGCATTCAAATTTCCATATAAGAATTATGAAAGAACTTGGAAAGAATTTGATAAAGAGACAGATGAGATAGCAAAGGGCTTTATGGCTCTTGGAATAAAAAAAGGCGATAAGGTCTCAATTTGGACTTCAAATACTCCCGAATGGGCATTGACTTTGTTTTCTGCCACAAAAATAGGCGCAATTCTGGTCACAGTAAACACAAGTTATAAAATCTTTGAACTCGAATATTTACTTACACAATCAGACACTAAAGCTTTGGTTATGATGGGTGGTTTCAAAGATTCGGACTATGTTGAAATTGTACATAATTTATTTCCGGATCTGAAAAGTAGTCACGACGGAGTTGTGTCATCTGATGCTATGCCTTTTATTGAAAGAATAATTTTTGCGGGAGAAGAAACTCCAGAAGGAATGCTCAACTTTGCAGACCTCAAGGAACTTGGCAAATCTGTTTCTGATGATGTACTCAAAATTGCAAAAGACTCGTGCGATAAAGATGATGTCATCAATATTCAATACACCTCCGGCACAACTGGATTTCCAAAAGGCGTTATGCTCACGCATTACAACATAATAAACAATGGCAAGAGTATCGGCGACGGTATGAAGTTTTCGATAGATGATAAACTTTGCATTTGCGTTCCTTTTTTTCACTGCTTTGGTCTAGTGCTTGCAATGATGGCTTGCATAACTCACGGAACGGCAATGGTGCCGCTTGACTACAATCCAGTGAAAGTAATGTCCGCGATTTCTAATGAGAGATGTACTGCTGTGCACGGTGTGCCGACAATGTTTATTGCGATGCTAGAAAATGCAGGATTTGAAGAATACAATTTTTCTTCACTCAGAACTGGCATAATGGCAGGTTCGCCTTGTCCAATCAATGTTATGAAGCAAGTCATTGAAAGAATGAACATGAGCGAATTGGTTATTGTTTTTGGACAAACCGAATCGTCACCGGGTTGCACGATGACAACGACGGAAGACAGCACCGAACATCGTGTTTCGACAGTCGGAAAAGCTTTTGAAGGTGTGACTTGCAAGATTGTTGATCCTGAAACAGGCGAAGAAGTCGCAGTCGGACAGACAGGTGAGTTTTGCGCTAAAGGCTACAACATAATGAAAGGATATTACAAAATGCCTGAGGCAACGGCACAAGCCATTGACAAAGACGGTTGGCTTCACTTTGGTGACCTTTGCACAGTAGATAAAAATGGATATTACAAAGTTGTCGGTCGCTTAAAAGATATGATAATTCGTGGCGGTGAAAATATTTACCCTAAAGAAATTGAAGAATTCCTCTATACTGTTCCGCAAGTAAGCGATGTTCAGGTGGTTGGAATTCCAAGTGAGAAATACGGCGAAGAAGTTATGGCGTTTATTATTTTAAGAAAAGATGCTGAAATTACTGAACAGGAATTAAAAGATATAATAAAAGCTAATATGGCTCGACATAAAGTGCCTTCACATATTCGCTTTGTTGAATCATTTCCTGTCACTGCAAGTGGCAAAATTCAAAAATTCAAGCTTCGCGATGAAGCAATAGAAATCTTGAAGCTTCAAGAAGCTGCAAAAATCGAAACCGCTTAAGGAGGTATGAATATGAAACTAGCATTTTCTACACTAGGTTGTCCAAACTGGAATTTTTGGGATGTTTTCAGCACGGCAAAAGATTTGGGATATTCTGCTGTTGAAGTAAGAGGAATCGGTCGTGATATTTACGCTCCAAATATAAAGCAATTTTCAAACGATTCTGATGTAACAATACAAAAGCTCAATACAATGGGTGTTGGAATTTCGATGTTTACATCAGCCGCTACTTTTGCGGAGCACAATGATCAGGAAAAATCGATGAAAGAAGCCAAAGAATACATTGATTTGGCAAAAAAAATGAATGTGCCTTATGTTAGAATAATGTCTACTGACAGACCACAGTTTGACGGTGGAGATATAGTACTTTGCAAAAAACTTTTTGCCGAACTCGTTGATTATGCGGACGGAACCGGAGTTACTCCTCTTATGGAAACGAACGGTTTGTTTGTTGACACAAAGGCGCTAACGAATTTTTTGAATGACATTGGCGGAAACAGCGGCGCGCTTTGGGATATTCATCATCCTTACCGTTTTGGCGGTGAAACGATTGAGCAGTCGATAGATAATTTGGGCGATAAAATAAAGTATGTTCATCTCAAAGACAGTATTGTTGAAAAGGGCGCGACAGCATACAAAATGATGGGTTATGGAGATATTCCTCTAGCGAAAGCTATAAATGAACTCAAATCTATAAATTTTGACGGGTATTACACTTTGGAATGGGTGAAGCGTTGGAATAAAGAGCTTGAAGAACCGGGAATTGTGTTCTCTCACTTTGTCAGTTATATGAAAAAATTCTAAGCGAAGGCAGAGTTTCAGACTCTGCTTTTACAATTTTTAAATTGTAAAAAATATGCGAAATAAAATGGTATATGCGAAATAAAATTATAAAATTAAAAGACAAAAATTTTTCAATTAATTACTTACTTAAAGTATTAGTGCCGCTTTTGGCATATAGTGGACTTGCGGGAATTGCAGTTGGTCTTGTGGTGACACTGTTCAAGCGCGGAGCGGAATTTCTTTCACAATATGCGTTGATTGCTTACATATTTGTAAAAGAAAATCCAGTTTGGATTCCTGTTTTTCTTGTTGCACTTATTGTTTTGGCATTGTTAATGTCGATTTTGTTAAAGAAAGTTCCAGAAGCAAGAGGAAGTGGTATTCCTCGTACTTTGGGTATTTTGAAAGGTAAATTGCATTTCAAATGGTTCAAAATGTTTATCGGTTCATTGATAGGTAGCTATATTTCATTTTTAAGTGGTTTATCACTTGGAGTTGAAGGTCCGTCAGTGCAGCTTGGCTCTTCAGCCGCAACGGGTATTTCTGATATAACAAACAGTAGATATGCTTGGAGAAGATACATATCCACCAGCGGCGCATGCGCAGGTTTTGCAGTCGCATTTCAAGCTCCGATTGCTGGAATTATTTTTGGACTTGAAGAAGTTCATAAAAAATTCAGCCCGCTTTTGATAATCTCAGGCGCGACCTCCGTCATGTTTGCAAGTCTGGTTTCTGAAGCAGTCGCGTCACTTTGGGGAGGAACATCCTCATTGCTTTCTATGGCTACCAACTTGCTTTCAATTCCGTTCAATTTGTCATGGGCTTTGGCTATTGTCGGGCTTGCGTGCGGATTGTTTGCCACATTATTTAATTTCTTACTATTGAAAGCAGATAAAATAAAATTTAAAAAACTTCCGCAATGGTCACGAATTGTTATTGTGTTTTTGGTGTCAGGGGTAATTGGATTGCTGTTTATTGATAGTGTTGGAAGTGGCAGAACAATTATCACTTCCGTTTTAGAAATGAATATGGTATGGCAGACAATATTGATTTTACTTTTCGCAAAGTTTGTTTTGTTGATTATGAATTTTCATTCTGGAGCAACCGGAGGTTTGTTTATACCAATGTTATCTTTGGGCGCGCTTGTTGGTGCATTGTGTGCTGAACTCCTTACTCATATGGGCGTTGACCCGATGTACTATCAAACTATAGTTGTTATGTCAATGGCTGCGTTTATGGGAGCGAGTATAAGAGCGCCACTTACGGCTATGGTATTGATTATTGAAATAACCGGAACTGTTCCCGGTTTGCTTTCACTTAGTGTCGAAATTTTTGTCGCATATATTATTGCAGAATTTTGTATGCGCCGTCCATTCTACGACGTTTTGCTTGAACGCGAAATTGATAAACAAACGAATGGCAATATAGACAAGTCAAGTTCAACAATATTGACTGTCGCAAAGGGAGCTTTTGTTGAAGACAAAGCTCTGCGTGACATATTTTGGCCTTCTGATGCAAAAGTGCGTTCAATAATCAGACAAGATGAAGAAGCTGAAATCAATGGTAGAACAGTGCTTTTAGCAGGAGACACCGTTAGGATAAATTTCAAATCCTATGATATTGATAAAACTGAAAAAGAGCTTAGAGAACTGATTTGCGGTTGATTTGCAAATTAGTTGTGTATTTTCGCTTTTCACTATTTATTTACCAATTATTTAACAATTACAAATTAACTATCCAATAGACGCTTTTGTCAAGTAAGCGTCTTTTTCTAATCTTCGCTTTATTGTGGACAATAAAGCGATATTGCCGTATTCTTCAGAAAGCCATTTTTCATCAAAACCTTGAGTGGACAAAATATGCTCAAAATCGCTCATTGCGCTGTCATAACGGCGAAATACTGTGCGGAGAACGACATCGGTTTGATCTGCAATTTCTTGAAATGTTTTTCTTTCAAAAAATCTCAAGCGCAATAGTTCATTGTGAGTTGGGGAAAGTTGTTCAAGACCACTTTCAACAATTACTTTTATATTGCAGATTCTGCGCTTTTCATCGTTTAATTCAATAATTGATTTGAATAAATCTTCATTTTGAATGCCTAAACGCAGGTGTTTTGATTGAAAACCACTTTTTACACGTGATTTTACTGAGAAATCAATAAATTTTACTATTTTGGGTAACGCAGAAAATGCAACAAGCAACGTGTTGCACCAAGAATTATTTTTCAAGGGGACCTCCTGGGAAAAAAGAAAATATTTGGATTTCTCTCAGTTTAGGTCACGATAATTGGGAATTGGGTGAAATTATGACATGCTTAATGACGCATTTATGTCGAAAATTATCTAAATTTGTTTATATGACAAAAATTGCAATATAATTTCATTAAAAGAATGATTTCGACAAAATATATGTGAAATAGCATTATAAAAATTTATTACAAAATATGTTAAAATAAATTTAAATTATTAAATGTTAGAATAACGCAAGCGAAAACACAAAACACAAAATGAAACTAATTATTGCTTGAGTAAGTTTCTGAGTAATAATTGTTTTTACTTTAATTTTACAGCGAGACAAAAATGTTATGCATTGAGCCAATATACTTAACCCTCCAAAGGAGATAATTGCACAACATAATGGAACGCTTATGATCTTTGATACGCTCAATCTGCTTGCCATATAACTGCCGTTTGTCATTTCAACCATTCCTGACAATATGGTCGTGGTTATGTCTGCTGGTAAAACAAATGATAATGCAGATGAAATAAATGAAATAACGCCAACATTTGTGAGCGCATTCAAAAATATTGTGAAAACGCAGATAAAACCACCAACAATAAGAATTGAATTTGTCGCAGAAATGATAGATTCAGATAAAATATTATTACAGTTGTCTATAAGCACAGGATTTGAATTTGTTTGAGATATGTCGCGTTTTCGTCCTCTATACAATAGCCCGTTTAGTAAAGCAGAAAGGTAATGTGCGAGCAAAATTACAACGCCCACCATTACATCATTAAACATAATTGAACCTACTGTGCCTAGAATAAAAATAGGGTTTGAAGTTGAGCAAAAGGCCGCGCATTTTTTTGCATCGGCTGATGACAGCATATTGTTGGTGTGAAAGTCGGAAGTTAGTTTTGCACCTATCGGGTAGCCTGAAAGTATACTCATAGTGAACACATAGGCCGACAGTGGCGGAGCATTGAATAAAAATCTAAAAGGTTTTTTGCCCAGCGTTGCAATATTCTTTGCAACGCCGAGCTTTGTCAAGAAGGTGGAAAAAAAGAAAAAAGGAAAGAGTGCAGGAAGTACGGAAACAGCAAAAAGAAGAATTCCGTCGCGCGCAGACTTTATATAAATTGCCGGTTGAACCAGCAATAAAACCATAAGAAAGCCACAAAAAATTATTGCAAGCATTCTTAACGGGGAAAGC
Organism: Clostridia bacterium; assembly: GCA_028710495.1. Classification (GTDB taxonomy): domain Bacteria; phylum Bacillota; class Clostridia; order Christensenellales; family CAG-917; genus STD2-102. The sequence continues at coordinate 11,247 of JAQUST010000004.1, forward strand.
CGTTTGAACATTCTTTGTATCAAGGCAAGACAGCGCATATTAGAATATATGAAAATGAAATTCTGATATGAAAATTATCATATACATTTATAAATATTACAAGAATTTTGGTTTTGTGATACTTTTTTTGAAAAGATAAAATTTCGATATTGAGATAAAATAATATTAAATTGTAATTGTATTAGATTTAATTTTCGGTTTGAATCAGTGAAAGAAGTTTCGCGGCTTTTTCGTCCATGTCAATGAGAGGGCGGATTTTATTTTTAGTAGAGCAGTCAGAGGGTTTCAAAAACAAATTTTTTGTTGAAGTGCCAATTAGACTCAAGATATCTTTTCTGTCTTCTCGTAATGCCAATACTCTTAAATATGGTTTTGAACTTAAAGCGAGTTCAAGAAGTTCTTGCTTTAACCCAAGTGTTGAGCAAGCCGCTATGCGTTTTATTGTTGCTTTAGTATATCTTTTTGAAGTGAGAGCAGTAACTTCACTCATCGATGTAAAAGTAAATTTTTTCAAGCGGTTTTCAAAACCTTCGCGAATATTTGCAATGTTGTGAAGTTGTTCAGCTGAAAGGGTGTTTAGAGCATAAAGACAAATGGCATCAAGTTTTTTGTAGTCGGGGCAGGTTGCTTTGACAAAAGGCGGAACAGATTTTGAAAAATCAGAGTGTTCCTTGATTTTTTTTCTTATCTGAGTTGAACTCAAAAAATTCTCCGTTTTTGCACTTGCAAAACGCTTTACTGTGTGAAAATCTATATCCATCTTGAGGGCACGAGCGGCTTTCAAATATTCAACGCCCAAAATATTGTTTGGTGTTCCAACCAATTCACTTACAAAAGCATCTTTTTCATCAAGTGTCAAAGTTCTACTTTTTGCAACAGAAAAACCTTGCGACATATAGTTTTTGAACATTGTTTTGAATTCTTTGTTTTCATTGGTGAGACAATCAACTGCACTTTCCAAATCCTCAAGATTTCCGCACTCGCTTCCAAATGAAAGCATAAATTTTCCCAAAGGCTTTAAGGTTTTCAATGCACCGTAAGCAAAATTATGCGCAGGAGAAAGCGTATAAACAATAGGAAGTTCAAAAACGCAATCCGCGCCAGCTTGAATCGCCCAATTTGCTCGAGTTGTTTTATCGGCAACGCAAATATCTCCACGCTGAGTGAAGCTACCACTCATCAATACGATAAGAGTGTCGCATCCGGTTTCAGCTTTAGCCTTTGCAATATGGTAAAGATGACCGTTGTGAAATGGATTGTATTCAGCTATTATTGCGCAAATTTTCATAGTGTTTAATTAAGTTTTACCACATTATTGATTCAAAATCAAATTTTGTTAATGCTTAAATTCAAAAAAGTTTGAAGAGCTTCCAAAAACTGTCTCTTTTACTTGATTTTATTTTTGATTACTTCTATAATTATATAGGTAAAATAAATAAAAGCAACAAATTGCTAAAACTTTGGAGAGTTTATGAAATTTTTGGACGGTCTTTACGAAAGAGCAAGCAAACTTGGCAAAATAATTGCCTTGGCAGAAGGCGAAGATTTTAGAGCAGCGAAAGCAGCGGAAATCCTAACAAAGAAAAAAATATGCAAGGTTGTCCTTATTGGCGACGAACGCGTAATATTGGAAAAGTTTCCTGAACTTGATTTAGAAGGCGTGACATTTGAAAATCCAAAAACCGCCGCAAATTCCGACAACTATGCAAAAGTTCTTTATGAGCTTCGCAAGGAAAAGGGCATGACTTTGGAGGCTGCAGACAAACTTATCCGCACAAATGCTATGTTTTATGGATGTGTGGCACTCAAGATGGGCGACATAGACGGTCTTGTTGGAGGTGCAGTATTTTCATCCGCAGATGTCTCGAGAGCTGCATTTCAAGTAATTAAAGCCAAAAAAGGTATAACTAGTGTTTCGAGTTGTTTCGTCATGGTTCCCCCTGACGATTTCAAATATTCGAATGCTCCTGCTTTTATCTTCTCGGATTGCGCAGTAATTCCTTATCCAAATCCAAACCAACTTTCCGATATCGTTTCTGCCGCATATCTCTCAGCAAAAAATATTGTTGAAGTTGAGCCGAAAATCGCAATGCTTTCATTCTCAACAAAGGGAAGTGCAAAGCACGAAAGTTGTGACAATGTCAGGGCAGCTCTTGATATAGTGAAAGAACTTCATCCTGATTACAATGTGGATGGTGAAATGCAGCTTGATGCCGCAATCGTTGAAAGTGTTGGTAAGCAAAAAGCTCCGGACAGCACTGTTGCAGGACAAGCAAACGTTTTAGTATTCCCTAACTTAGATGCAGGAAATATCGGATATAAACTTGCTCAACGCTTCGGCGGATGTATGGCAATAGGACCAATTATGCAAGGTTTGGCTCTACCGGTAAATGACCTCTCCCGCGGATGTGTTGCAGAGGATATAGTCGCAGTTGCGGCAATCACAGCACTACAAAGCGCGAACTAGGAGAATTGAACAAATGAAAATATTGGTTATTAATGCAGGAAGCTCATCACTAAAATACCAACTTATTGATATGGATGACGAATCAGTAATATTGAAAGGACTTTGCGAAAGAATAACATTCAGCGGCGGAGTATTAACACAAAAGACATTTGATGACAGAAAAATTGTTATAAAACAAGATATGCCAAGTCACAAAGAAGCTATGGAATTGGTGTTGAAAGCTATGCTCGACAAAGAGAATGGCGCACTCAAATCAATAGATGAAATAAGTGCTGTCGGACACAGAGTTCTCCATTCGGGCGAGGATTTCCACAGTTCTGTTGTCATAACAGATGAAGTAGTGAAAATTTGTGAAAAGAACATCGAACTTGGACCGCTTCATATGCCTGGTAATATTGCTTGCATAAAGAGCTGCCACGAAGTTATGCCAAATGTGCCGATGGTGGCAGTTTTTGACACTACATTTCATTCAACAATGCCGCAGAAAGCTTTTATGTATGGAATTCCATACTCAGTTTACGAACAATATAAGGTCAGAAAATACGGTTTTCACGGAACTTCACACAAATTTGTTAGTGAAGAAGCAATCAAACTTTTAGGAATAAAGAATAGCAAAATTATTGTGTGTCATCTTGGCAACGGCTCATCAATATCCGCTGTGAAAGATGGAAAGTGTGTTGACACATCAATGGGTTTCACTCCGCTTGAAGGTCTTGTTATGGGCACTAGAAGCGGTGATATCGACCCGGCAGCTGTTGAGTTTATACGTGAAAGACTTGGCATCAATGCTGAAGATATGGTTGATTATCTCAACAAAAAATGTGGAATGTACGGAATTAGCGAACTTTCAAGTGATTGCCGTGATTTGACTATCGCAGCTGAAAAAGGAAATAAGAAAGCTCAGCTTGCTCTGGAAATGGTAGCTTACCGTGTGAAAAAATACATTGGAAGCTATGCGGCAGTTTTGGGCGGTGTCGACGCAATCATATTTACGGGCGGTATTGGTGAACACTCCGATCTAACGCGTGAATTGGTTATGGAAAATATGGAATATTTGGGAGTTGATTTAAACAAAGAAAAGAACCTCAACTATGAAGAAGGAGTTTGGGAGCTTTCTACTCAAAAATCCAAAGTTAAAGTGCTTATTCTTCCAACAAATGAAGAACTTTCTATTGCTCGAGAGACAAAAGAACTCGTTGGTTAAAAATAATATCCGATTTATTGATTTTCGTTTGACAAGAGAGATTGTATATAATATAATGTGCAAGTTCGATATAGGACAAAAGAGTGGTTTTGAACCACTATGCAGGAGGTTGCAAAATGGCAGTACCAAAAAGTAGAATTTCTAAAATGAAAAAGCATTCCCGTTCAGCAAACTGGAAGCTCTCACCTGTCGGTTTGGTTGAGTGCCCACAATGCCACGAGATGAAAAGAAGCCACAGAGTTTGCCCAAGTTGCGGTTATTATAACGGCGTATTGGTAAAAGCTCCAAAGCAAAAAGCTGAATAATTATTGCTAAACAATTCGGGCAAGCGTAGCGCTTGCCCATTTTTCTATATAGGAAATGGAGGGAAAATGAAAATAGCGGTTGATGCGTTCGGTGGCGATTATGCCCCGCAAGAAATTGTAAAAGGCTCAGTTGTTGCTTTATCTCAAGGTGAAGGTTTCGATATTGTCCTATTTGGTGATGAAACGAAAATTATGGCGGAACTTGAAAACTTGTCTTATGACAAGGCAAGGATTGCCGTAGTTGATGCAAAAGAAGTCATCACTAATGAAGAAAGTCCCACAATGGCAATAAAAACTAAAAAAGATTCATCACTTGTCAAAGCTTTTGATTTTATGACTGAAAATGAAGATGCTCTTGCTTTGGTTTCGGCCGGAAGCACTGGTGCAGTGTTGACTGGCGCTTTTATGAAACTTGGCAGAATAAAAGGAATTTCAAGACCTGCTCTTGCTCCGATTCTACCGACAGTAGAAGGCGGTGGAGTAGTGATTTGTGATTGCGGTGCAAACGTTGATTGCAAACCGCAAAATATGCTTCATTTCGGTCTTATGGGTTCAGCATTTGCAAGCGCTATGCTTAACATACAAAGTCCGCGCGTAGGACTATTGTCAAACGGTGCTGAAGATAAAAAAGGCAATGAGCTCACAAAAGAATCATTTCTTCTTTTGAAAGAAAGCTGTTTGAATTTCAAAGGGAACTGTGAGGCGCGTGATATTTTGTCAGGTGAGTTTGATGTTGTTGTTTCGGACGGTTTTGACGGAAATATTGCTCTCAAATCCGCAGAAGGAACAGCAAATGCAATCTTCACTCTTCTTAAACAAAGTATAAAAGATGGCGGGCTTCGTGCAAAAATTGGCGCAGGGCTTTTACTGCCTTCACTCAAAGTTTTGAAAAAGAAAATGGATTACAACGAAAACGGTGGCGCTTGTTTTCTTGGTGTCAAAAAGGTTGTTGTCAAATCACACGGCGCATCAAAGGCCAAATCAATCTCTGCTTCAATCTTGCAGGCGGTTCAGCTTGTGAAAGGCGGAGTTATTGAAAAAATTACGGCTTCTGTTGCATCAGTTGTGGAAGAAAAATAGGAAAAATTATGTTAGAACATTTTTCACAAATCGAAAATACTATCGGATATGAGTTCAAAGACATTGAACTATTAGTGCGTGCGTTCACACACAATTCATATTCCAATGCAAGACACACCAAAAATTATCAAAGACTTGAGTTTTTGGGCGATAGCATTTTAGATTTTGTTGTTGCTAAATATTTACTCGAAACATTTCTTGAATTCCCCGAGGGGAAACTTACGCAAATGCGTTCGCAGATTGTTTCAGAAAATCCACTTTCCAATGCCGTTACGCGAATGGGAATACAAAAATATATGCTTTTGGGCAGTGGTGAAAAGAAACAAAATGTAAACGAACTTCAATCTGTCAAGGCGGATTTGTTTGAATCTGTCGTTGGCGCTATATATGCTGATTGCAAATCGATTGAGATTGTTGAAAAGTTTATTGTGAGTGCTTTAGCAGAAGAAATTGAATTCGCTTGCGAAGAAGTGCATCAGGAACAGGATTCAAAATCAAAAATAAATGAATATGCTCTTAAGCACGGAGTTTCGATAGAATATGTCTTGAAAGAAAACAAAGGACCTGACCACGCGCCAGTGTTTTCATATTCAGTGCTGATTGATGAAAAAGTGAAAGGCAACGGAAAGGGTCGCAATAAAAAAGAAGCTCAGCAGGCTGCTGCAAAATCCGCACTGTCAAAATTGAAAGACTAAGATTAAGAGTATCACTAAATTATCCATTTAATAAAAAAAAATATATAGCTAAATGATAAATAGCAAAAAAAACTTAATTAACTTAATTGCTTAGAATGCTCAAAAAGTTTATTTAATTCTGTATTACAATAAATTTAATCTTTTGACAAATCACCACAAGATGTGGTGATTTTTTTTGTTTTATCAAACTATTTATTCTTGATTTATAAGTATAATTATGCTATCATACTTAAGATTGAAATAATATTGTGTAGAAATGTATAATAGAGGAAAAATTTGAATTTTAACAAAATCGAAATAAGAGGCTTTAAATCTTTTGCCGACAAAGTTACTATCGACTTCAAAGACGGTGTAACGGCAATTATTGGGCCAAACGGATGCGGAAAATCCAATATTGCTGATGCAATTCGTTGGACTCTGGGCGAACAGAGTGCAAAGTCTTTGCGTGGCAAAAATATGCAGGATGTCATTTTCAATGGCACTGAAAACCGCCATTCAACATCTTATTGCGAAGTTTCGTTATATTTTGATAACACAAATCATCAAGTTTTTCCAAACATAGATTTTGACGAAGTGGTTATCACTCGAAAGCTTGACCGAAGCGGAAACAGCGAATATCAAATCAACAAAACACGTTGTAGAATGAAAGATGTCATCAATCTCATTCACGATACCGGCATCGGCAAAGAAGGCTACTCAATCATTGGACAGGGCCGAATTGACGAAATTCTTTCTGCAAAGCCAGATGACAGAAGACATATTTTTGAAGAAGCCGCGGGCATTTCAAAATTCCGTTATCAACGCACAGAGGCTGAACGCAAACTTGAAAAAACTATGAATAATCTTGCTATCGCAAATGAGCGAATAAGTGAGATTGAGCGTCAGCTTGTTCCGCTAAGAAAACAAGCGGAGGCAACGAAAAAGTATATTGATTTCCGTGACCAACTAAAATTGCAAGAAGTCAATTTATATATTTATCAATATGAAAACAATGAGAGTGTAAAGACAAAAATAAATGACCGCTTGAAAAATTCTACAAATGAATTGGTTCGTATTGAAAGCAGATTTTCTCAATGTATTGCAGAATATGACCAATGTATGCGTGATATGTCATCTCTTGACGATGTCACAAAAGAATATAATTCGGAGCTTTTGTCACTTCGTGTTGATGCAGAAAAGGTTGCAGGTGAGGGAAAAGTTTTTCAAGAGCGACTTGCAAATTTGACATCAGATGAGCGTCGTTTGTCAGACGAATTGAAATCATTAGAGATGCAGCTTTATGTTGTTGCTGAGCAAATCCAAAAAGCTGAGGAACAAAAGGAAGAAAAGCTTAAGAAATTTGTTGAACTTTCTGAAGAGCAAAAGAAAACTGAATCGCTGGTTAGTGAATTGTCACTTAGTTTGAGTGATGCTGAAAATCAGCTTGAATCAAAAAGCAACGATTATTACAATACTATTGAAGAACTTGCAAGTTTGAAATCAAACCTTGCTTCATTCACGACTGAGCGTGGCATTCAGCAAGACCGCGCAAAAAATCTTCAATCACTTTTAAATCAAAAAAAGCAAAATCTAGATGAGGAAATTACTGCGCTTACTATTGCGGACAGCAATTTTTCAAATGCTAAAAATGAGATGCGCAAGCTTATCACGGCTCACAACGAAAACATTGCAAACCGAGACGAATCAAAAGAAGCGATTCTTGGTTACAATGAAGATATACTTTCGTTCAATACTCGCCTTGGAGTTATGGAAGGAAATTTGCGTTCTCTTATTTCGATAAAAGAGGATTATGCAGGATATCAGGGTGCTGTTCAGGCACTTATGAATGATGCAAAATCAAATCAATCGATTGCAGGGAAGCTTTTGGGCGTTGTAGCAGAAATTATTGACGTTCCAATTGATTATGTCGCAGCAGTTGAAAATGCACTAGGTTCTACGCTTCAAAATATTGTTTGCGAAACTGAAGAAGATGCAAGCTACCTCATCGACTATTTGAAACAAAAAAAATATGGTCGTGCCACATTCCGTCCTATTTCAGCTTGTCGCCCTAAATCCTTAAATGGACAAAACCGTGCAGCACTCAACGAGAGAGGCTGTCTGGGTTTGGTTTGCGACCTTATTTCCTATGACCACAAATACGATAAAATTATGGCGGCATTGCTTGGGGACACTGTTATTGTTGACAATAAAATGACTGGTATCCGCTTGTATAGGACTTACAATCAATCTTTTAGGATTGTCACACTTGACGGTGATATATTTGCTCAAAACGGTTCAATGACCGGTGGTAGTCGCCGAAACGAAAAGAGTGGATTGCTTGAACAAGAAACAAATATTTCCAATGCCAAAGAAAATCTCGAAAAATTGAAACATAATCTTTCAAAGATTATGGCTTTGCGCGCTGAAAAGCAAAAAGAAGTTCAAGAAACTGAACGACTTTCGCAGGAAATTGAAAGCCAGCTTGGAGAACTCAGAGTCAGTTGCAGTTTGTTTGAGGAACGCTCAAAACTAGCTTCGAAAAATGTTGAAGATTTGAAAACTGAGATTTCTGTGGGCGCAAAAGACTTGGAAGAACTTCAATTTGCAGTGAAAGAACTTACTCAAAAAATTGGTTCGATTGACCAACTTGAACAGTCGGTTGCGCAAAAGAAAGATGAGTTGGGTTCAATCAGCCAACGCTCAAAATCTTCATCTACTGACAAAAAAATAGAAAAAGAACAAGTTTTGAACAGACTTATGGAATTGCGTCTCGAAATTGCGACATTGAAAGGCACTATTGATGGACTTGATGCAGAAATTTTCCGCGCACAACGTGAGCAGGGTTCAATGAAAGAAAGTCAGCTTGACACAAAATCGGAGCATTTATCAATTACTGCACGTATTGATGCATTGCAAAATGCACCACAGCGTACGGAATTTTCACAAAAAGAAAGGGACAGAATCAAGTTTTTGCAAGATGAAATCAATGCTTTATCTGATAGAAAGATTTATCTCAATTCGCGCGTTGCCGAACTTGATAGCGACAGAAACAAATTGTCAGAAGAAAAATCGACAGTTACTGAACGCAAAGCCCGCGATGAAGGTATGCTTGAAAGAGTTGATATAGAAATCCGTAGTATGCAAGAGCATATTTTGGAAGAATATGACCTTACATATTCAAGTGCGCTTGTATTCAAATTTGAAGAGTTCAATTCCAAAGAGTCTCAATCTCAAATTTCATCATTAAAGAGAGACCTTTCAAGACTTGGAGATGTTAACCTTTTGGCTATCACTGATTTGAAAGAAATGGAAGAGCGATTTGAAGAACTCAGTGGAGAGCGTGATGACATTCAGGCAGGATATAATGACTTGAAGCAGATTATTGCAGAATTGACCGATGAAATGGTTGTTAAATTCACTGATGCATTCAACAAAATCAATGAAAACTTTCAACATATTTTCAAAAAGCTGTTTGACGGTGGTACAGGCAAACTAATTCTTGAAGCAGTCGATGTCGATTCCGATGGAAAAACTATTGACCCGCTTGAGGCAGGAATAGAAATCTTTGCACAGCCTCCAGGAAAAAAATTGCAACATATTTCGTTGCTTTCCGGTGGAGAAAAAGCACTTACTGCTATATCAATTTTATTTGCGATTTTGGAACTTAAGCCTATGCCATTCTGCGTTTTGGATGAGATTGAGGCAGCGCTTGATGATGCAAATGCCAATTTGTTCTCTGAACTGTTGCGAATGTTCAGTGACAAGACGCAATTTATTGTTATTACTCACCGCAAACCTACAATGAGAAATGCTGATGCAATTTTCGGTGTTACTATGCAGGAAAAAGGTGTGACGAAGATTGTTCATATCGAATTTGAGGAAGCATTGAAGCATGTTCAAGATGCTAGCGCTTAACAAGCATATAATGATTTTAATTTGACATTTATAATCGAAATGTTCTATTTATTTGTATGTGAATACAAACAAGATTAATAAACGAAATACATATCAGTAAAAATAATAGTGCATTTATTTGCAGAGAAATAATGGGTGCTTGTATGAACAAAATACGAGAATACTTATTGCTTAGAAATTTGCGAATTCTTGATTGATAAAAGACAATAATAATATGTATAGAAATACAAGAATGCTTTGAATACAAAACAAGAATACTTTGAATGAAAAAACGGGACAGCAATGCACTTTTGTTTATTAAAGTGAAGAGGTATAATGGCAAGATTCAAAAACGGACTAAAAAAAACAAAGGACAGTCTCGGTAAGCGACTGTTTTTAGCATTTTCTGCCCGTGCGCTTGATGACAAATTTTATTCGGAGCTTGAAGAAGCCTTGCTTTCTGCCGATGTTGGTATTGGAGCAACTCAAAATTTAATTGAGCAGCTTAAAGATGAAATATACTCACAAAAAATCAAAGTTCCAGCTGATGCAAAAGCACTTTTGAAAGATTTGCTTATTCAGTCAATCGATTTTGAATTTTCAGAATATGATTTTCCGCTCGTTATTTTACTTTCAGGTGTCAATGGAGTTGGAAAAACAACCGCTATCGGCAAGCTTGCAAACAAGTTTAAGAATGAGGGTAAAAGTGTGGTTATTGCTGCCGCTGATACCTTCCGTGCCGCCGCAAGCGAACAGCTTGAAGTATGGGGAGAGCGAGCAGGTGTGCGAGTAGTGCATCACGGTGAAGGTTCAGACCCTGCTGCTGTCGTGTTCGATGCGATATCTTCGGCAAAGGCAAAAGGAACTGAGGTCGTTCTCATTGATACAGCAGGCAGACTTCACAACAAAAAAAATCTAATGGAAGAATTGAAGAAAATTTGTCGAGTAGTTGAGCGGGAATTGCCCAATTCGGATTTTAGAAAATACCTTGTTTTGGATGCAACAACGGGACAGAATGCTATTTCTCAAGCGGAAATATTTTCAGAAGCGATTGAACTTGACGGTATCGTGTTGACCAAACTCGACGGAACTGCAAAAGGCGGTGTGGTTGTTGCGATTGCAGAAGATGCCTTTCTTCCGGTTTTATATGTTGGAATAGGCGAAAAAATAGATGATTTGATTGACTTTGATGCGACTGAATTTATAAGCGAAATGTTGGATTGATTTTTTTCGCTTTATAATAAGGTATAATAAATCTGCTATATTTGTTGTTCATCATATTGACAAAATGCAAACATTGTTACAAAACCTTCTAGATTCAACATTTATACTTAATTATCTAACAAATAATAATATATGTTTGAAATTTTCTAGAAAACAAGCAAATTTTCTTACAAAACTTTCAAGAACAATATGTGTCAACTTTCTTAAATTTCAAACGCAAAAAAAGAAAAATTAGTTATAATTTTATCTGAAATAATAAGCAAATATTGTTACAAAACATATTTTTGCAAAATCGGTATAGCGTACAAGAAAATCTGCAAGTTTTGAACTAATGTGTATTAAAATACTAAATTATGAAAATTGCTTGACAATAATTTTTGAAAATTATATTATGGTGTAAAGGTAAATGCCTTTACACCTTTTTTATTGTGAAACTATGGAAAAACATTCAATAAGCTTGCTAAATGATTATTATGGAGTATTGCTCACTAATAAACAACGAGAAATGCTCGAATTGTTCTATAACGATGATATGTCTTTAGGTGAGCTTGCCGAACAGTTTTCAGTCTCGCGTCAAGCAGTTAGAGATGCAATACAGCGTGGAGAAAAATCACTTTTTGAATACGAAGAGAAACTGGGACTTGCAAAAAAAAGTTTGCTTCTGCTCAAAACATCTGATGAGCTTTGCGAAAAACTCGATTCGAATGAAATAAAGAGCGCAAGAATGTGCGCTGAAAAAATCAAGGCTATTTTGGAGGATTAAATGGGACTTTTTGACAACTTAACCGATAAAATGAACCACATATTCTCAAAGATGAAAAATCGCGGGAGACTTTCTGAGCTTGAAATAAAGCAGGCGATGAGAGAAATTCGTATTGCTTTACTTGAAGCAGATGTAAATTTTGCAGTTGTCAAATCATTTGTTCAAACTGTAAGCGAAAAAGCTCTTCACGAAGATATACTGAAAAGCCTAAGCCCCGACCAACAGGTTATCAAAATTGTCAAAGATGAATTGACTGAGCTTATGGGCAGCAAGCACACAAAGCTTGCAGTTGACCCTAAACCGCCAACAATTTATATGATGTGTGGATTGCAGGGAGCAGGCAAAACGACAATGTGCGGAAAGCTTGCTAATATGCTGAGAAAAGAAGGCAAGAAAGTTATGTTGGTTGCTTGTGATATTTACCGACCAGCAGCTATAAAACAGTTACAAATTGTTGGTGAAAAGGCTAAAGTTACTGTATTTGAAAAAGGACAAATTGCCCCGACAAAAATAGCAAAAGAAGCTTTGCATTTCGCCGATAAAAATGATATTGACACAATCATCATTGACACCGCCGGCAGATTGCATATTGATGAAGAACTCATGAGTGAGTTGATTGATTTGAAAAAACTTGTGAAGCCTGCGGAAATTTTGTTGGTTGTTGACGCTATGACAGGGCAGGACGCAGTTACTGTTGCCGATGCTTTCAATCATCAACTTGATTTGACGGGTGTCATTCTCACAAAGCTTGACGGAGATACTCGCGGAGGTGCTGCGCTTTCAATCAAGGCAGTCACGGGTAAGCCGATAAAGTTTAGTGGAACAGGCGAAAAAATGGAAGACATTGAGCCGTTTCATCCAGACCGTATGGCTACAAGAATTTTGGGAATGGGAGATGTGCTTTCATTGATTGAAAAAGCAGAAAACGCTTTTTCGCAAGAGGATGCCCTTGATTTGCAAAAGAAAATCAAAGAAAAGAGCTTCACCTTGAATGACTATTTGAAACAACTTGAGAGCATAAAAAAAATGGGCAATCTGGGCAGTATGATGCAGATGATTCCTGGACTTGCTGGCAAAATGAAAGGTGCTGATGCGGAAATTGATGAGAACAAGATTGCAAAAACAAAAGCGATAATACTTTCAATGACGCCAAAAGAGCGCAAAAAGCCCGAAATACTCAAAGCAAGTCACCGCAAAAGAATTGCTGCGGGAAGCGGCGCGACCATTCAAGAAGTCAATCAGCTTCTAAAGCAGTTTGATATGACAAAGCAAATGATGAATAGAATGGCTAGCGGAAAAAAGATGCCGTTTTCAATGTAGTTATTTGAATTGTATGAAAATTTTGGTTGAAATTTTGATAGCAAAACAAGATAGCAAAACAAGATAGCAAAACAAGCTTGCTTTTGAAAGCGAATGTTGATGCAATCAAAATAACAACTATCAACTAGAAAATGGCAACCATCACAAAACACACGCTATATACTGAAATATTTACAACAGAAAAAAATAAATTTATATAAACTAACAAAAGTTTCGGAGGTACAAAATGGTTAAACTCAGACTTACAAGAATTGGTGCAAAAAAAGCTCCATTCTATCGTATCGTTGCTACGGATTCAAGAAAGGCAAGAAATGGTCAATACATTGAACAAATCGGCTATTATGATCCAACCCAAAATCCATCACTTGTCAATATTGATGTTGACAAAGCAAAAGATTGGCTTACAAAGGGTGCACAACCAACTGATACAGTAAGAGCCCTGTTCAAAAAGCACGGCGTACTGTGAGGCTGTCTATGAGTGAATTCGTAGATTACCTTGTAGGTAAGCTTGTCGGAGAGGATGGAGATTTTGTTATCGAAACCCGCGAAGGCTCAAGCACGACCGAAATAGTCGTTGAAGTGGCAAAGAAAGACATTGGCAAAGTCATCGGGAAGCAGGGCAGAATTGCCAAAGCTATCCGTACACTTGTTAAATCTGCTACGCCAAGAAACGGTATGCGCTATAATATTGTTATCGCCGAGAAAGAATAAGTGAAAGAACAATTTTTTTGTATCGGGCAAATTGTCCGCCCAAGAGGATTAAAAGGCACTTGCAAAGTTCAACTCCTTACAGATATTTTTGCTCATTTTCAAGAGTTGGATTATGTTTTTTTAGATAAAAAAGAACAAGTCGCAATTGAAAGCTCTCAATTTGAGAGCAATTTTGCGTATTTCAAGTTCGAAGGCATCGATGACATAGACGCAGCTGAAAAGCTTCGTGGCAAAAAGGTTTACATTCCGCATGACTCTATCAAAATACCTGAAGGCAGATACTTCATCTCGGATTTAATTGATGTTGATGTATTTGTCGGCTCAAGGTTGCTTGGCACTCTTGTGGATGTTTTGCAATACGGCAGCGCTGACGTTTATATAGTAAAAACTGAAAACAAAGGGAATGTTTCTTTTCCTGCGTTGAAAAAACTGATTATGAATATTGATATCAATGCAAACAAAATGTTGCTTGATGAAAAAGTTTTTGTTGAAGTTGCAGTCTATCCTGACAATTTGAAATAATTTTTTTATGTTGTCATTGCGAATTTATCATTTGGAAATAATCAATTTACGACAATAATACTTTGCGTTTTTTTGAAATGCGGGAATTTAAGGCAATAATGCTATGAGTATATTGAAATTCAGATTATAGCAATATTGCTTTGCGTGCTATCGATATTCGGAAATTGTAGGTGAATATGCGTTTTAGTGTTTTGACAGTTTATCCTGAGTTGTTTAACATCCTTGACTATAGTATTGTAGGCAAGGCTTTGCAGAACAAAAAATTTGAAGTGCAAATTGTCAACATTCGTGATTTTTCAAAAGATAAACATTCAAAAACAGATGATGCGCCATTCGGCGGTGGGGCAGGAATGGTAATGACTCCGCAACCGATTGTTTCTGCAATCCGTGCTGTTGATGGCGAGCGAAAAGCGAAACGAGTTTATCTTTCGCCAAAAGGTAAAACCCTGAATCAAGATTTAGTTTGCGAACTTGCCAAAGCCGAGGAGCTTTTGCTTTTGTGTGGAAGCTTTGAAGGCGTGGATCAGCGTGCGCTTGACCTCGAGATAGATGAGGAAATTTCCATAGGAGATTATGTATTAACCAGTGGAGAACTTCCTGCTCTTGTTCTCATCAACGCAGTTTCAAGATATATTGATGGCGTTTTGGGTTCGGAACACTCAACAGATGAAGAAAGTTTTTCCGACGGTCTTTTGGAATACCCGCACTACACTCGTCCCGCAAGCTTTGAGAGTGTTGAAGTCCCGCCAGTGTTACTAAGCGGAAACCACGCTGAAATTGCGACGTGGCGAAAAGAACAAAGCTTGAAAATAACTCGTGAACGCAGACCAGACTTGCTCGAAAATCAAAAAAATAATAAAAGTAATAAAGCAAAGTAATAAAGCAAAGCTTCAAAATAAAGTAACAAACAGAATTTATTATCTGAAAATCGGTTTTATAAAATTATTAAATAATTATTTTCCTTTGAAAACAGAAACTGTTTGTTTGATTTGCAAGCTTAAGCTATTCAATAATGATGAAAAATTGAAGATTTATTTGATATCAAATTTGGTTTTTTAAAAAATCGTGATTATGTGATAAATGATTGAGAGGCATAAAAAATGAATATTCAATGGTTTCCAGGTCATATGACCAAAGCAGTTCGAATGATGGAGGAAAATGTTGCGCTTTGCAATGTTCTCATCTATGTTATTGATGCTCGCGCAGTTGCATCCTGCAAAAACCCTGTGTTTGATAGACTTTTGAACAATAAACGAGTTATTTATGTTTTCAATAAATGCGATTTGGTGGAGAAATCTGACCTTGATAAGTGGTGCAAGTCGTTTGAAGCAGAAGGCAAAACATATGTTCGCGCAGTTGGAACAAGCGGTGAGTGCTCACAAATTGTTTCCGCAATCAAAGCAATAATGAGTGATGTGATTGACCGTTACAAGGCAAAAGGCGCGAATAAAAATATTAGAGCAATGGTTATAGGCGTTCCAAATAGTGGAAAATCTACGCTTATCAACTCAATGCGGAAAAAAGCTTCAGCAATAACAGGCGACCGCCCAGGAGTAACAAGAGGCAAGCAATGGCTTGCACTTGATTCACATATTGATTTATTGGACACGCCCGGAACTCTTTGGGGAAAATTTGAAAATCAAACTATTGCGAAACACCTTGCGTTCATTGGAAGTATTCGTGATGACATTTTAGACATTGCTGATTTGGCGTTTGAGTTTGTTGCAGAAATTTTGAAAACATATCCTGACAACTTGATTGAGCGATATTCACTCGAAAGTCTTGTCGAATCTCCGCTAGAGGTTCTTGACCAAATTGCTAAAGCAAGAGGCTTTAAGTTGCGTGGTAATGAAGTCGATTATGATAGGACTGCAAAAGCTATTATTGATGATTTCAGAAAAGGAAGACTTGGCAAAATCATGCTTGAAAAATATGAAAGAATGATTTTGCAAAACATATAGCAAAGCATTTCTAATTTATTTACTTGAACTATATGTTGTATTTGTATATCTCATATATTTAACATTTTTAAATTGAATTATATATTAAAATTTTATAACACATTTATTTATTATTTTGAATTATGCGAAAACTAGTTTGCTATAATAGATATAAAATATAGAAGGCAAAAATAGTGGAAAAAACATTGGAAAAACCAGATTTGTTGTTCTTTGAGCGTCAACTTCTTGCTAAAGGATATAGATATATTTGCGGTGTTGACGAGGTAGGTAGAGGTCCTCTTGCAGGACCTGTGACTTGTTCGGCTATTATAATGGATTTAGAGCATATTATCGAAGGTGTCAACGATAGCAAAAAAGTTTCTGAAATAAAAAGAAAAAAGTTGTTTCCGCTCATTTTGGAAAATGCGATATCAATTTGTACTATGTCATTTGATAACCACAAAATTGATGAAGTCAATATTTTGAATGCAACAAAAGCTTGTATGGTTGAAGCAATTTTGGGTTTAGAAACAAAGCCAGATATAGTGTTGGTTGATGCCCTCAAACTTGATTTGCCATATCCTACTAAAGCGATTATTCATGGCGATGCCCTATCTTATACTATAGGAGCAGCCAGCATTGTCGCAAAGGTATCTAGAGATGAGTTTATGTGTGAACTTGCCAAAGTTTACCCTCAATACGGTTTTGAAAAGAACAAAGGATACGGAACAGCAGTACATATCGAAGCAATCAAAAAGTTTGGGGCAACTCCATATCATCGTGAAAGCTTTATCAAAAATTTCGTTTCTTAATTCGTTTTTAGCTTTTGTTTTTTTGTTGAATACTAATCTCAAATTTTTTGAATTTAGGGTGGGGGATATGAATACAAAAATTGTCGGCGATTATGGCGAAGAAATTGCAAAAAATTACTTGATTGAGAAAGGCTATAAGATTTTGGAACAAAATTTTGTTGCCTGTGGTTGCGAAGTTGACATTATTTGTGAAACTGTGCAAAAGGCAATGTCAGCTGTTTGCTGCAACAATCCTAAGAAAATCAGCAGAATAAAATCAATTTTTCTTTCAAAAAATTCTTTAGAAAAAACGAAGCGCGACTTGTTGAAGAATGAATCGGAGACAGTTATTGTGTTTGTTGAGGTAAAGACGCGTGCCAACACGCAGTTCGGAAGACCTCTTGAAGCGGTGACAAGAGTAAAACAGCTTCGCTATATAAAAGCTGCAAAATCTTATTTGGTGAGAAACCGCTTATCAAACATTGATGTAAGATTTGATGTCATTGAAGTGCTCGACAGCCAAGTAAACCATATAATAAGCGCATATGAATGCTGATACTTTTTTACTATTTAGAAATAGAAAATAAATAACAGTTTGAAACATTAGATAGATAAAATATCAAATAATATATACGCTAAAATATGTAGATAAATTTATAAATTTTAATTGCAAACAAAAAATGGCAAAAAAATGCTTAAATAACATCAAAATTGATATTTTAAGCTTAAAAATAGTTGATATAAGTTCAATAATATGATAATATATCAAAATGACTTGGACATTCCTCTCCGGGCAGAGAGCACTGACGAATGTCTTATTACAGGAGGTAGTCACATGAGTAACATTATTGACACAATTGAAAAAGAGGGTATGAGAGAAGATATTGCCCCATTTAACATCGGCGACACCGTCAAGGTTTTCGTTAAAATTGTTGAAGGAACACGCGAAAGACTTCAAAACTTTGAAGGCATCGTTATTTCACGCAAAAATGGTGGTATTCGCGAAACGTTCACAGTTCGTCGTATGTCATTCGGTATTGGCGTTGAGAGAACATTCCCAATCCATTCCCCGAAGATTGACCACATCGAAATTGTTCGCCAAGGTGATGTGAGACGTGCAAAACTTTACTATTTGAGAGAAAGAACTGGTAAAGCGGCAAAGGTCAAAGAACTTAAGAAGTAATTTGCCGGATGCTATTTTAGACAAAATCTGTTTGTCTAAATAATTATTTATTATAAATTCAGTTTTTATATTTATATTAATACCAAATTTAAGATAAGGAAGAAACTATGAATAGATTTTTCAAGCTTAGTATTTTGGTTGTCATCATCGTGGTTGTTGCAGTGTTTGGATTATCCGCCTGCAACACCGCCGATACAAAAGTTGGCGTTGAGCTTTTACTCAACGGAAACTTTGAACAATGGACAACTACATCCTCATCATCAACATCAGGAAAATTCGATAATTGGACAAAAGGTACTCTCGGCGATGTCGAGAGTTATACCGTACAAAGAATGTCGCATGTTTCAACCGACTCAACAAAGCCGGATGATGCAGGTGATTATGCTTTGGTTGTCACAAATTCGTCTGCAAGCGCAAGCTATATGAGCCAAAGTGTCAGAGTTGATAAAAACGCTACATATCACATTCGGTATTTTGTGAAAATGACAACTCCAGTTACTGTTGGCGCAGACGATTATGCAGTTGGCCCGCACCTTTCTTTCCTTGAAAATACCGACTATGTCATTGAAGAAGTTACTACTGTTGGTCAATGGGTAGAGGTCAATGCTTATGTTGTTCCGCGCAATACTGATTATTTGACTGTGTGTCTTATGGTCGGAGCTGAAGGTCGCAGCGCAACAGGAACAGCATATTTTGACAGCGTTTCAATGACAAAAGTTGACAGCGTTCCGACAGGCACTACAATTGTGGAAATATTCCGTGATAGAGTCGCAAGATACAATATCAATGTGGCGGGCACACTGTTTGTTACTTTGATTGCTGTTTTCTCTGTTTTGATTTCAATTTGTGCATATATCCTCATAAGAAGAACTTATCGTGGCAAACGCGCATTCTTAAACATAGATGAACTTATTGCAAAGAAAACTGATGATGAACCAAAAAATCTAAAAATCAAACGCATTCTAACGCACCCTGCAGCTATTGCTTGTTATTTGGGTCTTGGAACTTTGCTTGTCCGCTTGATATTTGTTTTTTCGATGTATGGATTTGGAAGCGAAATAACGAACCAAATCACAGTTTCTAGCACAGTATTTTCAAAAGGAATTTTGCAAGCGTATGCAAGCCTAAGCGGCGCAAATGCTTTGATGTCGCCGGGTGAGCTGTATATATTGTATATTATTGGTGCAATGGGCAAAGATTTGAGCTTGTTTGACAACTCAATTCTTATTAGAATGGTTTCAGTTTTAGCTGATATTGCAGTTGTTTTGACAATATATTTCTATGGCAAACACTATGTTGGAAACAAGCTTTCAACTATATATGCAGGACTTTATGCATTGCTTCCAATCGCATTTGTTCTTTCAGGACTTCGCGGATCTTTCACTTCAGTGCTCATTGCACTGGTATTGCTAAGCATCATATTGATGATTGAGAAGAAATATGTTCCTATGTATGCGCTTATTGTTTTGGCAGTATTGCTTGACATAAGAGCAATGGCAGTTGTTCCGCTTATGCTATTCTATCTGGGTTATTGTTACTATCGTGCTGAAAAAACGATGCAGAAATTTAGCAAATCCCGTGCTTTAATATTATTCGGTTTTATTTTGAGTCTTGCCGTTTTCTATTGTTTGACAATCCCGTTCGCATACAATTATATGCAGACAGGAGAGCCTTTCTTCATTCTCGCGAAATACAAGAGTATGGTTGCTTCAACAACTGCGTTTGTTGACAATGCATTCAATCTTTACGGAATGGTTGGCATGAACCAAAAGACAGTAAATAGCACAGCTTCTATTTTCAATCTCATATTTATACTTGTTCTTATCATCTATGTGATATCACTTTATGTTAAAAACAAAAATAAGCTTGAGTTGTTGTTGCTTGCTTCATTCACTTTTGCAGTGATTGCGGTCTTTACGCTCAAAGTCACCGAAACTTATTTGATACTTTCACTTGCGCTTATGTTGGTCTACATTATGATTGCAGGCGAAAAGAGAATGTATATTGTGTTCTCTATGTATTCTGTGCTTGCTTTCCTTGTATTAGCTCAGCTGATGAATCAATCGGGATTTGTGACAACATACAGCAACACAGTTATGAGTGATTATGAAAGTACAGGAGTGTTTTATATTTTGTTTTCTGTTGTCACAGTTCTAACTACATTATATTATGGCTACGTGACTTACTCAATTTGCAACAACAGCAAAACTGTTGATATTCTTCCTATGAATAAGCCTTTCATTTCGACAGTGAAAGATTGGGCAAATAAGAAAACAGTTGCAATTAGAGCAAAAAATACGAAATAGTTTGTTAAATTCGAAACAAATTGATAGTCTAGTAAAATTAAATTATTGAATTTTTAAATCTGAATTTATTAGTTTATAAATCTAGTACCAATGATGTTTTGGTAAATTATAAATATATAATTCAATATGATAAAAGGCACTCAAGCTGAGTGCCTTTTGTTTTTTTTGATTTGTTAATAAACTTTTAATTTTGAACTGATTTATTAAAAAAAATATAATTGATAATTGATTTTGATAAGTAACTATTTTAATTCAAAATCAGGTTCTAATAATTCAAAAATAATATTGTTAGCTTTGATATCTTTAGCTTTTTGTAAGCGCTCTGGGGTGTTGATTGTCCAAACTAAAAGCGGAAGACTCTTTCTCCACTTTGCAACATATTTATTTTCAGCCTGTCTAATATCGTATGCAATAAATGCGGGTTTAGAAATCTTTGCAAAATATAGCTTTCCTAGGGGAGCAAATGATTTGTTTTCGTATGTAGCTAATTGACCAACAACAAAATTGGAATGAAGTCTACAATATTTCATACTCCACGGATTAAATGACTGAAGCGCAAAATCTCCTTTGTAAGTCTTGAGTCTTTCAATAACAGCCTTTTCTAAACCGTGATAAAACGGATTGACATTTTTCAGCTCAATAAGCAATCCAACTTTTCCATCCACAAGTTCCAAAAGTTCATCAAAAAGTGGAATAGAGTTGTCAGTTCCGCTAAGATGATATTGTATAAGCTCTTCATATGTGAGGTCTTCAAGCTTTATGTCTTTGTCAATCTTGCAAACTCGCTTAAGATTGCTGTCGTGGAAAACAACAATTTTTCCATCAGATGTGAGATGCAAATCCATTTCAATATTGTAGCCCTTTTCAATCGCCGCGGCAAATGCGGGCATTGAATTTTCGGGCAATTTGTCATTATGAAGTCCTCTGTGCGCGATAGGTTTTTTGAACAGCCATTCCATAATTTTCTCCTTTTATAAAGCCACATAAGTGGTAAGTATCAAATATAAATAACAATAATGGTAGATGAAGTAATAGGTTACTGTTTTTAGAAATCTGCCATTCTATCAAGTAATATTAAACTTATTTGTTTCTTAATTTCTATATTTTGATTTGAATTTTCAACAATTATTTATTGAAAATCGAATATCAATATCCAAGTTTTTGGTCAATAATAATAACAAAAGCATTTTGTTTTGTTGTCGGATGATGATGAATTACTGTTGCCTTGCATATTGTTTTGTCAATTTCGCAATTTGAGCAGTCCTCACCGCGAGTGCACGGATTGTCGCGTCCAAATCTTTGGCAGTTGAGTGGTGCAGCAACGGTTCGTATGCGCTCAAATGCGGAATTAAGGTCTTTGCATACTTTGTTTACGCCAACAATAAAAAGTACATTCTTTGCGCCGTAGATAGTTGATGCAACACGGTTCCCTGTTCCGTCAGTATTGACAATTTCGCCATCTTGCGTCATTGCGTTGGCACTGCATAAATACCAATCAGCTTGAAAACCATCACGGATAATTCTTTCGGTTGTTTCTCCATCACTCAAAAAACTGCGGTGAAACAATTTGTTTCCTCGCTCCATAAGCATTTGTGCTAAACCTATTTCCATAACCGTTTGAGAACCGCCGAACGCAACCGTGTCAGTAGTTTTGATTAAATTTTGAATTTTATCAAGAGCCTTATCGGCATTTTTAAAATAAAATGCTTTAAAGCCCCGACGATTTAAGTTGTTTATCAATTCGTTTTGCATAATAACCTTATGAATATGTATTATTCGTTTGCTAAAATTATAGTTATTTATTATAATAAAGTCAATAGCAACTAAAAATTTAGCTTACTCTTTTTATATACACACCCGAGGTGCAAGTGAAATCCGAATTTATCAGAAACTTTTCTATAGTAGCGCATATTGACCATGGCAAAAGTACGCTTGCCGACCGTCTTATACAAAATACGGGCACAGTTTCCGTGCGTGATATGGAAGAACAGCTTTTGGACAATATGGATATTGAAAGAGAGCGTGGAATAACAATCAAATTGCAGACTTGCAGGATGATTTATAACTTCAAAGGGCAGGATTATATATTAAATCTTATTGACACTCCCGGACACGTTGATTTTACTTATGAAGTATCTCGTTCTCTCGCGGCTTGTGAAGGCGCTCTGCTGATTGTGGATGCGACTCAAGGCGTTGAGGCGCAAACGCTCACCAACGTTTATCTTGCGCTTGACCATAACTTGGAAATTGTGCCTGTAATAAACAAAATTGATTTAGCTTCTGCAGACATAGAAGGCGTGAAAAAAGAAATTGAAGATGTTATTGGTCTTGACACATCCGAAGCGCCGCTAATTTCTGCTAAAGAAGGAATAGGAATTGATGATGTTTTTGAAGCCATTATCACTAAACTTCCCGCTCCAAAAGGTAATAGAGAAGCTCCTCTTAAAGCACTTATTTTTGATAGTTTTTATGATAGCTATAAGGGCGCAATATCAATGATTCGTGTTGTTGAGGGAACGGTCAAAGTCGGCGATCACATAAAAATGTATACTCACGATAAAGTTTTTGAAGTGGTTGAAGTAGGATATTTCACTCCCAAAATGAAACCTGCAACGATTTTAGAAGCAGGAGAAGTCGGATATGTTGCCGCATCAATAAAAAATGTTGGCGATACCGCTGTCGGTGACACGATAACTAATGCAGACTATCCCGCAAAAGAGCCTTTGCCTGGCTACAAAAAAGCACAACCAATGGTTTATGCGGGCGTATTTCCATCAGACGGAGCAAGATACAATGACTTGAAAGAGGCATTGTGTAAACTCAATTTGAATGACGCTTCGCTTTCATTTGAAGTTGAATCCTCACTTGCTCTTGGATTTGGTTTTCGATGCGGATTTTTAGGCTTGCTTCATATGGAAATAATTGAGGAAAGGTTGGAACGAGAATTTGACCTTGATTTAGTTACAACTTCACCAAGCGTTTCATATCGAGTCACGAAAAATAATGGTGAAGTGATACCTGTTGACAATCCAATGAATTTGCCTGACCCGTCAAATATTGATTTTATTGAAGAACCAATTGTTAAAGCGTCCATTTACACTCCGCCAGAATATGTCGGAACTATTATGGAACTTTGTCAGGAAAAACGCGGAATATATATTGATTTGACTTATCTTGATAAAACACGCGTGCAGTTGATTTATGAAATGCCGCTCAACGAAATTATTTATGATTTTTTTGATGCATTAAAATCAAAAACCCGTGGATATGCAAGTCTTGACTATGAGATAAAGGGCTATCAAAGAAGTGACCTTGTACGGCTCGATATTCTCATAAATGGCGATGCGTGTGATGCTTTATCGCTTATTGTGCACAGAGAAAAAGCATACGCAAGAGGTCGCAGAATGGCTGAGAAGCTCAAAGACGTTATTCCAAGGCAAATGTTTGAAGTGCCAATTCAGGCGGCAATAGGCGGCAAAATAATCGCTCGTGAAACGGTCAAGGCAATGCGCAAGGATGTTCTTGCAAAATGCTATGGCGGCGACATCACAAGAAAGAAGAAATTGTTGGAAAAACAAAAAGAAGGTAAGAAGCGTATGCGTAGAGTCGGAAGCGTTGAAGTGCCTAGTGAAGCTTTTGCCACAATTCTTAAGTTTGACAGCGATAAATAATATTATAAATTTTAACGGCACTTTAGTGCCGTTTTCAATAGGTAAAAATGCAAATATACGTTCATATCCCATTTTGTAAGAGAAAGTGTAACTACTGCGACTTTTGTTCGCAGACTTTGGGCGTTGAGCGTGAATATATTGATGCACTTATTGAAGAAATTAAAATTCAAGGTCAAAAATATGGTGACAAGGTTGTTGATACGATATATTTCGGTGGAGGAACACCATCTGTTTTGCAAGAAGGGATGTTGAAAGCGATTGTGAATGCACTTGAGCTTAATTTCAATTTGCAGACAATTGAAAGAAGCATTGAAGGAAATCCTGAAAGTCTTACAATAAATAAACTGAAAGAATACCGTGCATGTGGTTTTGACCGCGTGAGCATGGGGGTTCAAAGCCTTGATGACAATGTTCTGATAAAAGCTGGGAGACTTCATAATAGCAAAACAGCGATTGAAGCCATCAATAATGCGATGGAAATTTTTGATAATGTGAGTGTTGATATGATGATAGGTTTGCCTGAACAAACGATGCAAAGTGCAGTTGATACAGCGCAAAAACTCGTTGTAACAGGTATCAAACATATTTCTTGTTATGCTCTTATCTTGGAAGATGGCACACCTTTGTCTAAAAGTGTAAATGACGGTGTAGTGAAGTTGCCAAATGAAGATGATTGCGCGGATACATTTGACGAAGTGATGAAAATCTTATCAAGTGCTGGTTTTTTACGCTACGAAGTTTCGAACTTTGCAAAATGCGGATTTGAGTGCCGTCACAATCTTGGTTATTGGCACAGAAGCGAATATTTGGGGCTTGGTGCAGCAGCGCATTCTCTTATTGACAATACTCGTTTTTGTAATGTTTCAAATGTGAATAAATACATTGAAAGTATAAATGTTTTGCAAATAAAAAATAATAATTTTCAAATTATAAAAAATGAATTGACAAACGACGAAATAAGTTTTGAGAAAATTATGTTGGGCTTGAGAATGACCGAGGGCATTCCAAAAAGTTATTTCAGTGGTTTTGAAAAACAACTTGAAACTTATTCAGAATATTTTGTGACAAACTCTAACGGGAATATAGCTTTAACTAAACGTGGTTATGAAATTATGAACACTATTTTGTGTGATTTCATCAAGGAATAGTAGGCACAAATTAAGTTAAATAGTATTATTTATTTACAATTTATTATAAAACAGTCGCGCTTTATTCAATATTTAACAAAAAAAAGAGAACCTATTCGGTTCTCTTTTAATTTTGTTTTTGGACTTATTCAGCTAATGCAACAACTTCTTGTTCAGTTGTTTCATCGAGTATAAGTTCATTTGGATTTTCTTCATCGACTATCGAGTCGCCTTCGTCAGATACTTTCTTAAATTTAATGCGGATTGCACCACGAATAAGTGTCAAGACGGCAATGCCGCCAGCGAATATATAGAACCATATACGCATACTAAAAATTGAAATGATACCGAGCAATGAAACTGAATCCAACCAAGCCATACTCATATAATCAAGTGCTCCGCGTCTTGCGTTGCTGGTGACTGGGTTTGCAGGATCAATATCAAAAACTGTCAATATCATATCTTGAGCGAGAAAGTCTTCTGGAACTGCACCAAGCATATCCATAATCGTCCATCTGAAAAGAAATTCATCTTCCGGGTCAAGTCCAGCTGCTTCTAAAACATCAGCATCCTGTTCGATAGTATTTGTGTCAATACCAGTATTTTTTTCGCCTGTTGCAGGATTTTTTGTTGTTCTGATTTGGCTGTCTGAAACATAAGAGAAAAGGACATCATTAAGCAGGTTGGTTGACGCCATAACAAAATCCATATTTTCCATTGCGCATTCAATGAGGAGTGGATTGAAGGCAGCATAGGCAGCATCAATTGAGTTGAAAACATTTTTTATAAGAGCAGTGACTTCTGCGTTATCCAATGCTTCAGCTTTGTATGCTGCGACTACATCGGACTGCTTTGTAGAAATTGCTGCGAATGTTGAATGATCCCAAGCTGAAACCAGTGAAACTGTATCGGGATACATATATGTTCCGCCACGAAATTCTTTTGAAAGTGAATCAAATGTTGCTTTGTATTCTTCGGCAGTCATACTTGACAATGTCTCATTTGCAACTGCTTTGTCAATTTCAGCATAAGCTTTTTTTGTCAAAAATCCGTTTTCGACGTTCAGTTCAATAAAAGTGTCAACGAGATTTCTTTGAACTTGATTTTGTACGGCATAGTTTGCGACTATGTCTTCATAATTCACAGTTCCTTGTGTTGCATCACTCAAAACTGCGGGTAGTGCAAAATCGAAAACAACCATAAGTCCGCACAAACAAGCTACAACGGCTATAGACATTTTCATTGTTTGTTTCTTGAAATTTGAACGGTGTTTTCTGCCCTCTTTGAATGTGCGCTTTGAGCTTGTACGGAAACAAATTTCGACTATACCGCAAATGAGCATCATTGCGCCTGCAAGAATAACTGGAATATATGCCATTACACCATATATATTTTGAGCAATGAAGTCCATACTCGCAAGATATCCAAGTGCAACAAGTGCAGGGAAACCAATTAGATAGAGAACAACATCCGCAACTATAAGCAACGCTTTTTTTGTTTTTGAATTCATAGTTTAGTCCTCCTTTCCTTCAGCTATTGCTCTGAGTTTTTCATTGCAATATCCGACTAGAATTGTTGAGAGTGCAACTAGACCGATAAAGATGTAGATGTAGTTTCTTGCAACAAACAGCGGGTAGATTTGAGCTTTTGTAGCTAGCTCGGTTTTGAGAATATAGAGGTCACTCAAACTCATATGTGAAGTGCTTGTTGTCTCACCGATAGCAATTTGATAAATATTGTAAGTCGCGGGAATCGAGGTATCAAGACCGACTTCCGAATTGCCGTTCGCAACATAAGCTCTATGATATGAGACAACTGCCTTTTGCAGATATTCTATTTCAGCGTTTAATTTGTTTTCGACACCGAGAAGATGACCGTCTGTTGTTGGAGTGCCATCAGTAGCGAAACCAGTGTAGTTGTCGAAATAAAAATCTTCATAGTTGTACCATTTGTTGATACCGTAGAAATCCATAAAGTCATCGGCACTGTCTAAAAACTTGCGATATAGAGCTTTGTCGACACGCACTTTGTTTGTGACATTCGTGTACTTGCCAAGCTGATAATTGAATGTTTCTAAATCAGAGCCATTAAGTAATTGATAACTTACATCTGCAAACTCGGTTGGAATTATCACGGCATCGGTTGTGTCGGCTGATACAACAGTTGCAACACCTTCGTTTACAATGTATGCGAGCTCAAAATTGGCGCCCTGCGTTGCAGAGGCATCTATTTTTGGACCGACAAGTTCGTCAAAAAGAATTACCGGCGCTACCATAATAATAAGACCTACAACTGCGACAATAATCGTTTGTGCCATTTGATTCTTTTTGCAAGCGAATTTCATAATAAGTCGCACTATTTCAACTACTGCCCACATAATAAAAATAACTAAAAGACCATTTGCACACGAAGCCTTAAAAACAGGTTCTCCGAAGAATGGCATAGTTCCAATTGCGGTGAGTAGGAGAAGAAGTGGAAAACCTATACAATAAAAAACGGTGCGAAGAACTTTTAGGACTTTGGTTTTCTTCATAATTTTACTCCTCAATATATTTTGTTACAATATGTTATTTATTATAGTGTATATACTATGCACTGTCAAGAAAAAAAAAATTTCAAAGTGGTCAAAAACATTGTTATTTTTATGTGACAATGATATAATACAAATAAGCTTTGCGGAGGATTACCAATGACAGCAATTTTCGAAAGTACTTTTTCATATGAACACTGCAGCGCGCCACTCGCTATTATTGCTTTACCAGGTGCAGATGAACTTGCAAGACTTATAGACAAGCGGTTGCTCGCACTCTTTAAAGAATCAAACACAAAAAACTATCTGGAACGAGACACTTTTATTATCGAAACTGCTTATCCGCGTTTTACAACCGGAGATGGCAAAGCAATGATAAATGAAACAGTTCGTGGCAAGGATTTATATATCATTTGTGATGTAGGAAATCATGGAGTTACTTACAATCTTATGGGGCACCAAGTTCCAATAACTCCTGATGAACACTATGCTGATTTGAAGCGTGTTATTTCTGCCGCAAACGGTAAACCAAATCGAATCACTGTTGTGATGCCTTTGCTTTACGGCGGACGTCAACATAGAAGGGCAGGAAGAGAATCGCTCGATTGCGCGGTTATGTTGCAGGAACTTCAGAATATGGGAGTTAGCGATCTCATAACATTTGACGCGCACGACCCTAGAGTTCAAAATGCAGTTCCGCTTATGGGTTTTGATAATTATTTTCCAACATATCAAATACTTAAAGCGATGACAAGAAAATTTCCAGATGTAAAACTTGAAAACAACTTTATGGTTGTTTCTCCTGATGAAGGAGCAATGGCTAGAAACATATATTATGCTTCAGTTTTGGGTGTTGACCTTGGTATGTTCTACAAACGTCGCGATTATACAAAAGTGGTCAATGGCAGAAATCCTATTGTTGCTCACGAATATATCGGCTCACCAGTTATGGGTATGGACATTTTTGTTGCAGATGATATGATTGCAACAGGTGATTCAATCATCAAACTAGCAACTGAATTGAAGGAGAAAGGCGCAAACAATATCTTCTTGTCAACGACATTCCCTCTTTTCACCGAAGGCGTTGAGAAATTTAACAAAGCATATGAAGAAGGCTTGTTTAAGGCAGTTGTTTCCACAAACCTTACTTATAGAATTCCAGAATTGCGTGAAGCGCCATGGTACGTTGAAAGTGATTTGTCCAAATATATCGCATTTATTATTGCAGCTTGCAATTTCAATGAGTCTGTTGGCAATCTTCTTGACCCGATTGATAAGGTCAGAAACTTGCTTAAGAAAATAAATAATTAAAGGAGCAAATTAGTGAAGATTCAATGGTTAGGCCATTCAGCATTCCGACTTGAAGAAAGCACGGGTACTGCTATAGTCACTGACCCCTATCACTCTTATGTGGGCTTCAAAATGCCCGAAACAACGGCCGATGCTGTGACAATAAGTCATAATCATCGCGACCACAATTTTACTGGGGAAATTGGTGGGAATCCGGATATTATTCAAGGCCTTGGAGCTTTTGAAATAAAAGGAATCCACATTCAAAGCGCAAAAGCATACCACGACAATGTCAAAGGTGCAGAACGCGGTGAGGTCTTAGTCTACAAATTTAGAATGGATGGAGTTGAAGTTTGTCATCTTGGAGATATAGGTGAGGATTGTAATATCCGCATCGTTGAAACCATTATGCCTGTTAATGTGTTGCTTATTCCTGTCGGTGGTGTTTACACTATTGATGCCGAACAAGCAAAAGAATACGTTGACAAAATTATGCCAGATGTCGTTATTCCAATGCATTTCCGCACTCAGGATAGCAATTTAGAACTGGATAAACTCTCTGATTTTCTTGAACTATTTGATGATGACGATATTGTATATGTAGAAGGCGACACAGTCGAATTTGACCGCGCTGATTTTGATGGCGAAAGCACAAAAGTCATTGTTTTGGAAAAATTTAATTAAATTTCATACTTAAGTAATAAAAACAAAATACGCAATAGTGCACCTGATAATTGGTGCACGTTTTGCGAAATTATTCAGGAGGCTTTATGTCAAAACACGTCTACACAAAAGAAGAGCTCGCCGATAAAAATATTTTCGAGCTTCGCGATTTGGCTAAAGATGTGGGAATTCCTTCCCCAACAAAATTGCACAAAATTGAAATGATTGAAAAAATCGTTAACATTTCATCCGGCGTTACATCTGCACCAGCAGTTCCGCGCAGAGGTCGTCCGCCTAAACAAATTGAAGCAGCAGATGAAAAAGCGACAGAAACTCAACAAGTAGTTACTCAAAAGCATAATTATGAAACACATCAAAACTCACACACATCAAGCAATATCAACAGGGATGAGAACGAAAAATTGAATAACTATCCACGCAACAAACAAAGACAAAACTATGATGAAGTGCAAAACGGAATGGCAGAACCACAGCTAGAAGATGAAGAAAGAGAGGGTCTGCTCGACATCCATTCAGACGGATACGGCTTTTTACGAGTTCAAAATTGTGAATTCAATGATAAAGACGCCTATGTAAATGCTGTCAAACTTCGCAAAATGGGTCTAAGAAGAGGCGATTTGGTGAAAGGTATTGCGAGACCAATGCAAGACGGAAAACCAGCCGCTTTGTTATCAGTGAAAACAATTAACGGTGTTCCATTTGATAAACTCGGAAGGCGTCCAAACTTTGACGATTTAGTTCCAATTTATCCTGAAAAAAGATTAAAGCTTGAACTTTCTGACAGCCCCAAAAGTTTTGCAACCCGTTGCATTGATTTGGTTGCTCCTATTGGCAGGGGACAACGCGCAATGATTGTTTCTCCTCCAAAAGCAGGCAAAACAACTTTGCTAAAAATGATTGCGGCTGCAATTGCAAAAAATTATCCCGATGTTGAACTTATGGTCTTGCTTATTGATGAAAGACCTGAAGAAGTTACTGATATGAAACGCTCAATTAAAGGCGATGTTATTTATTCAACTTTTGATGAACAACCTGAGCACCACACAAGAGCGGCGGAATTGATGCTTGCCCACGCAAAAAGACTTGTTGAAATGGGAAAAGACGTTGTCATCTTGATGGATAGTTTGACAAGATTAGCACGAGCATACAACCTTACAATTCCACCAACAGGAAGAACATTGTCAGGAGGTATTGACCCTGGCGCGCTGCACAGTCCAAAGAAATTTTTTGGTGCGGCTCGAAATATTGAAAATGGTGGAAGCTTGACGATTATCGCAACTGCACTTGTTGACACCGGCAGTCGTATGGACGATGTCATTTATGAAGAGTTCAAAGGAACAGGCAATATGGAAATTCATTTGGACAGAAAACTTCAGGAAAAACGTGTGTTTCCAGCTATTGACCTCGCGAAAAGCGGGACTAGAAAGGAAGAACTTTTGCTCACTCAATCCGAACTCGAAGGCATTTGGAGCATCAGAAAAATTCTTTCGGCAGGTGACAGTTCAGAAGCTACTGAAAATCTCTTGAATATGATAGTCCGAACAAACACCAACCAAGAATTTATCGAGCAACTTTTACTTCAACAACGCGCTATTGATAAACAAGGCTTTGCTTTCAGAAAACCACAATAAATTAACATAATTTGAAAACGTAATATGAAAATGAAATGCACAATATTAATTGTGCATTTTTTTAACTCATAAATTTGAATTTATCACATTTTTGCTTGCTTCAGATGTCAAAATAGTGCATAATAATTAAGGCTGTGAGATGAAGCGTATTTATAGTAATTTAATTTTGATACTTATTTCAAAATTGCCGTTATGTATTAAGGTTTTTTTGAAAGTAAAGCTACTTTGATAGTTCAGCTACAATAATTACTGATTGATAGTTGTCCGAGTGTTGTGAAACCGCAGGGTTACTCTGTTCTTTGCAAATAATAATAAATTATGGAGAGTTGGCCGAGTGGTCGAAGGCGCACGATTGGAAATCGTGTGTACCTCAAAAGGGTACCTAGGGTTCAAATCCCTAACTCTCCGCCATAAAAAAAGAACCAAAGGCTACGCGTAAAGTGTTAGCCTTTGGTTCTTTTATTAAATTACTTTTTTTAATTGGGGACACAGTTATGGACTTATATACTATATTTCATTTTCATTATAAAGATAATATAGTTGGCAATCAACTTGCTATTTGTGATTATGTATAATTAAGGTTACAATTTTCTGTCCGCTAAAATAATAGATAATTGCTCAAACAAATTTTACATAGACTTTTTTTGTTAACGCAAGCCTATTCACACGTCTAAAAAAACATAATTAACAAAGATATTAATTGAAGTTCATTGCTCAAAAAAACAAAACAAACTAGAGATAAAAGTTTGTATTGGCGAGTATGAGTTTGTATCGTTTTATCTAAAAATAATATAGTTCATCTAAAAATAAGTAAAAATAATTGGTATAAATCTGTTATCAGTTTTTGTTATTTAATGCTTAATGAAATAAATTTTTCAGGAATATCCATTTTTTTTGCAACTTCTTTTATTGTCATGCCAGAATCTACAAATCTTTTACAAACAGTTTTTAGATTTTCGCCAACTTCAATTATATGATTATCAAGGTCATAAAAACGAACTACTCTTTGACCCCAACTATGTTCAATAACTTGATGAACATATTGTATTGTCGAAAATGTATTCAATTTTTCTATAAATGTGTCAAAGTTATCTTCTTCAAAATATATTTCCGCATCATTGTTGCCATAGAGAATAGGACTATTATTTATAAAATCTTTCCATGTATCCTCTGTTTGCAGACAAACTCCGCCTGTCAAAGTAACATTTGCTCCAAAATCAATTATAACATTAAGTCCTAAAACTTCTTTATAGAATTTTGTTGAGTTTTTTATATCTTTTACAACCAACAACGGATTTTTAAATTTCATAAAAATAATTCCTTTTTGTCATTTTTGTTAAGCATATTTTAGCATATTTCAAATGTAATTCAAGTTAAACTATATAATTTTGATTAATATTAAATACTATCTACTAATATCACTGCGATTAAATTATGTTGTTGAGTCTCATTCTGTTTAAAAATTCATATTAAAACTTCATTAAAGCATATATCTCTAAACATTATTAAAATTCAATAGAGAATTTAAAAAAAAAGACATCAAATTGATGTCTTTTTTTATAAATTAATTATTCATATTTCATTTGATTGAACAAAAACAATCTTCTGAGTCGTTTAAAGTTAAGATTTGTTTCAGATGCTGTCATCGCGAATGACTTCAGCAGTTGGCGCATTATTACAGATAGATTTTATTCCGTTTTTGCAGCTTGCCTTTGATTTGTAGTCCGATGATATTGCCACAATTTCGCCGTTTCTTGCGCGCAGGCGGAAACGAAATAAATTGGCGTCATCGTAGTATATTTCCCATTTCGGATTTGCACAAGTAATCGATTTTTGAAGTGTTTGGTCTTCAATACCCGCTGTTCCAACTATTTTTTGAATGCTAGCGATGCCTGTTTTGCAAGCTGTCAATGATGTATAAGGCTCGCCAGTGGCTATTGTTTCGTGATTTGGGGCAAGAAGTCTGAAAACAAAGTTTCCATTTTCGGTTTTTCTTATAATAAATTTTCCGCTGTATGGATGAGGCTCTTCATCTGCTGAATCTGTCTTTTGCACAGCATCGGTTTTTGCACTCTTTGGTTTTTGTGTTTCTGCAGTTGCAGGTTTCTTCGCGGTCACTTGAGTAGCATTGGTTTTGGGAGCTGCTTTCTTTTTTGGAGCGGACTTTACTTCAGCGGTCGCTTTTGCTTGATTTTCTAAATCAACAACTTTTTCTTCGACTTTTTCTATTTTCTCAATATTTTCTGTTTCATCAGAAGTTTTAGAATTTTGATTTTGTTCTAAAACAGGAATGGACTCAAGTTCTGCGGTTGTTTTCGGAAGCGAGTCAACTTCAATTTCGGGTTTGTCTTCCACTAACATTGCAGGCTCGGAAGTCTCTGGGATTTTTTCTTCGGCAGGATTGTTTTCTACACTAGCTTCAACTATGTTTGCTGTTGCTTGTTCTTCAACAGCTATATCATTGACAATTTCTGCTTCTAAAAGTTCATTTTCCTCCGCAACAAGCTCTGCCTCCATAAATACGCTTTCCTCAAGTTGCTTCTTATGTTTCCTTCTACTAAATAATCCCATATTTCCCTCCTATTTTGTACATTATATATATTATAACACGAAATTATGCGGTTTTCAATACCTAAATAGGTTTGAAATTTGTCGAATATGTGGTATAATATTCTTATGAAAAATTTGTCCGCAACATTAAATCCCGAGCAATTGTCTGCAGTCGTCGAAAAGGACGGCTATATACTTGTATTGGCGGGTGCAGGAAGCGGTAAAACCAGAGTTTTGACAGCGCGTGTTGAACACCTTGTTGAGCAGGGGGTTTCACCGTATAATATTCTTGCAATAACTTTTACAAACAAAGCAGCAGCAGAAATGCAATCTCGAATTACAAATGCTCTTGAAGGCAATTCTAAAGTATGGACAAGCACATTCCATTCATTTTGTGCTAGAATTTTAAGAATGGAGGCAGAATGGCTTGGCTACAACAAAAGTTTTTCAATCTACACTGATGTTGATAGCGAACGAGTGGTAAAGCGAATTATAAAAAACAGAACAGATATTGATGCAAAACAACTATCGGTTTTTATGTGGCACATATCACGAGCCAAAAACGCCGGCTTGTGTCCTGATGATTATTATCAAGAAACAAAAAACGATTTTGTTGATGCCGATGAAATAAGAAATATATATTCTACTTATGAGCGCGAATTGAAGTCATCAAATGCTCTTGATTTTGATGATTTGCTTTGGAAAACCGTTATTTTGTTTGAAAAATTTCCTGAAGTATTGAAAAAATATCAGTCCCGCTTTTTATACATCAATGTTGATGAATTTCAAGATACAAATATGCTTCAATTCAAGCTTGTGAAGATGCTTAGTGATTTAAATCACAATTTGTTCGTTGTCGGCGATGAGGATCAAAGCATCTATAGCTGGCGAGGAGCTATGATAAGCAACATTTTGGAATACTCTGAAACATTTAAGGGTGCAAAAGTCTACAAACTTGAGCAAAACTATCGCAGCACACCCGAAATTTTGACAGTTGCGAACAATGTTATCGGACACAACCGTCAGAGAAACGCAAAAAAACTTTGGACAAGCTCCCACGAGGGTCACGCAGTGACATATTTTGAAGCCTACAATGAACGGGAAGAAGCAGATTTTGTTGCAAGAAATATTGCAAGACTTGTGAGTATGGGTGAAAACTATCGTGATTTTGCAGTTTTGGTTCGTGCTAATTCACTTACACGTATTTTTGAAGAAAACTTCAATTTGTATGGCATACCATACAGAATTTTTGGTGGCTTCAAGTTTTTTGAGAGAAAAGAAATTAAAGATTTATTGTCGTACATCCGTCTTGCTATAAATCCAAAAGATAATGAGAGTTTTCTGCGCTCAGTCTCTTTCCCAAAGCGTGGACTCGGCGAAGTAGCACTGTCGCAGCTGATGAATCTTACAAGCGAAAACGCACAAGATTTTTATTCAGCTTTATGTTTAGTTGAAGATTCCAGTTTTACTTCATCCACAAAATCGAAGTTTTTAGCGTTTAAGGATATTATAGACCAAATGGTTGAGCAAAAAACTCAACAAAAACCAGAAGATTTTGTTCAGTTTGTTCTTGATATTTCAGGAATTCGCAATGTGCTTTCAGGCGGAAACGATGACGATAAAAATCGCCTTGAAAATATGGAAGAACTCGTGAGCGCTGTTGCCGCATTCCAGAAAGATAACCCAGAAGCGAGCATAGATGACTTTATGCAGTCAGTTGCACTTGTTGCCGACACTGATGAAATGGATGACGAAAACTATGTCACTATAGCCACGGTACATGCTGTCAAAGGATTAGAATTTGAAAATATATTCTCTATAGGTCTTGAAGACGGCATTTTCCCAACAAAAAGGGCAGTAGACAGCGGTGATATAGAAGAAGAACGCAGACTTATGTATGTAGCATTGACAAGGGCAAGAAGCAAATTGTATGTTTCATGGGCAAGAAGCCGCTATCGGTTCAGTAGTGTAGAAAGCTTTCCTCGCAGTCGTTTTGTTGACGAAATGAAAGGTGAGCGTAGCAAAATTGACAAGCAATCGGGTTATTCTGAATGTGCTCCGATTTATGATATGAAATTTGGAGAAGGCAGAAGCAATTTTGCTTCAAAATCCCAAAGAATGAGCGCGCAGATGCAAAAAAATAGCGCGAAAAACACAGGAAAAGACTCAAATGTTGATTATGATGCATTCAATAAAGATGTTGTTGTTGACCACACAAAGTTTGGTCGTGGTTTGATTATTTCGGTGCAAGGCGAAGACGAAGACAAGATATGCTCGATTGCATTTCAAGGATTAGGAGTTAAGAAGTTTGCGCTAGCTGTTGCTATAAAAAGTTTATCTATAGTCAAAGATTAATGATTGATACAATATGTTTGGATTTCTTTGTTGCTGTGACTAAATGCTGAAGCAAAGAATTATTAATAAATATAATATATCCAAATATAATCGAAATTTCTCACAAACTCATTGAGGTTGAATTATGAATAGGATGGAAAATCTTGTTGAAATATTGAACAAATACGCTTATCAATACTATGTAAAAGATGAGCCTATTGTTGCTGATACCGAATATGACAAGTTGTATGATGAGCTTGTTGAGCTTGAAAAATCAACGGGTATTGTGCTTGAAAATTCTCCTACACGTCGAGTTGGAGGAGAAACTCTTAAAAAGTTTGAACAATCAAAGCATCTTCAAAAGCTTTACAGCCTCGATAAATGCCAAAATGAAGAACAATTTGCCGAATGGTCTTCTCGCGTCAAAAAATCGCTTGGTTATTTTCCTAAACTCACATCAGAATACAAATTTGACGGTTTGACACTCAACCTTCTTTATGAGGATGGTAAACTTGTCAAGGCTTCTACGCGTGGAAACGGTGTTGTAGGAGAAATTGTCACCGAACAAGTTAAAACTATAAAAAGCGTTCCACTATCAATAGAATACAAAGGCAAAATCGAAATGCAAGGTGAAGGAATTATGCGCCTCAGTATTCTTGAAGCTTACAATAAAAAAGCAAAAGAACCATTAAAGAACGCACGAAACGGAGTTGCAGGAGCAATACGCAATCTAAATCCCAAAGTTACTGCCTCAAGAAATCTCGATTTTATGTGCTATAATATTGGCTACTCTGATATAAATTTTGTTTCGCAGATTGAAATGAGAAAATTTATAGAAAAACAAGGTTTCAAAACGGGTGGAGAGCTTAAAGTGGTATCTAGTGAAGCAGAAGCCATAAATTTCGCAAAAAATATTGATGAAATAAGAAGTTCGCTTGATTTTCTCATTGACGGTGTGGTTTTCAAAACCGATGAAATCAATGAGCGCGAAAAACTAGGATTCACAGAAAAGTTTCCAAAGTGGGCAGTTGCCTACAAATTCAAGGCAGATGAGGCAACAACAATTCTCGAAGATGTAGTTTGGCAAGTTTCAAGAACTTCAAAACTCAATCCGCTTGCGCATTTAGAGCCCGTTGATATTGCAGGTGTGACAGTAAAGCGCGCAACACTCAACAACTATACAGATATATTGAAAAAGAAAGTTAAAATTGGCTCAAGAGTTTTTATACGTCGTTCTAATGATGTAATTCCCGAAATTACAGGGGTTGCAGAACAACCTGAAAACGCTGTGGAAATTGTTAAGCCTACCATATGTCCCGCCTGTGGTTCTGCAGTTGAGGAAAGAGGCGTATTTTTGTATTGCACAAATGAGCACGGCGAATGCGCTCCACAAATAGTATCAAAATTTGCTCATTTTGCTTCAAAGTCTGCGATGAATATTGATGGATTTTCGGATAAAACAGCTGAGCTTTTATATAATGAGATTGGGTTGAAAACATTACCGCAATTATACACAATTTCAGCGTCTGATTTGCAAGGGCTTGAAGGTTTTGGAGAAAAGAAGATTTCAAATCTTATGCAATCTATTGAAAACAGTAGATACACAACACTTGACCGCTTTATATATTCGATAGGAATTTCAGGTATAGGAAAAAAATCTGCAAGTGATATGACCAAAAAGTTCAAAACTTTGGATGCTATTTTGGCTGCAAGCGAGAGCGAATTGGCTCAAATTGATGGCGTTGGCGAAGTTTTAGCAAGGAATATAGTAGAATTTTTTAATGATATAAACAACAAATCAATGATAGAAAAGCTTTTGGAAAATGGAATAACATTTGAGCAGGAAAAGACATACAGCGGCGCATTTAATGGTTTGAATATTGTTTTGACTGGTTCGCTTTTATCATTCAAAAGAAGTGAAGCGCAAAAACTTATTGTCGAAAATGGTGGAGAAACATCTGATACGGTTTCAAAAGCAGTCAACTTGGTCGTTGCAGGTGAAGAAGCGGGAAGCAAATTGGATAAAGCAAAGAAGCTTGGAATCAAAATTATAAATGAAGAAGAGTTCAAAAATATGCTTAACGAACATTAACAATCAAGCATTTTTTTGTATAATAATCAAGTATTTGTTGTAATGTCGCTTTGTTTAGCAAAATTTAAGTGATTAAAAATCGTTTAGGCACGGAATTTTGATAGCTGTGCCTTTTTTAATTCAATATACTTTACTTCAAGATTTAAAACGCAAGTAAAGTATTTTAAGAAAATTCATTCATAGTTGTTCGCTTGTTTTGAACATAAATTACTGTCGAAATTTAAGTCATTCAAAAAAATAATAGAAAATAATGTTTAGAAGTTGTGAATGCCGTGTGCGTGTGTTATAATCTTATAAATATATCGTATATTCCTAGTATCTAAAGCAATTTCATTAAGATGTTCAATATGAAGTCAAAATTTTTACAATAATGATTGAATTTGAGTGTTTAGTGATATAGGAGAGCGCAATGAAAAGTATGACAGGATATGGCAAAGGTGAAGCCAGCCATAACGGAAGAAGCATCAAGGTCGAGTTGAAATCTGTGAACAACAGATATTTGGATTTGAATATTAAGCTTCCAAGAACATTCAATTCACTTGAAGATATTGTGCGCAAAAACATTCAACAGGTTGTTGAGCGAGGTCATATCGATGTGTATGTGACTTATGTCAATCAAGGCGCGGAGTCTGGCGGTTTCAAAGCTAACATTGAACTTGCAAAAGACTATCTATCAACCTCTGCAGTGCTTGCCGCTGAAGTGGGCGTTGAAGATGATTTGACTCTTTCCGCACTTTTGAAAGCTCCGGACATTATGGA
This sequence comes from Clostridia bacterium, assembly GCA_028710495.1. Lineage (GTDB taxonomy): Bacteria > Bacillota > Clostridia > Christensenellales > CAG-917 > STD2-102. The sequence goes on from JAQUST010000004.1 coordinate 50,299, forward strand.
AAGATGTGAAGCAGAAGCGGATGAAGAAGAATTGAAAACTCTTTTGGTTCTAGCCACCGTTGCCGCGCTAACTGAGCTTGAAGAAATGAGAATTGCTGAGGGCGATGCGATTTCCGAGGATATAAAAGCTAAACTCAAAATGATTGAAAATTTTGTCTCGAAGATTGCAGACCGCGCACCATTTGTTGTTGTTGACTACCGTGAGCGTTTGAAACAAAGACTTGCCGATCTCACTGATGACATCAAAGTGGATGAAGCGAGAATTGCAACAGAAGTTGCCGTATTTGCTGACCGTTGTTCCATTGATGAGGAATTGACAAGACTTGGAGCACACTTCGGACAGCTTGCTAAGTTTATTGCATCAGATGGAGTTGTTGGAAGAAAAATTGATTTTCTTATTCAAGAACTTAATCGTGAAACCAACACAATTGGTTCAAAAGCAAATGATTTGATAATCACACAAAATGTTCTTAAATTAAAAAACGAAATAGAAAAAATCCGCGAACAAGTTCAAAATATCGAATAACTTTGCGCAAACTTATACTTAAAAATACAAGCTAAATTGGAACATAAAAAATGGAAAGAGTTGGAATTTTATTCGTTATATCGGGTTTTTCAGGCGCTGGCAAAGGAACAATCCTAAAAGAAGTATTGTCGCAAATGCCAGATTTGAAGTTTTCGGTGTCCGCTACATCGCGTAGTCCAAGAGTGGATGAAATAGATGGTGTTCATTATCATTTTATAAGCAACGATATGTTCGAAAAATATATTGAAAGCGAGGCGTTTGTTGAATACGCAAAAACTTTTAATTATTACTATGGAACATTGAAAAGTGAAATAGAAAATCCAATCCGCGAGGGCAGAGATGTGATTTTTGACATCAATGTTGTTGGAGCAAAAAGTATAAAAGAGCAGTACCCTGATTGCATCACGGTTTTTGTGACTCCGCCCTCACTTTCTGATCTCCGCATCCGCTTGATGGGAAGAAACAGCGAAACAGAGGAAACATTGGACTGCAGAATAAAAGAAGCTAAAAAAGAAATAATCGAAATGCAAAACTATGATTATATTATAGTCAATGACGACGTAAAGAAATGTGCGAATGCACTTATCTCTATTATAAAATCAGCTAAATATCAAACAAAACGAAATATCGATGTTATAAAATCTTTATCGGAGGAACAAAAATGATTGACCCACCTATTGACAAACTTATAAAAAAAGCAGAATGTCGTTATGCATTGACAGTTGCAGTTGCAAAGCGTACTCGTGAATTACTCACTCAGGAATCCAGCTATCTTGAAAATTCTGGAGAAAAACCTGTTACACTTGCCTGTAAAGAAATCTATGACGGCAAACTTAAAATAGTCAAGGATTAAAGGAAAATTATGTTAAGAGGAAAAACAGTACTACTAGGCGTTACGGGCTGTATTGCCGCTTACAAGGCTTGCGAAATAGTCTCACGCCTCAAAAAACTTGAAGCAAATGTCGAAGTTGTTATGACCGAACATGCCGTTCAGTTCGTTCAGCCTTTATCATTTGAAACATTGTCGGGCAATCGTGTTTATTCAGATTTGTTTGACCGTGACTTTGACTTTGATGTTCAGCATGTTTCTCTTGCTAAAAAAGCTGACATATTTGTCATAGCTCCAGCCACTGCAAACACTATCGGGAAAGTGGCAAACGGTATTGCTGATGATATGCTAAACACAACTTTTATGGCGTGCAAAGCTCCAAAACTTATTTGTCCTGCTATGAACACAAATATGTATGAGAATGAGCAGGTCGAAGCAAACCTAGCGCTTTTGAAAAAGAAAGGCTGTTCGATATTAGAGCCTGTGAGTGGTAGACTTGCGTGTGGCGATGTAGGCAGAGGAAAGATGGCAGAGCCTATTGATATTGTTCGCGCTATTGAAGAAATTCTAATGCCAAGATGTGACTACGAAGGTAAAACCTTATTGGTCACAGCCGGCTCAACAGAGGAAGATGTCGACGGAGTGCGTTACATTTCAAACCGCAGCAGTGGAAAGATGGGTATCGCTATTGCTCAGGCTGCATCAGAACGCGGAGCGGAGGTTATTCTTGTTGTCGGGAAAGTAAGTATTGCAATTCCTGATGGTTTTTTGAAAGTTGTCAAAGTAAAAACCACTCAAGATATGTTTGACGCAGTTATGGAAAACTATGTGCCGAGTGACATTATCATAAAAGCCGCCGCACCTGCGGATTACCATGTAAAAAATCGTATAAGCCACAAATTGAAAGATAAAGAAATTGTCATTGAACTTGAAAAGAATCCTGACATTGCCGCAGCACTCGGTCAAGTTAAAGGCGAAAGAAAAATGGTCATTTTTAGTGCTGAAACCGAAAATTTGAAAGACAATGCAGTTAAAAAATTACAGAAAAAAAATGCAGATATGGTTGTTGCCAATGATGTGACAAAAGAAGGTGCAGGGTTTAGCACTGACACAAATATTGCCACAATAATCGACAAAAACGGCAACGAATATGATTATGATATTATGTTGAAAAAGGATTTAGCCAACATTATTCTTGATAAGGTTATTGAACTCAAATGATTTATGAGGTTATCGTTGACCTAGCTACAAACGACCTTGACCGCACATTCGACTACTTTGGAGATGACATTTCTTTGGGAAGTCGTGTTGTAGTGGAATTTGGTCGAAAAAAAATGGTTGGATTTGTCATAGGTGAAAAAGAGACAACACAATATCCTGACAAGATAAAACCTATAGTAAAAGTGCTTGATACTCCTATTGTTTCTGAAATGCTGGAGTTAATGCATTTTATGAAGAAAAAATACAACCTTAGGTTTATAGACGCCCTAAGGTTGTTTGTTCCCTCAAAGATGCGAAGCGATGCAACTTGCGAACTTCAACGAGTGTTTATCACAATAAATAATGACATTGATGTTGCTGCTTCTATTGAAAAACTTAGCGCTAGAGCCGAAAAACAGCGTGAAACACTTGAATATCTTGCAAGAGGGGAAGGCGAATATCAATCAGAGCTTTCAAAAAAGTTTGGTGCGGGAGCAGTTTCTGCACTGATTGAAAAAGGGATTTTGAAAAGTGAAAAAGTATCAGTTCGCAGAACTCCGTTTTCAAATTTCAGTTGCGAAGATGTTTTGCATAAACTTACAAAAGACCAACTGAACGCAGTTAAGGCAGTTGCCTCGGGGAGCGGAGTATTTTTGCTTCACGGAGTCACAGGTAGCGGAAAAACCGAAGTTTATCAAACTATAATAGACAAAGTTTTGACTGAAAATAAAACAGCAATTATGCTTGTACCTGAAATCTCTTTGACCCCACAAATTTTCAAACTTTTCCGCGCTAGATTTGGCGAAAAAATTGCGATATTGCATTCTGGATTGAGCGAAGGAGAAAGGTTTGATGAATGGTCAAGATTGTATGATGGAGAAGCTAAAATAGCAATCGGCGCTAGAAGCGCAATTTTTGCTCCTCTCAAGAATGTTGGACTTATTATCATTGATGAGGAACACGACAGTAGTTACATAAGCGATTCAAATCCAAGATATGATACGAAAGTTGTTGCAAAGTTCCGTGCGGAATTCAACAATGCTCCGCTTTTGCTCGGTAGTGCCACGCCTGAAATAGAAAGCTATATGAAAGCGTCAAGCGGTGAGTATAATTTGCTCACTTTGCCTGACCGCATTGCTAAATTTCAACAAAAAGACATTGAAATTGTTGATATGGGTTCAGAGTTTAGAAACGGCAATAGAAACATACTTTCAGGTGCTTTGGTTGACGCTTTGCGCACGATAATTGATAGGGGTGAGCAAGCAATATTGTTTTTGAACCGCAGAGGATTCTCATCATTCTTGATGTGCAAAGAATGCGGTTATATTCCAAAATGTGATGCATGCGATGTGAACTTGACTTATCACCGTGCAGTAGCAAGGCTCAAATGTCATTATTGCGGAAAGAATTATACTGTTCCAAACAAATGTCCAAAATGCGGGAGCGAGCATATTCGCTTCGGCAGAACGGGAACTGAGCAAGTTGTAAATTATATTCACGAATTGTTTCCTGAAACAAAAGTTTTGCGAATGGATGTTGACACAACTTCATCAAAAGGTGCGCATTTCAGAATATTAGATGATTTTGGAAAAGGTAAAGCTCAAATATTGGTCGGCACACAGATGATAGCAAAAGGTCACGATTTCCCAAATGTAACTCTAGTAGGAATTTTGGACGTTGATTTTTCACTGTTCCTTGATGATTATCGAGCTAGTGAGAGAACTTTCCAGCTTGTCACACAAGTTGCGGGTAGAGCGGGCAGAGCGGACAAAGAGGGCAAGGTCTTGCTCCAAACTTTTGTTCCAACTCACTATGTTTTCCGCTTAGCAAAAAAATATGACTACAATGGATTTTTTGAAAAAGAAATAAATTCTAGACAGGTGACAAAGTTTCCTCCTTTCACTACAATTGTGAGAATTCTTTTTACATCAGAAAATGATGAATTGGCTTTTAGTGAAACAAAAAAAATATATCAAATATTAAAAGAGGAAAGCGTAAAAAATAAAGATTTTGTCTACATAAATGCTATGCGCTCTCCGGTCAACAAGATTAAGAATAAAACAAGATACCAAATATTATTGCGCGTGTATCCCGGAAACGCTGACAGCATAATTGAACATATCTACCAACTTGTTGCAACTGTTACAAACGAAATACAATGTTTTGTAGAAATAAATCCGCAAAGCTTGAATTAGAAAGACATCTAAAGGAATTAATATCAGATTGTCTAAGAAAATGAGTTTAAAAATTAAGAAAATTATGTATTAATCAATTAACTGATACTAAGTAATAGTTAAAATCAATAGTTACAAGTAATAGTTGAAATATATAATTAAAGAAATAGTATAGGCAATAGTTTCTAAGTTCTACTAAATAAAAGAATTTGAAGAAGAAATATAAAAAAATACTTAATAAAGATAAAGAAAAAAGTTTGAGGTTAGGAAATGGCAAAGAGAATTATTATCACAGAACCAGATGAGATTTTACGGAAAGTCTCAAGAGAAGTTACAATTTTTGATACTAGGTTGCACACTCTTCTTGATGATATGAAAGAAACATTGCTTTCAGCTGACGGAGCAGGTCTTGCAGCTCCTCAAGTTGCAGTATTAAAGCGAGTAGCTATTGTTATGACTGATGAGATATTTCTTGAGATGATAAATCCGAAAATTATCGAACAAAGCGGTGAGCAAACTGGAGCAGAGGGTTGTTTATCAGTCCCCGGAAAGTCAGCACAGGTCACACGTCCTGATGAAGTAACAGTAAAATTTTTGGATCGTTATGGAAAAAAATGCAAAAAGAAAGTGAAAGGATTTGAAGCGAGAGCAGTTTGTCACGAGCTTGACCATTTGGACGGAATTCTTTATATTGATAAATGTAAAAATTTAGTATTGGACAACGATAAATAGAAAACAAAAATGACGAGGGTAATTTATGAAAATTGTTTTTATGGGAACACCTGATTTTTCCGCAGTTGTGCTCGAAAAACTAAATAGTGTTTACGCGGTGAGTGCGGTTGTGACTGGACTTGATAAGGTTTCTGGTCGGGGACAAAAACTTATTCCGTGTGCTTTGAAAAACAAAGCTATTGAGCTTGGAATACCCGTTTTGCAGTTTGATAAAGTCTCAAAAACTGGAATTGAAGACATAAAAGCATTAAATCCTGACCTTATAATTACCGCAGCATTCGGACAAATTTTGTCTGATGAATTTCTCCAAATAGCACCACTTGGAGTTCTCAATGTACACGCTTCATTGCTTCCAAAATATCGTGGCTCATCACCTATTCAACAATCCATAATTGATGGCGAAACTGAGACAGGTGTTACCATAATGAAAACAGTGAAAGAGGTGGATGCAGGTGATGTTTTACTTCAAAAATCCACTCCAATTGTCAATAAAGAAACCGCAGGTGAATTGTTCGACCGTCTAAGCTTGCTCGGAGGCGAAGCTATTGTTGATGCTATTGGTTTATTAAGTAGTGGAAATGCAGTTTTTATTCCGCAAGACAATACTAATGTTTCAAAATGTAAAATGTTCAAAAGAGAGGACGGAAAAATTGATTTCTCGAAAACTTTTGAAGAGATTGATTGTTTTGTAAGAGGTATGAATCCTTGGCCGTCAGCTTTCACATTCATAAATGGAAAAATGCTTAAAATTTGGGAAGTCGAAAAAGCCTTTTTTGACAACGATAATAATGATATCGAAAATACAGACGGCAACAAATCCACATATGGAAAAATTTTGGCTGCAAATCCGAAGGACGGGCTTATTGTTTCTTGCAAAAGAGGAGCAATAAAACTTGTAAAAGTTCAAGCGGAAAACAGTAAAACAATGACAAGCGAGGAATTCTTGCGTGGTCATAGTGTTGCATTGGGAACGATTTTTGATGATAACACTAAAAACAAAGAGGAATAAATGAACAGTTATCTTGAACCATCATATCAAATATTATCAAAAATCTTTATTGACAAATCTTACTCAACACTTGCACTTTCATCGCAAGCATCAAATGAAGCTGTCACAAAGATTGTATATGGTGTATTGGAAAGAAATGTCGAGCTTGATTATATTATTGATAAACTTTGTGCCAAAAGACCGCAAACAAGCATTGAAATTTTGTTGAAAGAAGCGATTTATTGTTTACTTTACATGGATGTTCTTCCTGACTATGCGGTTGTAAACGAGACTGTTGAACTCACAAAAAAACTTGGTAAGGTTGGGGTTTCGGGTTTTGTCAATGCGGTATTAAAAAAAGTATGTCGTCGCGAGTACAAACTTCCCGTTCAGGGAGAAAAAAATTATCTTTCCATTAAATATTCTAAACCTCAATGGTTTATCGATAAAATGATTTCACAATTCGGAATAGAGCGTACTATGTCGGTTTTAGACAATCCTTTGACTGAAAGTGAGCATATTCGTATCAACACAAAGCTGTCAACCTTGGCAGTTGTGAAAGGGACTCTTATGGCGCAGGGCATTGCTTTTGAGCAAAGTGCAATGAAGGGTCTGATTGTAAAAAACACAGCTGAAGTAAAAGAAATGTTCCGCACCGGTCTTGTCACTTATCAATCACCATCTTCAATGCTCGCTGTGCAGGCTTTGGGTGTGACAGATGGCTCATCAGTGCTTGATTTATGCTCCGCTCCGGGTGGTAAAGCAGTTTTAATTGCGGAACAAAATCCAAAATCAAAGGTTATTGCTTGTGATTTATATCCGCATCGAGTTGAACTTATAACAAGCTACAAAAAGAGAATGAATATCAAAAACGTTGATGAAAGACAAGTAGATGCAACCAAGTTCAAGTCTGAATTTGAAAATGCTTTTGATTTTGTACTTGTAGATGCTCCTTGCAGTTGTTTCGGAACTTTCAGAAAACATCACGATGTATTTTTACAACATGAGGCCTCTTCAATTTATGATATGGCAAAGCTTCAATCGGCAATTTTGGAAAATGCAAAAAACTATATAAAATCGGGTGGTGTTTTGTTGTATTCAACCTGCACTTTATTTGATGAAGAAAACAAAAATGTAGTAAATAAATTTTTGAAATCTAATACAAATTTCACTCTTGAAAAAATGGCTGTTCCATACGATAATGAGGGTATGCTTCAACTGCTTCCGAAAGATGAATGGGATGGCTTTTTTATCGCCAGAATGAGAAAAGCATAATGGAAAATAAACAAAATGAAATAAACGAGTTGCAAACTGAAGCGCCAAAACAATGTTTGCTCTCTATGTCAACTGAAGAAATCGCCGAAGTATTGGGCGATGTTCCGTCATATCTGGCGGGACAGGTTTTTCAGTTTTTGCACAATGGAAAATTATTTGATGAAATGACGTCAATTTCGAAACAATTGAGAGAAAAGTTGAACGAAAAATATATTGCTCAGCCACTTAGTGTCGAAAAAGTTTTTGAAGGCAAAGGCGGAGCAAAGAAATATTTGTTCAGATTGATTGACAATGAACTTATCGAGGGCGTCTATATGCTTCACGATTATGGCAACACACTGTGCGTTTCTACTCAGGTCGGATGCCGTATGGGATGTGTGTTTTGTGCTTCAGGTATGAATGGTCTTAAACGCAATCTAACGGCAGGTGAGATACTAGGTCAGGTCATTGCGGTGAACACGCTTGAGGGCGGAAATATCAAAGATAGAAAGGTCACAAACGTTGTTTTGATGGGAAGTGGTGAACCGCTAGACAATTTCGACAACACGATGAAGTTTTTGACGCTTGCAAACCAAAAAGGTGGGATTTGCATAAGCGAGCGCAATATTTCGCTTTCAACTTCAGGACTGTGTGACAAAATAATACTTTTGGCTGACAGCGGACATACGCCTACTTTGACAATATCACTTCACGCGCCAAATGATGAAATCCGTGATACAATGATGCCTGTGAACAAAAAGTATTCTATTCATAAAGTTGTTGATTCTGCAAGATATTACTTCAAAAAAACAGGGCGCAGAGTAATTTTTGAGTATACGCTTATTTCTGGGAGCAATGACACAATGGAATGCGCGGATGAACTATCAAAACTTGTGAGAGGTTTTCCTTGCCATGTCAATCTCATTAGGCTAAATCAAGTCAAAGAACTAGGTCTTAAAGGTACTAGTTCTGAAAATTCAAAAGCATTTTTAGAACGGCTTGAACAGAACAACACTTCAGCTACAATACGAAAAAGCTTGGGCAATGATATAGAAGGCGCTTGTGGTCAGTTACGCAGAAGATATTTGAATGAAGATATTGAAAAAATAGCAAAAGAAGGCATAATAAAATCAATTTAGCTTATTTCAAATTATTTAAGGATTTTGCTATATTTATATAATATAAAACAATGAAACTAAATCAACAAACTAAACAACAAACGATGTTGATTAAAATGTGGCAATAACAAATAATATCGAAAATTTTGGTTTATTTGAACTAAATTAACGCTGTGAAACAGTACTAAGCGAAAAAAACATATAGAAAGAAAGGGAAAATTCAACATAATGGCGAAAGATATTTTGAATGGTAGAGTCATCAAAGGCGTCACATCACGCTACTTCCTTGACACAAAAAATGGTGTTAAGGTTGCTTCTGCCCGCAAAAAACTTAAAATCTTTGGCGATATTTTAATTGGCGATTTAGTTGAATTTATAGAGGAACGCGGTACGTTTGTTATTGAAAAAGTGTTGCCTAGACGAAACACTCTCATAAGACCTTATGTGGCGAATGTTGACACATGCCTTATTGTGATTGCGCCTGTTCCTGAACCCGATTTTTTACTCGTTGACAAAGTGCTTATCAACTGCTTGGTAGAGGGCATTGAACCTATTTTGGTGGCAAACAAAATAGATTTAGGCTCACTCAAAGAATTGAAAGAATACAATGGTATTTTAGATATTTTTGCTTGTTCTGCAACAGATGGCGAGGGTATTGATGCGCTTGTTGGTGCACTTGACGGCAAAACCGTTTGCTTTGCCGGTCAATCGGCAGTTGGCAAAAGCTCGATTATAAATGCAATACTCAAAACTGACAGGCTTCAAACTGACGGACTTACAAAGAAAATTCAAAGAGGCAAACATACTACCCGACAAACCGAACTATTGCGTGTTGGAAGCGCGTACTTGATTGATACTTGTGGATTTAGCCTGCTTGATACTATTGACTTAAAACCTGAAGAATTGCGTTTGTATTTTGATGAATTCGAGCTGCTTCAACCGCTATGCCAATTTAAGGCGTGTTGCCATATCAATGAGCCAAATTGCGCTGTCAAATCTGAAATTGGTATGTCTGTGTCAGAAGGAAGATACAATCGTTACAAAACGATATATAATGAGCTTGTTGAAAGAAAGAATAACAAATTTTAGAATAGCAAAATCATTTTATAATAAAGACAAAATAATAACATATTTTTTTAGCCTATAAACACATAGATATAAAATCATTTTATTGTAAAGTAATAATATGATTTTGAGAATTAGTTTGAATAATATATATTTATTTTAGTTTAGATATGGATAGTTAAAAAAAATTGATATATACGCAGAGAAAAACAGAGGAGTAATCATTATGTCAAAAGTTTTAGTTGCACCATCAATACTTTCTGCCGACTTTTGCAAGATGGCGGAGGCGGTAAAAAATATAAAAGAGTGGGGTGGAGACCTTATTCATTGTGACATTATGGACGGTGTTTTTGTGCCGAATTTTACCTTTGGTATGCCTATGGTCAAAGCTTTGGCAAAATATAGCGAGCTTCCAATAGACGCACATCTTATGATTATTGAACCAGAACGATATGTCGAGAAATTTTGCGATGCAGGTGCGGACATAGTCACATTTCATCCAGATGCATCAAAAAATGTCAGCAAAGCACTTGAATTGATAAAGGCAAAAGGAAAAAAATGCGGACTCGCACTAAATCCTGATAAACCACTTTCAATGATTGAACCGTATTTAGATCAGATTGATGTTGTGCTGATTATGAGCGTTTATGCCGGCTTTGGCGGACAAAGATTTATAGATGAAAGTCTCCTTAAAATTGGTGATGCCAAAAGTATGATAGAAAACTGTGGTCGCAAAATTTTGATAGAAGTTGATGGGGGCGTGACAACTGAAAACGCATATCATATCATTCACTCAGGTGCGGATATACTTGTCGCTGGCAACAGCATTTTTTCTGCAGAAAATCCTAAATTAGCTATAACAAAAATTAAATCATCACACTAGAAATAGTTTTTGTAAACAAGAAATTATTGCTAAAACAAAAAAATAATCAAATAAGTGCCGCATAGACACTTGTTTTTTTTGACACATTTATGATGTGCTGCATATAATGCCACGAAAACATTTAGGAGCAAGCTATGAAAATAATATGTATCAGATCCCCCAGATTTTTAAGACCGTTTCTTAGATTATTTAATAGGCGCAAACGGAAGTAACTTTTGTTTTATTAAAAACAAAATCTTATTCTATTTCTATAATACAACTTGACAGGATAATGTAAATTTTGATTTATTAAAAACAAAATAGATTATTTTATTATTTTGATAAAATACATATTTATAAACAAAAAAAGCCCACCAAAAGGTGGGCGCATTTTCAATTTAGATAAACTATGACTAAACAGCACTAGGCACGATCGACTTTGCCTGAGCGCATGCATCTCGTGCACACATACTGATCTTCAACTCCACCAGTTTTGGTGTTTACCTTGATTTTTTGGACATTTGGAGCCCAACTGCGTCTTGTTTTGCGGTGGCTGTGGCTGACCAAGTTTCCACTCATTCTTCCTTTCCCACAAATTGAACAAACTTTCGACATATATATATCCTCCTGACTTGCTTCTATTGATTTGTTTCACTCAAACGAATGAATTTTATCACTTAATGATTATTTTTGCAACTGTATTTGCTTAAAATTATGTAAATAGTTGCAAAATATGTTGTAATCGTGTAGAATTGTGTGGAAAAGGTAAACTATGTCACTTAGAACTTCAAATAAATACGGAAAAATCTCGATATCTGATGAGGCAGTTGCAATGGTTTGTAGTTATGCAGCTTCTGAATGTTATGGTGTTGTAGAGTTGGTGTCTCGTCGCTTGACGGACAACTTGAGTGCGCTTCTAAACAAGAGCACTTATGGCAAGGGCATCAAGATCGCAACTATTGATAACAAAATCTTTATCGAGGTTTTTGTCATATTAAAACTTGGAGTAAATGTCGAAGCTGTAAAAGATAGTCTCGCCAACACTGTCACTTATGCTTGTGAAACTTTCACAGGTATGCGTGTCAAACGCGTCAATATCAATGTGGTCGGCATAAGGGTATAGCCTAAAATGAATTCTACGAGGAAGTCGTGATGATAGAAATAACTAGTGATAAATTTAAACTGATGATTGCAGGTGGTGTCAAATACCTCGATTTATATCGTCAGCAAATAGATGAGTTGAATGTTTTTCCAGTTCCTGATGGTGATACCGGCACAAATATGTCGCTTACCATAAATTCTGCTTTGCGTGAAGTTAATTCCACTGAAACAGATTCTCTCAGTGAACTCACTGCGGCATTTTCAAAAGGTGCGTTGAAAGGAGCACGAGGTAATTCAGGTGTTATTCTTTCACAAATCTTGAAAGGTTTTGCGGTTGTATGTGCAGATAAAGAAACAATAACCTCAAAAGATTTTGCGGAAAGCTTGAAAAGTGGAACGGAAATTGCATACAGCGCTGTCACAAAACCAAAAGAAGGCACAATTTTGACAGTTGTCCGAGTTATGGCAGAAAATGCAGTCGCATTAACAAAGCGTAAACAACCTGAAATCGAAGAGTTCTTAGCAGAACTTCTTGTTGCAGGCGAGGAAATTCTCAACAAAACACCTGAGATGCTCCCAGTGCTTGCTAAAGCAGGTGTTGTTGACGCCGGCGGAAAAGGATTGCTTTCAATAATAAACGGCTTCTACAACGCTCTGGCTGGCATAGAGATACCAGATGTTGTTGAACCGCTTGCTGAAGTTAAGAAGTATGAACCTTCTTTGGATGAAAAAGATTCTTACGACAATGATTATGAAAATATTACCTTTGCATATTGCACTGAATATTTTATAACAAATCTTAACAACAAAACAACTGAGGCAGACATAGACAAACACCGTGATACTTTGCTTGAAATTGGCGATTGCGTTCTTGTCATTGGAGATTTAAACCTTGTAAAAGTTCACGTTCACACAAACAATCCCGATGCGGCATTGAAATCCGCTTTAAAACTTGGCGAAATTGACAGCATAAAAATTGAAAATATGCTTCAGCAAAACCGAAAAATCCACGAAAATAAACAAGAAGCCGTAAAAGAGAAAAAAGAATTTGCTATGGTTTCTATTTGCGCAGGAAAAGGAATAGCAAATATTTTCCGTGATTTGCAGGTTGATTTTGTTGTTGAAGGCGGGCAAACGATGAACCCAAGTGTTTATGACATTTTGAATGCTATAAACAAAGTAGATGCAAAAAATGTTTTTGTATTGCCGAACAATTCAAATATAATCTTGGCAGCAGAACAAGCAAAAGAGCTTGCTGATGTCAATGTTTTCGTAATTCCAACAAAGTATGTTCCTGAAGGCGTAGCTGCTGCACTTGCTTTTAATGAAGATTCAACAGCAGAAGAAATTGCCGAGAATATGATACAAGCTGCAAAAGCTGTGAAGTGTGCTGAAATAACTCACGCTGTGAGAAACACTAAAATGAATGGTTTTTCAGTCAAAGTTGGTGATATTATTGGAATAACTGACAAACAAATCGTGTCAACAGGCGATGATGTCGCAGATGTTTTGATAGGAACTATAGGCTCAATGATAGATGCCGAAATGGAAATGCTGACACTTTACTATGGTGCAGATATGAGCGATGAGAGCGTTGAAAACGCAATAAAACTTGTGGCTGAAAAGTTTCCTGATTTGGAAGTAGCAGCATATTCAGGCGGACAACCACATTACTTCTTCTTGTTTTCACTTGAATAATCTTGCAGATATAAAAGGAGTTGGCGCCGCAACAATAAAAAAACTTGCTGAGCTTTCAATTTATACTCCTGCAGATGTCTTGAATTTCTTTCCCAAATCATACATTGATTTGAAATTGCCCGTGACAATTTTAGAAACTGTCAACGGGCAATTTTCTGTTATTAAAGCCGAAATATTGAAAGTTTCAGATGTGAACTTCAAACATAGAGGTAGTTTCTCAATAAAAGCAAAAAGTGGAAACGCAGTTTTTAAAATTTTCTTTTTCAATCAACCGTATCTTAAAAACAGTTTTCTTGAAGGGAGTAATTATTTATTTTTGGGAAAAGTTCAGTTTGATGGAAACTCAAGAGTGTTGTTCAATCCTATTTTTGAAAAAACTGATTATGATGAAAATTTAACGAAAAAAATGCAAGAAAATTCTAAAAGCAAATTAGAGGGGATTTTTACTGTCTATCCAACTAGCGGAATCATTTCACAAAATGCGATAAAGAAAATCGTTTTAAGCTGTTTAGAGAATTTTGAAACTGACTCATTTTTGTCAAATAATTTTTGTAACTCTCAAAATATTGTGTTTCTTAATTCTGCATATCGGGCAGTGCATACACCTAATGCTATCAATGAAGTTGAAAAAGCAAAAGAAAGGCTTGCGCTTGAAGACACAATAAATAATATTATTTTCTATCAAAAATACAAAAAAAAGCTTTCAAAACCTCGAAAAGTATTATATAAAACGGTCAATAATAGAATAGTTGAGTGTAAAACCGCCCTAAACAAGGCATTTGGCTTTGATTTGACAAAATCACAAAATGAAGTAGCTTTTGAGATTTTGAGCGAACTTTCAAGTGATACGCTTATGAACCGAATTATTGTCGGTGATGTTGGCTCGGGCAAAACTGCAGTCGCATTTTTGACAGCTTGCATAATTGCGAAAGAAAAAAAGCAAATTGCAATGCTTGCACCGACAGACATACTTGCTCGCCAACATTACGAAAATTTTTTGAAGTTGTCCGAGTTGACTGGCATTTCGGTTGGATTGCTCACTGCCTCGACATCAAAGGAAGAGAGAACCCAAATAGTAAACGGACTGGAAGAAGGCGCACTCGATTTTGTCATCGGAACTCATTCGCTACTTGGCGAGAGTATAAATTTCAAAAGTCTGTCTCTTATTATTTTTGATGAACAACAGAGATTTGGCGTGGCTCAGCGCGACGCTTTGGAAAGCAAAGCAGGCAATGCAGATATATTGGTTTTGAGCGCAACACCAATTCCAAGGACTATAGCACTTATGCTTTACCAAAATCTAAATGTTTCAACCATTATAAAGCGACAAGAAGCTACTACAAATATAAAAACGCGGATAATTTCAAATTCAACAAAAGAAAAAATGTTTACATTTGTAGCGAATGAATGCAAGCAGGGCAAAAAAGCGTTGTTTGTCTGTCCGAAACTTTTTGATAGTGAGGGTTGCACAATATATTCTGCCGAAAGTTTGTTTAAGGAATTGAAAAAAAATTACTTTTCCGATATCGAGATAGGTATTATACACGGTAAACAGACATCGCAACAAAAATCAGCAGCTTTAGAGAACCTCAAAAGTGGAAATATTTTGGCATTGGTTTGCACTTCAGTTATTGAAGTCGGAATTGATGTCGCCGATGTTTCAAATATTATCATTATGAATTCTGATAGATTTGGGCTTTCTCAGCTACATCAGTTGCGTGGCAGGGCAGGCAGAGACGGAAGTGAAGCATTTTGTTTTCTTCATACAGAGCGCACAGAAGATAGCGATGTGATTGCACGATTGACAGCTATGGTGAATACTATGGATGGATTTAAGATTGCGGAACGCGATTTTGAATTGCGTGGCGGAGGAGATTTTTTAGGTTTGAAACAATCGGGTAATACTATGGACAGTTGCCACCGCTTAAAAGTCGATTCATCTATTATATTGGAAGCAAAACGCATTGTTGATATCTTGTTTTCTTCAACTGAAAATGCTAAAGATAATGCTGAAATCAATGACAGACTGCAAACATTTGACTTTTCACGCTATTTCGATAGTATTTTGGGAGTTACCAACAACTGACAACGCATTAGAGACCAAAATATTTGACATTATATTAAAATAGTGTATAATTATATTTAGATATTGGTGGTGCAGTATTCTAGTCAGGTTCTGCCGTGCCGAAGGCGGGGGTAAAATATCGCTAAAGGGCACATCGATGAAGTTTTTGGTGATGGCTTTGGTTGCCCAAACCGGGGCTGTTGCTGAGAGTTAAGGACTTTGGGCGATTCGTAATGGCATACGAACACCGACCCAACCTCCGTGGAGACCTGTATTGGTAGTTCGCTACTGTGCGGGGAGTAACCTGTTATGCGGTGTTGAGCGTAAGCGAAATACGCTGTGTACAGAGTAGCCTGCCTTGAGTGAATTTGGTGAATTTAAGATTACATTCCGTCTCGTTGGCCGATGAGTATGAATGATTGCTTAATGAAACCTTCTTTGCAAAAGAGGATAGGACGGACGGGGCCTGTTAAGGAAAACTTCTAGACTGTTCCATGTGAGATATTTTGGGGATTATAGTGTGCTCTAAGTGGCTATTCGGTGACGCAAAAGGTAACTTCGCGATTTCTAAGGTAATAGGAAACTTCTCAGTCGGCGACGATGAGTTCATAGAAAAGGGAAATCCAACCGAACCTAATGGCGCAAGGTTTACTCAAGATATCACCACCAACTATCATTTATTATAAGAGGTTTAGTTTGAACAATGATGATGAAAATAAGGTCAATAACCATATTTCCCAATTAGGAAATAAGGCTAAAGACAGGAAAAATCTGGGAAACAGCGGTGGCGCTGTTTCTTTTGATGAAAAAGACATTCTCAGAAAGCAAAATGAGAACACTAAAAAAGCAATTATAAACGAGATACAATCCTACAAAAAGAATCAAACTTTAGACAAAAATATTCAAATAAAAAAAGAAAACAAATGTGCTGAAAATGTTTCAAAGTCTAATGATGAAGCGCGAGTTGGCACTTCTGTTCACGATAAAAACAGTAAATCTCAAATTCCCGATGTTAAGCAACAGTTTTCGGATTTGAAAATCAAAAATGGCGACAAGCGTGGAAAACAGCGTCGTAAACGTTCATTATGGAGTGTGAAAATCACTTTTATTACATTTGTGTTGGCAATTTTCTTCAGTTTTATTTCTGAACTTACTTCTTCAACAGGCAACATAGTTGTAACAATTATGCTCTTAATATTCCTGATTTTAGGAAGTATCGTATTTGACGGTATTGGAGTCGCTGTCACAGCTTGTGACCTTGCGCCTTTGGTTTCTATGAGTTCAAGAAGAATATACGGTTCAAAAACTGCGGTACATTTGGTCAGAAATGCAGAAAAAGTCGCAAATATATGCAATGATGTCATTGGAGATATTTTTGGCATTATTTCAGGTGCTTGTTCAATTGCAATCGTTTTGAAAATTTTGGAAATGTCGCAAAGCACAAATCAACGCATTATGACTATCGCCATATCAAGCGTAGTTGCTGCTTTGACAGTAGGTGGAAAGGCTATTGTGAAAGACATCGCAATAAACAATTCTAAAGAATTGGTGATGTTTGTTGCACGAATAGCGGCAGTATTTTCAAAAGAAGAGAGAAAAAACAAAAAGAATACTAATACAAACGAGGAAAGATGAACGTTCCGACAACAACACAACTGAAAACAATGAGCATTCCTGAGCTCAAAGAACTTGCTCATTTTCTTCGTGAACAAATAATTTCTGTTGTAAAAATAAATGGCGGACATCTTGCTTCAAATCTCGGAGTTGTTGAACTGACAATAGCTTTACACTATGTTTTTGACACCCCATATGACAAATTGATTTTTGATGTTGGACATCAGTGCTATGCGCACAAACTCTTGACAGGTCGCGCTGACAATTTTATCAAGCTTCGCATGGCAGACGGGATATCGGGTTTTCCAAAACAATCTGAAAGCGAATTTGATACTTTTGACACCGGGCACGCGGGCACTGCAATATCTCTTGCCTCTGGACTTATGCGCGCAAGAAATTTGAATTGCGAAAACTACAATATTATTTCTCTAGTGGGTGATGGTTCTTTTAGGACAGGGCAAACTCAAGAAGCGCTAAATGATTTAGGCACAATTTCAGGAAACCATATTTTGTTACTAAATGACAACAATATGACTATTTCGAAAAGTGCCGGGGCAATAAGCTTCAACGATGAATTGTTGAAAAATCTATTTAATAGTTTGAACATAAATTATGTTGGAAGTGTTGACGGTCACGATTTAGAAGCGCTTATTTCGTGCTTTACCAAAATTAAGAATGAAAATAAGCAGTTTGCAATACGAATTTTGACTGAAAAGGGAAAAGGCTACAAAGAAGCTGAGGAATGTCCAGACAAATTTCACGCAGTTGCCAGAGTATCAGACGGAGAAATAAGTGGCGATTATGCAGCGGCATTTGGAGAAAAGTTGACAGAACTTGCCGCCGAAGACAGCAAAATTGTTGCGGTTTCCGCCGCAATGACAGACAGTGTTGGCTTGCGTAATTTTTCCAATGAATTTCCTTATCGTATGTTTGATGTCGGTATTTGTGAACCACATGCAATTTCTATGGCAGTTGGTCTTGCTAATGGTGGAATGAAGCCTTATGTTTCTATTTATTCTTCGTTTTTGCAGCGTAGTTTTGATCAAATTTTGAATGATATTTGCCTAACCTCACAAAATGTTACTATTGCCGTTGACCATAGCGGATTTGTTGATGGCGACGGTGAAACTCATCAAGGTTTTTATGACATAAGTTTTCTTTCGTTGATGCCAAATATGACAATAGTTGCTCCAAGATGTACGGAGGAATTGAAGAGAGTTTTGGAGTGGTCAGTTAATTTTAATGCACCGCTTGCAATTCGTTATCCGAAGGCAATAGTGAAAACTTGCAATTCGAAATGTAAACTTACTCGAAAATTTGATAACATCGAAAATGAAGATACCATTTTCGGGCAGTGGAGTGAAAAATCACCTGAAGAAGATTTTATAATATTGACAACAGGCGCATTATGCTTTAGCCTGGCGAAAGAAGTAAAAAGAATTTTTGCTGAAAAAGGAATAAATATTGCTGTTCAAAACGCTCTATTTGTAAAGCCTATCGATGAAAACTATCTATTAAAATTGGATGGTAAATCAGTCATAACAATTGAAGACAATGTCGAAAAGGGAGGCTTTGGATCTATGGTAGCAGATTTTTTTGAAAAAAAATGTTTGCACACCAAGCACTTTTCAATTTCGATAGATAACCCTGTTTTGAAGCAAGGTTCACTTAACGAACTCATTGAAATATCAGGCTTTACACCAAATGCAATCGTGAGAAAGATAGAAAACTTTTTCAATAGAGAATAATATGCGAATAGACATATTCATATTTCAAAAATTTAACCTTAAATCCCGTAGCTATGCTGCTCAACTCGTGAAAAAAGGACAAGTTTATGTTGATAATAAACAAATTACTTCCCCTTCATGTGAAGTCGATGAAAATTCAAATATTGTTTTAAATTTAGAAGGCGAGTTTGCATCACAAGGCGGTCATAAGCTAAAGACTGCAATTGATACTTTCGGCATAGACTTGAAAGCTTTGACTACTGCCGATATTGGCTGTTCAAACGGCGGTTTTACTGACTGTATGCTCAAAGAAGGCGCTTTGTCTGTTCTCGCTGTTGATGTGGGCGATTGCGCTTTACCTGAAGAATTGTGTCACGATGAACGCGTGACATTTTATCAAGCGAATGCTCGCAACGTAAATGATTTTGAAAAAGAAAAAATGGATTTTGTTTGTGTCGACGTAAGTTTTATTTCTCTTGAACTCATTATGCCTACAGTTTACAATATTTTAATAAAAGGTGGAAGGGCAGTATTGCTGATTAAACCTCAATTTGAATTGACCAAATCTGCATTAAGCAAAAAAGGTATAGTGATAAATGAAAAAGACAGAATTTCAGCACTCGAGAAAATCGAGAAACACGCAAAATCATTAGGATTTGAAATATTGGGTCACAACGATGCTCCAATTATGTTCGAAAGAAAGAACCGTGAATTTTTGTTATATTTGAAAAAATAAATTATTGAGCGAAAAAAGAAAACCATCAAAGATTTATTATAAAAATCCTTATAAACTTGGCTTTATTTCTTTTCAAATCGATGATTACAAAATCGTTATGCATATAAATTTATTTATTAAAAATCAATACAATTTATAAAATCAAAAAATCCCTTTCAGTTTTGAAAGGGATTTTTTCTATTGCTAATTAAAATAAGTTTAAGTAAATAATTAAACTTTGTCTGCTACAATGCCTTTAACAAGTTTACGTAAGAGTAACATAGAAACAATTATTCCAACGATTCCACCAAAAACTGCTTGCATATTCTCCTCCTGAGTTATTACTTTCTGTCAATATAACAACTTATCCTAGATATGTCAACTTATTTGAAGCATATTACTAAATATTATATGAAACTGTCCTTAAAATGATGCAAAATGTATTTGTATATTTGCATAAATTGCTGTATACTTAATGTTATATTGTGCTTTATGCAATATTTATATCTGACAATATCCTGGAGAAAAATGAAATTAGCTATTTTTACAAAATCAAACAATGCGGAAGGGCAGAAAAAGAAAAACGAGCTTGCTATTTTTCTAAATGAAAAAAAAATCGATTGCATGACATTTGACACCTTAGATTGTGATAATTTATCTTGCGAAAATAAGCAAGTATTGATAAAAAATTTGAAAGAATGCAGAGCAATCATCGTTTTCGGGGGAGACGGCACAGTTCTTCGTGCAGTATCTTGGGCGAGTATTGTAGATATCCCAATTTTGTCTGTCAACCTTGGCGATATGGGTTTTCTGGCAGAGCTTGAACGCACCGCATCACCTGAAGAAATTCTTGACGCTGTCAAAACATACCAAATTGAAACAAGAAACCTTATTGAAGTCACATACGGCGATAACAAAAAAATTATTGCTCTAAATGATGTCGTTTTGAAATCAAAAGGAACAACACCAATTTATGTATCAGCAAAAATCGATGGCGAGGCGCTTGACAGATACCGTTCAGACGGAGTTATTGTCAGCACACCGACAGGTTCGACAGCTTATTCTCTGTCTGCCGGAGGACCTGTTCTAGCACCAGACCTTGAAGCAATGGTTGTCATACCTATTTGTCCGCACACTCTTCACTCGAAACCTGTTGTGTTGTCAATAGAAAGTGCAGTAGAACTTATTTTGGAAAAAGAAAACGAATCTGCAAATCTTATTGTTGACGGCAGACTTGTGACAATATTATGCGGACAAACAAAAATAACAATATTAAAATCAATTCACACGGCTGCTTTTTTACGCAAAGAAAATAAAGGCTTTTATAAGCGTTTACTTCAAAAAATGAATATTTGGGGCGTATCAAACAGCTAGGAGGAAATATGGCAAGATCAGCAAGGCAAATGAAAATATTAGAGCTTATTGCAAAAAAAGACATCAATAAGCAGGAAGAATTGGCCATACTTTTGCAAGAAGCAGGATTTCAGGTTACTCAAGCAACCGTGTCCCGCGACATAAAAGATATGGGCATTATTAAGGTGTTGGCAGCCGATGGCAAGCACTATAAATACACGCCTCATCAAGTGAAAGAAGAAAAATCTTTTGACAAGTACCACCGTTTATTCAGAAACGCGGTTCTGTCAATCGAAAGTTCTGAAAACATTATTGTTATTCGAACTGAAAGCGGCGGAGCAAGTTCTGCAGCTGCGCTTATCGATCGTTTGGATTTTGAAGAAGTTCTTGGAACAGTTTCTGGCGACGATACAATACTTATCATTGTAAGCTCAAAAGACAAGACTGATTTGATTGTAGAAAAATTTAGAAAACTGTTGGATTAGTTGTGTTTTTTCAATACAAAATGCTTTATAATACAATTTGAAAAGGATGCAAAAGAAAGAATATGTTAAGTGAACTCAATATCAAAAATATAGCACTCATAGAATCACTCAATTTGAAGTTTTATGAAGGATTGAATATTTTGAGTGGTGAAACGGGCGCGGGCAAATCAATCATTATTGACTCGCTAAATTTTGTTATTGGCGAAAGAGCTGACAAAACTTTAATTCGCTATGGAACTGATTTTGCAACAGTTGAAGCTGTTTTTTATGACTATGAAACAAATGATGTCACTACATATCTCAATAATTGTGGAATTGAAATTGAAGAAATTCTAGTAATTTCGCGTAAAATGACTCTTGAAGGGAAAAATGAATGCCGAATAAACGGAAAGACCGCTACACTTTCAATGTTAAAAGGTTTGACTGAACTGCTTTGCGATATTCACGGACAGCACGAACACCAATCGCTTTTACGCGTTTCGCAACATCTTAACCTTCTAGACAGTTTGAGCGGTTTGCTAGTCGAATCAATGAAGATTGAAGTTAAAAATCAATATAAAAATTATACTGGAATAATTTCCGAACTAAAGAGATTAGGGGATAGCGCTGATAGAGACAGAAAGTGCGATATATTATCCTATCAAGTTGAAGAAATTGAAAATTCAAAAGTATACGATGGCGAAGAAGATGAGCTTTTGGAAAAGCGTAAACGAATTCGTAATATGGAAAAAATCCTGTCTGCACTTGATGAAAGCGGACAAATGCTCGACGGATATGAGAGCGACAGCGCCTTGAACAAAACAAAACTTGCTGTATCAAGATTGAACAGCATTGTAAGTTTTGATGATAAGATAGAAGGCTTGATTTCAAGACTTGAGAGCGCACGCATTGAAATGAAAGATATTGCAGATGAAGTCAATTCTCTGCGCGAACAGCTAAACTTTGATGCACGCTCCGCAGAAGAAATCGAAGAAAGATTAGAAATCGTGCGTAACCTCACAAGAAAATATGGAGGAAGCGTTTCGTCAATGCTTAAATTCTTTGAGAGCGCAAAATCCGAACTATCTGAACTCCAAAATGCAGGAGAGAAAGTTGAGCAGTTGCAAAAACAAAAGGTAAAGACCGAAAAAACACTTTTATCATCGCTTAAATCTCTTACTTTAGAGCGCAAAAAAACTGCAATCGAGCTTGAAAGCAAAATAACAAAAGAACTTGGCGATTTGGGTATGGCAGGAAGCACTTTCAAAGTTGATTTCAAACTTTTAGACAACGATAAAGAAATTCTCGAACACTCAGGAGCAAACGGTTGTGACAATGTCGAGTTTTTGATTTCTCCAAACTTGGGTGAACCTTTGAAACCGCTTGTGAAAATTATATCCGGCGGTGAAATGTCAAGATTTATGCTTGCACTAAAAAATATACTTAGTGTTGTCGACAATATCCAGACATTAGTTTTTGATGAAATTGATACTGGTATTTCAGGGCATATAGCGGAAGTCGTAGCAAGCAAACTATGCAATATCTCAAGAAGTCGTCAAGTGCTTGCCGTAACTCATCTTCCTCAACTTGCAGCAATGGCTGATAATCACTACTTGATTGAAAAGCATGCAGAAAATGGAAAAACAGTGACCACACTCACGCTATTAGAGGATAGCTTGCCTGAAATTGCAAGACTTATTGGCGGCTCAGACTACTCAGGTTTTGCACTTCCTCACGCAAAGGAAATGAGAGAGTGGAGTGTCAAATACAAAGTTAACTTGAAATAATAACTTATGACTTATAATTAGTTAATTATTTATATTTGATTTTTCTAAAAGACAATTTTATTTATTTTGCCAAAAGCGGGACATTTCACAAGCATTTTTGATTTGATATTTATTTCAAATTTGACAAACATATTGAACTAATATTTAGTTAACATACTAGCAAATATACTTTATTTAACAATAAATTTAGTTGCGTTTTTAGTTTAAAAATGATATTATAGTATTGTGAGTTAGCCGAATGGTCGCATCGCAAGATGAGGAAAGTCCGAGCACCATAGGGCAAGAGTGCTGGGTAACTCCCAGTGAAGGTGACTTCAAGGAAAGTGCAACAGAAATAAACCGCCTGCAAAGGTAAGGATGGAAAAGTGAGGTAAGAGCTCACTCATCGCTCGGCGACGAAGCGTTGATGTAAACCCCACCCGGTGCAAGAAACAAGGACATTGGGCTGCCCGCCCGTCCGACAATCGCTTGAGCGTTATGGCAACATATCGCCTAGACAGATGACCATTTAAGACAGAACTCGGCTTACAGACTAATCTCGCAAACATGCAAAAACGAGGGTAACTCCCTCGTTTTTGCTATATTGAAACAAATTAATATAACTTTTTAATCAGCTTTACTTGCTTTTTTGCCGCATTCCTATTTCCTCAAATTTATATTCTTTATAGTTATATCATATTTTCATCTCTCAAAACAATTTTAGCTTTTAAATAACAATTAAGCCATTTTGCTTCTTATTTCTTTTATATAATTCTCTACAGTATGCAGTTAGTCACTCAATTTACATTTGCAACTTGATTTTTTGAATAAATCCAATTTTGCCTGTCAATGCTTATGCTGAGGTATAATATGGGCACAATCTTTTGCAAACTTAAATTTTATTCGGTGAAACGCTTGAAGCAAAACTTAAGTGATAGGTTTTACTATTCATTAAACGATGAAGAATTCAAAAATGAAGTCGAAAAATATTATGAGAATGAGCAATTACCCGAAAAAACGGGCAATGGTGTTGATATTAACTTTCCGAAAAAAGCAATAAACTCTGCTTTCAAAGCTATAGAAAAAAAATCAAGAAATAGTGAGCTATTTGAAAGTGAGCGTTGGTTGTTTGAAAACAATTATCTTTTGAACAATGAATTGTCAAAAAAATCATTTGATGACTTTTTTCGTTTGCCCAATGTTGGGAATGAGCTCAGAATTGTTGAGTTGGCACGATTAGTACTGGTCAATAGCGGCTATGAGTTGAATGAATCACGAATTGATTTGGCAATAAAATCACTGAATAAAATTCACTCGTTGTCTTACCTAGAAATTTGTAATCTTCCTGATGCATTTTCGTTTGTATTGCTAGAAAAGCTTGCGGTTTTGTCACAAAAATGTCTTCTAATTGAAAAATTGAGACAACTTGCGACATCAAATAGCAATGGACGCACTAATTTTTTGATATCTTCTTTATTTCGTTATTTCTTGGGCAAAGAAAAAGGATTCGATATTTCTGATAAACTGAAGTTTCTCACGAATACTGTGTCAGTTGACCTCACGCGTTCAGTTAGCGCGTGTGTAACCTCGCTTCACAAAATATCGCAACTGAATTTTGTAGCGGCATACAAACCACTCGAAATATTGGAGCAAGATTTTGATTTCGGCAATATGAGTGATACAACACGCAATGCTTATTTACAGCAAATTGCGAAAGAATCCGATAATATCAATGTAAATGAAGTAGTATTTTCAAAAAAACTTATTGAGCTTGCAAAAATCAAAGGAGTTCATTTTGGCATTTTATTGTTCGAGCAACAGGATCTCGTTGAAGATTATATAGAAAAAGGCAAAATCGAAAAATCAAAAAAAATTAAAGGCGAGCGGATTGCTGAAATTTGTTACGTATCTTCATTTTTTCTTTTACTTTTGACGCTTACTGCTGCTATTGCTGTTTTGTCACTACAATATTTTGGAATTGTGAGCAGTATTTTTATCTCTTTGCTTGCATTTTTTGCACTTATGCCGATTTGTATCGATTTTATAAATTGGCTAGCTAGAATTTTTGTACCCTCAAAACCCGTATTCAAAATGAACTTCGAAAAGTTGCCCGACTCAGCGCGAACATTGGTAGTTGTATCTGAATTTATTGCGAGTGCTTCAGATGTTGAAAATATTATTTCGCGCTTTAACTCTACAAAAGCATTAAACGAGGATGAAAATATCACTTTCGTGTTACTTATTGACACAAAACCGTCAAATGAGGAGGAAAGTGAAAATGATAAAGAGATTTTAACTACACTAAATAACCACAAAAACTTAAAATTCATAATACGGAAAAAGGAATTAGTCAATGAAAAGTATCGTGCAAGCGAACGCAAAAGAGGAGCAATCGAAGCGTTGTGCAAAGCGCTTTCAACTGCCAATTATGACGCATTTTCTCATATTTCTTTTGAGTTGTTGAAGCCTGAATTTATTGTGCTTTTGGATGACGATAGCATTGTTGAACCTCATTCTATTCGTGAAGCAGTTTGTTCGATGCTCCATCCTCTAAACAAAAATTATGACCTTCTGGCATATCAATGCAAAATCAATTTGAATTCTATTGTAAATGGATACTCAAAGCGGTTTATTTCTTCAAGCGGTCGCGAACTTTACTGCGGATATTCAAATTTGCATTTCAATCTTTTTGGTAAAGCTATATATTGCGGTAAAGGAATTTTCAGATTAGATAGCTATATGAAAAATGTGTATGGCAAAATTCCTTGCAACAGAGTGTTAAGCCACGATGTTTTGGAAGGCGCATTAATGAACACAGGAAATCTTGCTGATTATGTTTTTGAAGATGCTCCATTAAGCTTTCAATCAGATTTAAGCAGAAAAATGCGTTGGAATCGAGGTGATATACAGAATTTACCTTTTGTTTTTACAAAAAAGTTGAGGTTTTCAGCGTTTTATAGACTTATTATGCTTGTAAACGGTTTGAACTCAATTTCAACGATTGCATTATTTGGTTTATTTTTATGGGGAGGAATTGCTTTAAGTTCGCCGATTGCAATTTTGGCAAGCGCAATTTTTGTCTTGCCCTATGTCTTTAGATTCCTGTCAACAATTGTTTCAGTATTAAAACAAAAAATAAGTTATGTTTTGCTCGAATTGCTAAAGCTTTTCTATATTATTATTGAAGATGCGCTTATGTTACCATTCAATTTTTTGGTTGCGTTATGCGGAATTTCTTCATCAGCAGTTCGTATGATAACAAAGAAAAAGTTGCTTGAATGGAAAACCTTTGGGCAATGTCAAAATGACAATACTAATAAAAATAAATTAGAATCAAACATTAAAAATGTTGAAACTTTGACTGCATATGCGCGTGATTTCTACAGATATTTTGAAGAAAACAGTGTGAATGGACTTGTTTCCGACCATTATCAGGATTTCGTCGACAAAGGACAAGCGGATTATACCTCCTCGACAAATATAGGTTTCTCGATGCTCGCGCATCTTAGTGCTTGTGAGCTTGGATTTATTGATAAAGAGGAAGCAAAAAACCGTATCTTATGCACACTTGAGGCGGTGAGTACTCTCGAATTATGGAATGGACATTTGTACAACTGGTATGATTTGAATTCGAGAGAACCTCTTGCGCCAAAATTCGTGTCAAGTGTTGACAGCGGAAATTTTGTTGCTTCATTGCTAGTTTTGAAAGGATATTTTGTAGATGACATAAATTTATGCAGCAAAATTGAAGATATAATCTCAAACACTCGATTTGATTTGTTATATGATAAAAAGCGTGGATTGTTTTTCATTGGATATAATGCAAATGAGCGAAAATTCGAGGGTCATTATGATTTACTCGCTTCTGAAGCACGAATTTTGACTATAGTCGGAATCGCTTTGGGAATACCGGTGCGCGCTTGGGATAGTCTTTCCCGTCGTCATACAGCAGGTTTTTTCAGCACTCTATATTCTTGGTCGGGCACTTGTTTTGAATATCTTTTGGCAGATTTGTTTTTAGATGCTCCACAATGTAGCTTGCTCGCTCAAAGTTCTAAAAATGCTGTCATTGCGCAAATAAAAGCTAAATGTTCAAAAATTTGGGGGGTTTCGGAAAGCGCATACTTTTCTTTGGACGACAAAAACAATTTTTGCTACAAGGCTTTTGGTGTGAGTTCAATAGCTATGCGTGCTGAACACGAATATTGTGTTATTTCGCCTTACTCTAGCTTCTTGGCATTAAAATTTAATGAAAAGCAAGTAGTAAGAAATCTTTATAATATTAAAAATTTCTCCAAATCAACTACAGTTGACTTCGACAATTCCTACGGGAAATATGGATTTATTGAAGCCATTGATTTTTCAAAGTTGAAAAGCGGAAATGCAGTCAACACCTTTATGGCTCATCATCAAGGTATGTCTTTGCTTGCCATCATAAACCATTTGAAAAACAATATTTTGACAAACTGTTTTTACAAGGATACACGTGTTTTAGCAACAAAAATACTTTTGACTGAACCAAAAATCAAAACGCGCGGCTTTAGCAAGCCTAAAGCAAAGCGTCTCGACGTTGCATCAAACAGTCAAATACACTTTGCGCATATTGATAAGCCTATGTTGTTTCCTCAGTTCAATTACGGAGGGGAAAAATATTCTGTTGCAATCGATGATTTCGGACAAGGATATTCAGCTTGCGACGGTATTTTTATCAATCGTTTCAGACCGAAAATGTTTCGCTCTTACGGCACATTTTTATACGCTGTTGAAAATGAGAAAATATTTTGTCCAACATATGCTCCGCTAAAACTAGATGACAAATTTGAAGTTGATTTTTTCAAAAATAAAAGTACTTTCAAAAATATTACTAATTGTATGAAGCAAGAGGTCTTGACAAGTCCGCTTTTTTGCGGAGAACTTAGACGATTTAGTTTTGATATAAAAAATCAAGATAGAATTGACAAAGTTGACCCGAAGAATACAAATATTGTGAAATCAAGACACATCTCACTTGCTTTCTATTCTGAATTGTGCCTAAACTCATATGCCGCCGACACCGCACATCAAGCATTTTCTAATATGATGATAGCGACTTCATTTGATGAAAAACGCAAGATAATTTATGTAACAAGGAAATCAACAGAGGGCAGGAGTATGCTTTGTGCGCTTGTTATCAAGGGTTTGAATAATATAACTCCCGTGACTTCACGCTTTGATTTTTTAGGCAGAAACCGTGATGCTTCAAATCCTCAAATACTAGAAAGCTTAAAAAATGGTTCTGAAATAACAAAATCTTTAGGCGATGTTTTAGAACCTTGTCTCGGGTTTTGCGCGGATATAGAAATTGAAAAAGACTTTTCTTTCGATTGTATAATTACCTATGCAACAACAAAACTCGAGTTGGAGAGAAATATCGAGAATATTTTGCTGACTTCATTTTACGATTTTATGGATAAAACAGGAAAAAATTTCGAGTCCAAAATTGGTGAAAGCGTAGAACGGTTTTCTCGTTATCTTTTGCCGAAATTGATTTATTCACCGTATTCTCAAAAAGTGCTAAAACAAATAGAAAAATTGAAAGCAAGCATTGAACAAAATCTTTCAGGAATTCAGCTTGCCGAAAGAATAACCGAAGAAAAAAGTGCATTTGATTTTTCAACTGAATATAAAATATTATACTATAAGTTCAATGGCGATTTGTCGCGATTGAAACAACTAAATAGTATGGTTGAGCACTTTATAGCATTAGATATCAAAACTATGCTTGTTGTAGCATACGACGAAGAAGACACATATTTCGAAAGTGTAAGGAAATCACTTTCTGCAATTCTTTCAAAGATAACATACAAGCTCGTGCGCTACTACCACAATTTGTGGAGAAATGTTTCATTTTTTGAAATAACTGACAATCTGTCTATAGAAATCAATGAAGAATATTATTATGCGGAAGATTGTCCAAAAAGTATAGATAGTCATCTAGAATCTGAATTGCATAGTGAAAAAGATTTGCATAATGTAGATAATATTATTCCAAAACCTCTTGAGTCATGCGATGCTTTTGATGAAAAAGACGACTATGTATTGTCCGAAAATAATATACCTGCGCTGCCATTTTCAAATGTTATTTGTCTAGAGCGCGGCGGCACTATAATCACTGAAAACGGTGGAGGCTTTTCTTTCTTCGAAAACTCAAGAGAAAATAAGCTTTCTGAATTTTATCAAGATGCAGTAAGCAACATTTCTTCAGAACGACTTTATGCAATTGGAGAAGGCTGGTATTCTGTTTTGAATGCAAATACAAAAACAACCTATTCAAACGGACTTTTCAAACAAGAATTTGTCTCAAAAGAACTATCCGCCGTTATTGAACAGTATTTGATAATGGAAGGCGGAACAAAGGTCATCGAAATAAAAGTTGACAGAGTAAACAGACCGTTTAATTTGATTTTTGCAGTGGACATTGCATTAGGTGAAAATGGTAAAAATAATGTTTTTTCAACACAAAACTACCACGACACTATGGTTTTTAAAAATTTGAAAAACAATTCTAAAATGCTTTTGCGAGCTATAAACGGAAAAACTTATAACAATGGCGCACAGCTGTTTTCTAGAATAAAAAACTGTCCAATCTCAATAAGAAATCTTGTGGATGTCAGAGATAGTATTGCAGAGATTGTCGTAAGAAGTGCAGGAACTTACCGATTTTTGTTGGGTGCAGATGATTATGTTGTTCTTTTGCAACAATCTGAATTTGCGCAAGAAAAAAAACTGAGCGCAGACTATTGGAATGAACTTGCAAAAATTGAGATTAAATCGCCTCAAGAAAGTTTGAATGCATTGTTCAACAAATGGTTGCCATATCAAATTGTTTCTTCACGGTTTTTTGGTAGATGCGGATTTTATCAAACAGGCGGAGCAATAGGTTTTCGAGATCAGCTTCAAGATTCCCTTGCAGTTATGAAGATGAAGCCTGCATTGGCTCGTGAGATGATACTGAATTGTGCGAAGCATCAATACCTTGAAGGAGATGTAATGCACTGGTGGCATGGAGACATGCACGGCGTGAGAACCCGCATATCTGATGATAAACTGTTTTTACCATATGTAGTTTGCGAATATATCAAGTGGACAGGCGATAGCGGTATCTTGAATGAAAGACTGCCATATCTGTTGTCTAAGCCGCTTGAAAGTGGAACTTCACTATTTGACAATAATTCCAAAAGTTTTATTCCTCGTGAAAACGACCGTTTCGAAATTCCTGAAGTTTCTTCGGAAAACGAAAAACTAGTCGAGCATATGGAAAAGGCGCTAAAAAGTTCGCTAAAGTTTGGAAAAAATGATTTGTTGCTGATTGGCGGGGGTGATTGGAACGATGCCTTGAACGATGTTGGTGATGATGAAAACGGAGAAAGCGTGTGGCTTAGTATGTTTGCGTGTATTGTTCTAGAGCAAATGAGTGAGCTTTATGAAGCAAACAGCAAACTCTCTATGCTCGAAATACGCGAAAAACTTTCACAAGCAATCGAAAAAACTTACTCAACTGACCGCTACAAGAGACTTATCACAAAGAGTGGCGAATGGCTTGGTGAAAAAGGTTCGCCCGTTGAAATTGATATCGTAACTCAATCATTTTCATCTTTATGCGGAATATGTGACAAAAAACGAGTAAACATTGCTCTTGACACTGCCTGGCGTGAACTGGTTGATGAAGAACACGGGATAGTTAAACTACTTTCACCACCAATTGAAAATGGTTACGGATATATTTCTAATTATCCAAAAGGCGTGCGCGAAAACGGAGGTCAATACACTCACGCTTCAGTTTGGTATGCTTTGGCACTTTTGAATGAAAACAGAATTGATGAAGCGTATGAAATATTGATGATGCTAAATCCAATTGAAAAATGCAAAAATCCTGAGCTTGCAAAAGAATATAAAGGCGAACCGTTTGTTCTTGCGGGTGACATCTATACCTCACCGCAAAATTACGGGAGAGCAGGTTGGAGCTGGTATACGGGGAGTGCGGGTTGGTATTATTCAACAGTTCTTAAAATGCTCGGCATTGAGCTTCGTGGCAAAGCACTAATATTGAATCCAAAGATTCCAAATGAACTTGACGGCACAGTTGTAAAGCTTGTTGCTTATGGAACAACAGCAAATATCACAATACGGAAAAAAGATAGAGTTGCTTTGTTCCTTGGCGGAACTAAGATGTCAAATTTAAACGCATTTGAGCTTGGGAAAAGTGATACTTTGGATATTGAAGTATGGTGCAAATAGAATTTTGAATGCAATATCTATTGCAATTTAAAAAAGATTTGCACCGAAATTATTTTACTATATATAAATAATATGATATATTATTGCTATGGATTTATTTGACCTTTCTAACAACACAGAAAAGCTTGCGCCGCTTGCCGAAAGGATTCGTCCACGCACAATGGAGGAGTTTATCGGGCAGGAGCATATAGTGGGCGAAAGCTCATTGCTTCGTCGCGCAATAAAAGCAGATAAGCTTGGAAGTTGTATATTTTACGGAGCACCTGGTTGTGGCAAAACCACTCTTGCTAACATAATCGCACAAAATACAAACGCAAATTTTGTTAAGCTCAATGCTGTATGTTCAGGCGTTGCCGATGCAAAAAAGGTTATTGAAGAAGCAAAAGAGCTTTTGAGAATGTACGGAAAGCGAACTTATTTATTGCTTGACGAATGTCATCGTTGGAGCAAGGCGCAGTCGGACAGTGTTTTGCAGGCAATAGAAAAAGGCGAGATTATATTTATCGGTTCAACGACTGAAAATCCTTACGCCTCAATGACGCGCGCTATTGTTTCACGTTGCCGCATATTTGAGTTTAAGAGGCTTGAAGAAAAAGATATAGTGAAAGGTTTGAAAAATGCTGTTGCAGACAAGGAACGCGGACTTGGAAATCTAAATCTTGAAGTAACCGATAAAGCTTACTCGCATTTTGCTTGGACAGCAGGCGGTGATATGAGAACAGCACTCAATGCACTTGAGCTTGCTGCAATCACAACACGCGCAGATAAAAACGGAATTATTACTATTGATGAGCTGGTTGCAGAACAATCAATACAAAAAAAATCGCTTTCATTTGATGAAAGTATGTACTACGATATGATTTCCGCATTTATAAAAAGCATGCGTGGCAGTGACAGCAACGCAGCTGTCTACTGGGCAATGCGACTTATCGATGCAGGTGGAGATCCGTTGCTTATTGCTCGCAGAATTATGATTCATGCATCCGAAGACGTTGGTCTTGCTGACCCAAATGCATTGGTTGTGGCTACTTCGGCATTCACGGCTTTTCAAAATATCGGATTGCCTGAAGGCAGAATTCCTCTCACTGAAGCTATCATATATGTGGCAGAAGCACCAAAATCAAACAGCGTCGTAACTGCACTTTTTAGCGCGGAAGAAGCTGTGAAAAATATTCATTGTGAAAAAGTCCCGATACATCTTCGTGACGCACATTTCAAAAGCGAGGGTGACGAACCTCACGATTACAAATATCCTCACGATTTTGGTGGTTGGGTGGCACAACAATATTTGCCTGATGAAATCAAGGATGAAAAATTTTACTCACCATCAGATAACGGCTTTGAAGCTGTTATAAAAGAAAGACAAAAACTACGAAAATAGCTGAAATAAATTAGCTGAACATCAACTAATTTTTTTTATAATTATCTGTGCAAAAAATAATAAGAGAGGAATCACTATGCTAAAAGTATCAAATTTAACAAAGACTTATGCAGGAAATGAAAAATCCGCAATTGAAAACGTAAGTTTCGATGTTCGAGATGGTGAAATTTTCGGATTTATTGGACCAAATGGTGCCGGCAAATCCACAACAATAAAGTGCATAACCGGAATATTGAATTTTGAAAGCGGAAGCATTGAAATCGACGGAAATGATATAAGAGCAAATGCTATAGCAGCAAAAAGACTTGTCGGTTATGTTTCGGACAATCATATTATTTATGACAAACTGACAGGTATAGAATTTGTCAATTTTATGTGCGATATGTTTGGAGTTGATCCAACAAGCAGAAAAGAGCGTCTTGACAAGTATTTGAATTGTTTTGAGTTGACAAAAGCTATCGGCGACCCAATAAAAAGTTATTCACATGGAATGAAACAAAAACTCAATATAATTGGAGCACTCATACATAATCCAAAAATTTGGATTTTAGATGAACCTCTTTTGGGACTTGACCCAAAATCTTCTTACAATCTTAAACAACTTATGCGCGAACACGCACAAGCAGGAAACAGCGTCTTTTTCAGTTCACATATGCTTGAAATCGTTGAAAAGGTGTGCGACCGCGTTGGAATAATCGACCACGGGAAAATGATAACTTGTTGTTCCGTTGCAGATTTGCAAAATAGCGAAATCAAAACTTCACTTGAAGATTTATTTCTTTCTATTACTTCAAAAAATGTGGAAAACCAAGTTGAAAAAAATGAAGATAATAATTTTGACTTAATTACAGATAAAAATAGCGATAAATTTGATTTAGGCAACGATACAGACAGAAAGGGGGAATAAATGAAAGAATTCTCTCTGCTTTTCGAATTACAACTTAAAAATCATTTTCGGTCAAACGAAAAAAGTAAAAACAAAATTGCAATGCCAATTATTATTGGGCTTTCAATGTTGCCGCTTCTTTCTATAATTTGTTATGCAATTTATATGGTTATGTATGCTGGCGCAATGGCTGGAATTGCTATGGAAATTCTTGTTTTTATTTTGTTGTCGGCTCAAATGTTTACATTGTTTTTTGTGTCAAAAGTCTACATCTCAATATTTTATAATGCAGATGACAACGAGTTTTTGACAACGCTTCCAGCAAATCCAATTGCAATGTTTATGTCAAAACTTATTGTAGTGTACATTTCCGAGCTTTCATTTAGCGCATTTATTCTTTTGCCTACTCTGATAACGGCGACAGTGGCGATGAATATGGCGGGAATGGTTTTACCAGTAGTTTTTTATTTCTTCATCCCGTTGACAATACTTTTTGCACCGATAATACCATTATTGATTATATCTATCTTTGCTGCGCCTATTATGTATATAGCTTCGTTCTTCAAAAGGCGCGCTGCGATGTCTTCAATTATGAGCATTTTACTTTTCGTGGTTTTAATGGGTTCATACTTTGCACTAATACCGAACTTTGCGAATATTTCTCAATTACAAAACGGACTTCCGCCCCAGGCTATAGCAATATTCCAAAAATTTGCGAACTATATTTATTTTGACAAGACATTTTTTCTTGCCGCGTTAAACATAGATTTTGCAAAAAACTTCTTTATTTGGCTTGGAATTATCATCGGAAGCTTTGCTTTTGCAATATTATTGACACAATTACTATTCCGCCGTTCGATTTCTGCACAGTTTGAAACACATTCAAAAAGCAAAGTAGCAAATCTTGATTACAAAAGCCAAAGCATCTCTATGTCACTTGTCAAAAATGATTTCAAATCACTTATGCGTTTGCCGGGACTAGCAATGAATTCGTTCCTCAATATATTTATGGCGCCTCTTCTTCTTGTAGCTATGAATTTTATGTCGGATGGTGGAATAGCAGGAATGTACTCAGATCCGAATTCAGCAGTTTTAAGCTCGGAACTTCTTGTAACGGGTTTTGTTATGATGTACTCTTTTATGCTGAATTTAGGAATGAATTATGTTTCGATGTTGTCATTCACAAGAGAGGGCAGAAGTTTCTACTTCTTAAAGCACCTGCCAGTGGGACTAAATGAAATTTTGAAAGCTAAAAAAATGTTTGCAGATATTGTTTCTGCTATCGGCATAGTGTTGTTAATGTTGTGCGCTTTGCTTATATTCAAAATTAATGTGCTGTCAGTTATCGCACTTGGCATTGTTCTTATGGTGTTCGCAATGGGATTTAATACGTTGGGTATTTTGCGTGATATGAAAAAACCAAATTTGGAATGGAGCAATATAAATGAAGCATTAAAGCGCAATACTTATATATTGATGCCTTTCGTTATAGCTATTGGAATCGGGATTGTTTCATTAGTTTTAGCCGTTTTATTATCAAGCTTGACTGAATATATCCCCGAATTTTGGGCTATAACAATTTATTGGATTGTTATGCTTATTGGAGGAATTGTGTTATACTTGGTTTTCAAGAAACAATTACTCGACAAATCAGAGGAATTGTTCGACAAAATGGGCGAACCGCAAGTTCCTCAACCAAAAAATATAAAACTTCCGAAAAAAATCGGCTTCGGATTATGATTATAAGGATACTAAATGAGAAAAATTGGACTTGACATTGGCGATAAACGAATCGGAGTTGCCGTGAGCGACATATCTGGAGTCATTGCAAACTCAAGAGAGACCTACACGCGCCGTTCAAACGGTCTTGATATGCAGTATTTTTATGATTTGGCAAAAAAAGAAGGTGCAGATGCTTTTGTTCTTGGACTTCCTATCAATATGGATGGAACAAGGGGAGAGCGCGTTGACATATGCGAGGAATACGGTCGCAAGCTTGGCGAAAAGACTGGCCTTCCAATTTTCTTTCAAGACGAAAGATTGACAACGGTTTATGCTGAACGCATGCTTATAGAAGCTGATGTTCGCCGTGATAAACGCAAACAAATTATTGACAAAGTTGCTGCTTGCATTATTTTGCAGAGTTTTTTGGACAGCAAAAAGATGTCAAACTAGAAATTTTACATTACATAAGAATTTTATAAAATACTAGTCCTAATCAATTATGAAAATTATGCTACGCATTTTTTAAATTGTTGAATAATGTCTGAACTGATTATCAAAAATTAATAAATATGATATAAATATGTAATTACTGTAAGAAATTATAGTTAAATACACAAAAACAACTATTAGGAGAACGACGATGGCAGATTTTTTTAAGGATAACGAAGAAATTGAAGAACAAGAAGATAACGATATTATCACTTTGTTCAATGAAGCAACCGAAAAGGAAGAGGAGTTTTACCATTTAGCAACAATAGACGTTGACAATAGATGGTATATTGTTATGAAACCAATCGTTTCAGTTCCTGACATTGATGATGATGAAGTGCTGATTTATGAAATTCTAACCGA
Source organism: Clostridia bacterium (assembly GCA_028710495.1). GTDB lineage: Bacteria > Bacillota > Clostridia > Christensenellales > CAG-917 > STD2-102. The sequence goes on from JAQUST010000004.1 coordinate 86,671, forward strand.
TGATGAAGGAAATGATTACTTTGGTCCAATTGAAGACGAAAAGCTATTGGAAAAAGTTTTCAACGAGTTTGACCGTGAACTTGAGAAAGCTGCAAAAGAAAATGGTTGGGATACTGAAGAATAAACAAAATTTTGTTTAGAAATTTATTCAAAATTTAGGAAATTAGTTGCAATATCATTTGCATTTTGTTTCCTACTATATTATAATTACAACAATACCACACCCGTGCAGAGTTTTTTGCTGTTTGCCTGCTTGCAGGTTGCAAAAAATGTTGAAGGCGGGGAGGAATAAAAAACAAGGAGACTGAAAAAATGGCCGTAACATCAATGAAACAACTCCTGGAAGCCGGAGTTCACTTTGGACACCAAACGAAGCGTTGGAATCCAAAAATGTCAAAGTACATCTATGCTGCAAGAAACGATATTCACATCATAGATCTTCAAATCTCAGTTGATATGGTTGAAGAAGCCTATCAATTCGTCAAGAAAATTGCTGCAGAGGGTAAGTCAGTTTTGTTCGTTGGAACAAAAAAGCAAGCTCAAGAAGCAATCAAAGAAGAAGCAGAACGCTGTGATCAATATTATATCAATCAACGCTGGTTGGGTGGTACTCTCACAAACTTCAAAACAATTCGCACAAGAATTGACCGTCTCAACAAAATCAATCAAATGGAAATCATCGGCGAGTTCGAACTTCTTCCAAAGAAAGAAGTTATCAAACTCAAAGCGGAACGTGATGCACTAGAGAAAAACCTCGGTGGTATCAAAAATATGCGTTCACTTCCAGGACTTTTGTTTATTGTTGACTTAAATAAAGAAGACATCGCAATCAAAGAAGCCAAAAATCTTGGTATCCCAATCGTTGCAGTTGTTGACACAAATTGCAATCCTGATCTAGTTGACTATGTTATTCCAGGAAATGATGACGCTATCCGCGCAATCAAACTCTTCGCATCAATCATTGCAGACGCTGTAATTGAAGCACGTCAAGGTGTTACAGGCGTGAATGATGCACCAACAGCAGCAAAGGCTGAAGTCGAAACCGTTGCAGAAGCAGTTGATGCCCCAGCCGAAAGTCAAGCAGTTCTTTCAAAAGAAGAAGCACTTGCAAAGGCAATCGAAGAAAAAGAAGCAGAGGATGCTGAATAATCAGTTTTCCAAATTTGAATTAGATTTTTAGAAGGAGAAAATATATGGCATTTAGCTCACAAGATGTTATGACACTTCGTCAACGCACGGGCGTTGGTATGATGGACTGCAAGAAAGCTCTTATATCCACTGATGGTGATATGGAGAAGGCAATTGACTTCCTCCGTGAAAAAGGAATGGCAACTGCAGCAAAAAAAGCAGGCAGAATTGCATCAGAAGGTGTTGTTTGCTCGGCAATCAACGGAAATACCGGAGTTATACTCGAAGTCAACTGCGAATCTGACTTCGTTGCAAAAGGTGATAGCTTTGTTGCTTTCGCAAATGAAATTGCAACATACATCGCAAATAATAATGTTGAAACAGTTGAACAAGTTGCTGAAGCAAACACTGCAGTCACAAATGATGCTATTTCAAGAATGGGCGAAAAAATTGCAATACGCCGTTTTGAAAAAATCGTTACAAATGACGGAGCAGTCGATAGCTACATTCATATGGGTGGCAAAATCGGAGTTTTGGTTGAAGCATCAGCTGGTGCATCAGCAGAAGTAATTCACGATGTAGCACTACAAATCGCTGCAGCAAAACCAACTTATATTTCAAAAAATGAAGTTCCACAAGATGAAATCGAGAAGGAAAAGGAAATTTTGAAGGCACAAGCCTTGAATGAAGAAAATCCAAAGCCTATCGCTATCATTGAAAAAATGGTTGAGGGCAGAATCAGAAAGTACTACAAAGAAGTATGTTTGCTTGAGCAAGATTTTGTTAAGAATGGTGATTTCACCATTGAAAAATATCTCAAAGACAACGGCAATGTGACAATTCGTAAGTTTATTCGTTATGAAATGGGCGAGGGTCTTCAGAAGAAAGAAGACAATTTTGCACAAGAAATAATGGATCAAGTCAATGCGATGAATAAGTAATCCTAAAAGGAACGCAATTTGCGTTCCTTTTTTTTGAAACAATCAAAAGTATTTCGACAAAATATCTTAATCATCACGGTTGTTTCAAAAAAAAGAAATAGCATTTTCGGAAGGAGCAAAATATATGAAATATAAACGCGTAGTTATAAAATTATCAGGCGAAGCATTGGCCACAGAAAACGGTTTTGGAATTGATAGTGAAAAAGTTGCACTTGTTGTCGACCAAATTCAAAAGGTCCATAATCTTGGAGTTGAAATTGGTATAATAATTGGTGGGGGAAACTTTTGGAGAGGCCGTCAGGCAGATAAGGAAATGAACCGCACAACAGCTGACCATATGGGTATGCTTGCAACTGTTATGAATGCGCTTGCATTGCAAGACAGTATGGAAAGAGCAGGTCTTCCTGTTCGTGTTCAAACTGCACTAACTATATCAAAAGTTGCTGAGCCATATATACTTCGCAAAGCACAACACCACTTTGAAAAAGGTCGTATTGTGATTTTTGCTTGCGGAACAGGAAATCCGTACTTCTCAACAGATACAGGCGCGGCACTTCGCGCGGCAGAAATCGGAGCAGAGGTTTTGATTTTGGCAAAGAATGTTGATGGCGTTTATGATAGTGATCCAAAAATCAATAAAAATGCCAAAAAATATGATACCATTTCTTATATGGAATGTATTTCAAAAGGCTTGAAAGCTATGGACACAACTGCTATCACTATGTGTATGGACAATGATATACCTATCATCACATTCTCACTTATGGAAAAAGATAGTATTTTGCGTGCTGTAAATGGCGAGAAAATCGGCACATATATTGGTTAACAATATCTTGCACAAACAGTTCATATCAATGTTAGAGAAAAGATATAACATTTAAAATAACTGCAAATAGAATTATTTTTATGCAACCCAAATAGAATTATTTGATGTAACTCAATTTGAATTGCAGATATATTGTCAAGAAAGAAGAAAAATGAGAAGTTTGATTGTAATTGTATACAGACAGGGATTTTTAAATATTATGTTTTATATGCAGGTCTAAACTAATTCGCACTTGCCAACAATATACTTATTTGATATAATAACTGCATAATTAGAAATAAAGTTTTAGGAGAAAACTATGGCTTACGGTATTGATGAAGTTGATATGATTTTTGATGACTTTACTGATAGATGTTCAAAAACCATCTCTAGTTTTAATATAGAGATGAAAGCAATTCGTGCAGGCCGTGCGAATCCACATATACTTGACAAAGTAGTGGTGAATTATTACGGCACTGAAACACCACTTCAGCAAATGGCTAATGTTTCAATTGCAGAAGCAAGACTATTAGTAATTTCAGTTTGGGATAAAGGTGCATTAAAAGATGTCGAGAAGGCAATTTATGCTGCAAACATCGGACTCACACCAAACAATGACGGTACAGTCATTCGTTTGATTTTCCCAGAAATCACTGAAGAACGCAGAAAACAACTTGTAAAAGAAATAAGAACTGCTGGCGAGGCCTCAAAAGTTGCAGTGCGAAACGGTCGTCGAGATGCAATCGATATGTTGAAAAAGCTTGAAAAGGATAGCTCCATAACTGAGGACGACTTGAAGGATTTTACAAAAGATATTGACAAACAATTGTCAGATGCCTCTGACGAGCTTGACAAACTTATTAAGGATAAAGAAAACGAAGTAATGTCAGTATAAATATTATTTTTATATTAACTTATTGAATAATATTTTTTAGATATGATTTGAGTTGTTGGACATTGACAAACACTATATAAGTTCTTTGAGCAAACGAAGTAATAATTGCCTAGATAAATGTATAAAAAGAAATTTGGCGAGGATATTCCTCGCTTTATTTTTGAAAAAAGGAGTTAATGCTCTATGATACCAAGACACTTAGGAATAATTATGGATGGGAATGGCAGGTGGGCAGAAGCGCACGGTCTTCCACGCCAAGAGGGCTATAAAGCAGGACTTTTAGCGCTCAAAAAAATTATAGCTTATTCTATAACAAGAAATATTGATATCTTAACCGTTTATGCATTTTCAACCGAAAATTGGAAAAGACCTAATGAAGAAATAAATGCGATTTTTGATGCGATACAATCATTTTGTTCAAGTCCTACAAATATGTGTTCAATAAGCTTTTGCGGAAATCTTGAAAATCTGCCGGATAAACTAAAAAAAACTGCTGAAGAAATAACTAGAAAACGCAAAACTAATGATAAAATATTGTTGAATATTGCAATCAATTATGGTGGCAGGGCAGATATTGTAAATGCTGTAAACAAAATCTTGTCAAGTCAATCATTAAGTAAAATTGATGAAAGCACATTTGCAAGTTATCTCTCAAACTCAAAACTTCCGTCCGTTGATGCAATCATTCGAACTGGAGGAGAAAAAAGACTTAGCAATTTTCTATTATATGAGAGCGCTTATTCCGAGTTGGTTTTTGTGGATACTTTATGGCCTGACTTTGATGAATCGGAACTGGATAGGATTTTGTACGAACTACAACGCAGAACTCAGAAATTCGGTGGAGCATATGTATAAGTTCGAGATAGACAAATAGTGTTTGAAAATAAGAATTATTTTTGTTGATTTGATTAGTGTAATTACCAATTTAATGCTAAAGTATTCTAAATATAAGCTTTTTATAGAGTACTTTTGTAAATATCAGATAAAAACTGTCGACGATTTTGCCTGTTTGGTAAATAAACGACACAAGGAGCTTCTATGTTTTGGAAAAGAACAGCCACCGCGATTTTGCTTATTGCATATGTTATCGGAATGCTGGTTTTAGGTTATTTCTTCGGGCATATATTTGTTGACTTATTGATTCTAAGCTTTGGTTTGCTTGCTCTTTATGAAATGTCCCATTCTTTTCATTTGGCAGGTTACAAAGTTTTCAAATCTCCTTTGTTTGTTATAGGAATTCTCCTTTATCCCGGTTATTACTTGCTCGAATATTTCAAAGGCATCGGAATGCAAGCGATGTTTCTTATATTTATTTTCTCATGCGCAATAGCTATCACACTTTTTACATTTTCTCACGAACGAGAACTGAAAGATTTGATGGCAACGATATTCATTATGGTTTATCCATTTATGTTTTTATCAGCAGCTTTTGTTCTCTCATCAAATTATTGCGCGGTTTTTTCTATGCTATTTGCCGTGTTTTTGCCCGTTTCGTGCGACAGCTTTGCTTATTGGATTGGAAGCACAGTCAAAGGCAAGAAGTTGTGTCCGTTAATAAGTCCCAACAAGACAATTTCAGGAGCAATAGGAGGCTTATTTGGTGGCATTGTTGTAGCGATAGCTTTTTTCTTTTTATTCGAGTTTTTCAATGTTCTTCCAGCAGTAGGTTACGTGCCCTTCACTGACACATTGTGGAAATCGGCATTGATATATGTGGCAATCGGAATTATCGGCAGTATTGTTTCACAAGTTGGAGATATTGCCGCTTCAAGAATCAAAAGACAACTGGGCATCAAGGACTACGGAAAAATATTCCCAGGTCACGGTGGTTCAATGGACAGAATTGACAGCATAATGTTCACTCTCATATTGTTGCTTCTTGCTTTCACAATCATTTATTAGTTTTCGTCAACATTTTTCATCAATTTTTCACAATAATTTCTAACAATACACAAAACACGGCGTTATATTATTTACAAAAGCCGTGTTATTTGTTATTATATTTAAATAATATTTATTTGTAATAAGACACATCGCGTTGTAAATATATCAAACACTGAAACCATTTTATTGGATATTCAAACAATATGATTTTTTTACAGAATAAATATATATGATTTAACATCAACGTACAACAAATATTATATTTATGATTTAATGTCAACAAACAAATAATATATTCTAGGTTTATATTGATATTGATTATTATTCAAATGTTAAAACTCATTGTATCAAAAGGGAAAATTAGAGATATGAGCGAAAAAAAACGCATAGTTATATTAGGTAGTACGGGTTCAATAGGAAAGCAAGCATTATCCGTTGTTGAAAAGTACCCCGACAATTTTAAGGTCGTGGGCTTGTCCGCACACACAAATGAGGCGTTGCTCCAGAAACAAATACAAGAATTCAAACCAAATTTCTATCATTTCAAAGATGGAGCACAAATTCAGGTGCAAACATCGCTATTTGATTTGCTGGACTCAACAGAGGCAAAGGTTGTTGATTCTTTGGATGATTTAGCAAAAATTGATTGTGATTTGCTTATCTGCGCAGTCAGTGGAATAGTAGGCTTAAAACCTGTAATTTGTGCATTAGAGAAAGGCATCAATGTTGCTATCGCCACAAAAGAAGCAATCGTTTCGGGCGGCGATATTATGAACGAAATTTGCGACCGCACCGGCGCAAAACTTATTCCTATTGACAGCGAACACTCTGCACTTTGGCAATGCCTTTGGGGTGAAGACAGCAAGCATATAAAAAAGCTTATTATCACAGCAAGTGGTGGAGCGCTCCGCAACATGACAAAGGAAGAAATAAAATTTGTCACCGCAAAAGAAGCCCTCAACCATCCAGTTTGGAAAATGGGTAAAAAGGTAACAATTGATTCGGCTACACTTTTCAACAAAGGTCTTGAAGTTGTAGAAGCGTCAAAACTATTTCGTATTGATGCAAATTGCGTTTCCGTGCTTGTGCATCCCGAAAGCATAGTTCACGGTTTGGTCGAGTTTTCGGACAATTCGCTTAAAGCTTCACTAGCCACACCTGATATGCATTTGCCGATTGAGCTTGCAATGTTTTATCCCGAGCGTGCAGAAAACAGCGTAAAGACTCTAGATTTGGTGAAATTGGGCTCACTTAATTTTGAGAAACCTGATTTTGACCGTTTTCCATGTCTTTCAATCGTGCTGGAGGGTATGAAAAAAGGTAACGGCGCTATGACAGCTTTATCTGCTGCGGACGAAATTTTGGTGGAACAATTTTTGAATGAAGAAATTATGTTCTATGATATTTCATCAAGGCTAGAGAAGGTTTTGAAGAAATTTGGAAACGAAAAAGCCAACACAATTGATGAGATTTTTGGAATAGATAAAGCCACAAGACAATATACATTGAAACTAGGAGCAAAATGATTTCTACTTTTATTATTTCGGCTACGGCCGCTGAAGTCTTCACATATATTGGTTATGTTCTTATCGCCATAGTCGCACTTATGGTGATGATTGTCATTCACGAATTCGGTCATTTTTTGGCAGGGCGTTTATTAGGCTTCAAAATTGATGAATTTGCAATCGGATTTGGTCCACCTATTTTCAAGAAAAAGACAAAAACAGGAATGCAATTTTCTATACGACCTTTCCCTATCGGCGGATTTTGCGCTTTTGCAGGTGAAGATGAAGAAAATCCAGATCCTCAAGCCTTCAACAACCAAAAACCGTGGAAACGGCTTATTGTTCTTTTTTCTGGTGCATTTTTTAATTTCATTTCCGCTATTATTTTTATAACCATATTTTTCACTGCTTACGGACAAGTTTTGCCGATCATAACAACCACTGAAAACTTAAGCGGTTCAGCTGAAACGTCATTTCAAAGCGGAGATGTCATTCTAGCCATAAATGGCAGCCAAGTGAATATTTTGATGCCTGAAGATTTGACAAACTCATTTGCCAAAGCAGGTGACAGTGCAAAATTCAAAGTACTTCGCAACGGAAAATCCAAAACAATAAACGTTTCAAAGCACTATTATTCACCGTTCCAAGAAGGCGACTTGATTTTAGAAATTGATGGAGTTGCACTTGATGAAACCGAGCAAATTTTAGCATCTGAATGGCTTGCAAACGAAAGCGGTGCTGAAGTTGGAACAACAACGCAATTTCTTATTCAGCGTGGCGAATCACAAATGTACACCTCAGTCACAAAATCCGTTGTTGATGGAAATGAGGGATGGTATTTTTATGGATTTGGAGTCACAAGAAGTATTATAGTTCAACAACTCAGCTTTTTCCGTGCACTTGGCAGATCTTTCGGATTTTCTTTCTTTGTAGTTTTCAAGATTCTTGCATCGCTTGGCGCACTTATAACAGGTAAACTTGCACTTTCTTCAGCAGGCGGAACAATAACCGTTGTAAAAACGATTGCAGAAAGCACAATGATGGATTTTTCGAATATCTTGTATGTTATTGCTTTGATATCTGCAAACCTTGCCGTTATGAATTTGCTCCCAATTCCGGCATTAGACGGCTCAAGAATGCTGTTCTGCGTGATTGAATGGATACGAAAAAAACCTATAAACCGAAAAGTAGAGGGGATTATTCACTTCGTAGGACTGGTTGTATTGCTATTATTTGCAGTATTTCTTGACATTTTCCATTTGATATCCTAAGACTTTGGTATACTAAGATTTTAATATTATAAGGCTTTGACATTCTAAAGCTTTTGAAATAATATTGATTATACAAGTATGATTTTTTAATAATATCAAATGTGCATCACAAATTTTGCTTCTGAAGTAAATTGATTTTGACAACTAACATATGCAATAAGGATAACTTTTTCAAATGAAAAGAGAAGTACGGGTAAAAAACATAGTCATCGGCGGTGGAGCGAATATCTCTATACAATCAATGACAAACACGAAAACAAGTGATGCAAAAGCGACTATTGAGCAAATAGAAAAGCTTTCTACCTGTGGTTGCGACCTTGTTCGTGTTTCCGTTCCTGATGAAGTTTCACTTTCTGCCTTGCCCCAAATATTAAAGGAAAGCAGAATTCCCGTTATCGGAGACTTTCACTATTCTCTTAAACTTGCCGTGAAAAGTGCAAAATTAGGTATTCATAAAGTAAGAATAAACCCTGCAAATATAGGTAGCAAAGAAAATTTGCGCGACTTGATAAAGGTTTGCAACGAGCATAATACCGCAATCCGTATAGGAGTAAATTCCGGTTCAATACATTCGGAATATAAACATCTTCCAGTTGCGGAAGCATTGGCAAAAAGTGCCTACGATTATTCAAAAATGTTCGAAGATGAAGGTTTTTCATCATTAGTTTTATCCGTAAAATCCTCAGATGTTTTGACAACAATAAAAGCCAATCAGTTGCTCGACAAAATGAGCGACTGTCCTTTGCATTTAGGTGTTACGGAAGCTGGAACTTTCGAAAATGGAATAATAAAATCATCTCTTGGAATCGGCTCTTTATTGCAACAAGGCATAGGTGATACTATTCGTGTTTCTCTCACAACAAGCGACTTGACCGATGAGGTCAGAGTTGCAAAGAAAATACTTCATTCACTCGGATTGAAAAAAAATATGGTGGATGTTGTTTGCTGTCCAACTTGCGCACGGACTTGCATTGAAGTTCAAAAGCTTGCTGAGCTTGTAGAGAACGCAACAGCGCATATTGAGAAGAACCTGAAGATTGCAGTTATGGGTTGCATAGTGAACGGAATAGGCGAAAGCGAGGACGCAGAACTGGGCATAGCAGGGGGACGCGATAAATCTGTTATCATTTCAAAAGGTCAAATTCTTGAAACAGTTGACAATGAAAAGCTTGTAGAGTGTTTTATGACACACTTAAACCAACTTATTCAGTTAAAATAAAAGCATTCTATAATATTTAGCATTTCAAAATTGAATTATTATACTTGCCGTTCATTCAGATATAGACTAGAATAAATTGCAAATCTTCAAGAAAAACATATATAAAATGGAAATATAAACAAATTTAATATGATAAGATAAATATTTATAAAAGGGCAATATGAACAAATTTATTGAAGAATTTCAAAAGCAAACTAAAGGCAAATTTAATATGCTGAAATTCAAGAATGCGGAGTATTTCAAAGATACTCATATTTTGCGTGTTCAGTTCAATGTGTCAACCTTTGAAATAAAATCACTCACAGATTCGGACCATCAAGAAATACAGTCTGCCGTTGAAAATCTATTTCCAAACACTGAAGTTCACATTGACTTGAATCGTACATATGCTGATGAAAAG